>JAHIKV010000204.1 GCA_018897395.1 Planctomycetota bacterium | reverse complement strand
CGGAGTGCCCATCGAACGGAACCAGGCCGCGCCCCGATCGACGATGTGTTTCACGCAGGCGAGCGTCTCGACATTGTTCACCACGGTCGGCTTTCGGAAAAGGCCCTCGACGGCCGGGAACGGCGGTTTGATCCGCGGCCAAGCCCGGCGCCCCTCGATGCTCTCGATCAGTCCGGTCTCCTCGCCGCAGACGTAGGCCCCCGCCCCGACGTGGATGTAAACGTCCAGCGAGAAATCGCTGCCGAGTACGTTACGGCCCAGGTATCCGGCGGCGTAACACTCGTCGATGGCCGCCTGCATCCGTTTCCTGCACAAGGGATATTCGTAGCGGAGATATATGTAGGCGGTCGCGGCGCGGGTGGCGTAGCAACTGAGGATGGCGCCTTCGAGTACCTGATGCGGATCGAGTTCCATCTGCACGCGGTTGACGAAGGTACCCGGCTCGCTCTCGTCGGCGTTGACGCAGAAATAGACCGGGCCGGGATGGTTTTCGGGCAGGAAGGACCATTTCATTCCGGTGGGAAACCCCGCCCCGCCGCGGCCGCGCAGCCCGCTCTGCTTGACCAGTTCCACCACGTCCTCGGGCGACATCTCTTTCAATGCCCGGCGCAGCCCCCGATACCCGCCGCCCGATTGGTAGACGGCCAGCGTGTGGCTGTCTTTTTTTTGGACGTTCGCCAGCAGTACGGGTTCGTAATTCATAATGTTCAATGTTCAATGACCAATGTTCAATGTTTATGAATCTACATTGAACATTGGTCATTGGACATTGAACATTGGTCATTGGACATTGAACCTTGGTCATTGGACATTGAACCTTGGTCATTGGACATTTGATCTACTAATTCATCAATCTTTTCCATCGTCATATTTCCATGCAGCGTGTCGTTCACCAGAATCGCCGGGGCAAGTTCGCAGACCCCGAGACATTCGGCGTATTCGAGCGTAACGCGGCCGTCGGCGGTCGTTTCGCCCGGGCTGATTTTCAATTTTTCGCAAAGGTATTCCAGCAAGTCCTCCCCACCGCGGGCCGCGCAACCGATCGAGCGGCAGACCCAGACGCGGTATTTTCCTTGCGGTTTGTCTTGCTTGAAGAATTCGTAGAAGCTGAGCGTGTCTTGCACCCAAGCGGGGGCAAGTTCGAGCAGTTCCGCGATTTCGACCACCGCCTTCGGCGGCACGTATCCCAGCCGATCGTTGACCAGATGCAATGCCGGCAAGGTGGCCGCTTGTTTGGTCGGATAGCGTCCGAGGCAACGCTCGATATTCTTGCGGACTTCCGCGTCCAAAACATTCATTACCGATCCAATTCCGCCGCAATTTCATTCAAACTCACGATAATCACAAACCCGGCGTGGACGCCGGGGCTAAACGATAATGTTTCAACATTTAGAATCTAATCCCTAATCCCCAATCCCTAATCCCTTCCTTACCGATCCAATTCCGCCGCGATTATGTTCAGACTGCCCAGTACCGCCACCACGTCGCCGATCGTGTGGCCGCGGATCAAATGCGGGAACAGGGCAAAGTGAACGAACGACGGCGGACGGCAGCGGGCGCGATAGGCCCGCGGACCGCCGTCGCCGACGATGTAAAATCCCAACTCTCCGTTCGGCGCCTCGGTGGCGCAGTATATCTCCTCGCAAGGCGTCCGAAAGCCCCGGTTGGCCATCACCAGCTCGAAGTGCGAAATCAAACCCTCGATGGTCGAGAAAACCGCTTTTTTGTCGGGCAAAATCACCCGCGACGCGGAAGGGGACAGGTCCGTGTTTTCGGATCGACTTTGGTTGGCGAAAAACGTCTTCTCGCCGAAAAACGGACCAGTCCCCACGACGTTCACCGGCCCGGCCGGCAGGTTCTCGACCGCCTGATGGATGATCTTCAGGCTCTCGCGGATCTCGGCCAGACGGACCAGGTATCGGGCGTAGCAGTCGCCCCCCTCGGCGCAGCAGACGTTGAAGTCAAAGTCGCGGTAATTCAGATACGGTTCGTTCTTGCGCAGGTCGCGGGTGACTCCGCTGGCGCGGGCAATCGGGCCGGAGCAGCCGCGGTTGATCGCCTCGGCTTTGCTCAACACGCCCACCCCCTTCATGCGGTCAACGAATATCCGGTTGCGGTTCATCAGCCGTTCCATGTCGGAAAGCGTTTTGGGGAGCTGCTTGAGAAAATCACGGATCATCTCGATGGCATTGGGCGAGGCGTCGTACATCAGACCGCCGACCCGCGTGTAGCTGTTCGTGAACCGCGCCCCGCAGAGGGCCTCGAAAATGTCGGAAATCTGCTCGCGCGGGTTGAAGGCGTAGATGAAATGGGTGAAGGCCCCGGTGTCCAGCCCCATCGCGCCCAGACACAGCAGATGGTCGGAAATGCGGGCCAGCTCGGCGACGATCACGCGGATCGATTGGCAACGCGGCGGCGTCTCGATACCCAGCAGCTTTTCCACCGCCAGGTGCCAGGCCACGTTGTTGGCCATCGGCGAGACGTAGTTCATCCGGTCGGTGACGGTAACGTACTGGTTATAGTCGAGATGTTCGCCAAGTTTCTCGAAGCCCGAGTGGAGAAAGCCGATGTCCGGCATGGCGTCGACCACCCTTTCGCCGTCGAGCTTCAGCACCAGCCGCAAGGTGGTGTGCGTGGCGGGGTGTTGCGGTCCGAAGTTCATCGTCCACAGATACGGCCACGGCTCGTCGTGGGCAAGACCGCCGGGATGGGACATAAGAGGGATTAGGGATTGGGGATTAGGGATTGGAAAAACCAACCGCTTGCGGTTTCGCATACCAACGCATTAGATCATCCTTCCGCTCGCGTAATTACCGGGAAATTATGCCGTTCGCCTCGGCCCTGCAAGGGGTAGTCTTTCCGCAATGGATGGGCCGTGAATTCCTCGGGCAGGAGTATCCGCCGCAGGTCGGGGTGTCCGTCGAAACGGACGCCGAACATGTCCCACACCTCCCGCTCGAGCCAGTTGGCCCCTTTCCACAGCCCGACGACCGATGGCACGGTCGGGTCCGTGTCGTTCACGAAACACCGCACCGTGATCCGCCGGCCGGTCTCCGCGTTGGCAAGCAGATACACCAGTCCGAAACGGTCCTCGGCGTCGGGGTAGTAGAGGTAATCGACGCAGGTAATGTCGACCAACAGATCGAAAGCGAATTTCTCTTTGAGTGTTTCGAGCACTTCATGGATCGACTCGACCGGCGCGACGACCCGCGTCTGGCCGCGAAACTCGCTTGCGGTCAGATTAGGAAAGGCGGTTTGTAGTTGCTGGATGACCCGTGAATCCATCATGTAGAGGAATATGTTACGGTGAAAGAAAAGGAAGAACGAATGTTCAATGACCAATGTTCAATGTCCAATGTCCAATGACAAAAAACTCCACTGAACATAGAACATTGGACATTGAACATTGGTCATTGGACATTTATTTGTGTAATGGTTTGCGAAACCGCAAGCGGTTTTTTCTAATCTCCAATCCCTAATCCCTAATCCCTAATCCCCCGCCCCCTCTCCCGCAGCGCCATCGGTGGCTGCTGCCGCGAGGGGGCGTCGAACTCGCGGCAGAATAACGTCCCTTCTCGCTGAATCTTCTCCTGCAAATCGATAATCGACTGAATCAATTGCTCGGGGCGGGGCGGACAACCGGGCGTGTACACGTCGACGGGCAAGAAGCGGTCGATACCTTGCACCACGCTGTAAGTGTCGAACACGCCGCCGGTCGAGGCGCAGGCCCCCATCGAAATGCACCACTTCGGCTCGGGCATCTGCTGCCAAATCCGCTGCAACACCGGCAGCATCTTCATCACCACTCGACCGGCGACGATCATCAGGTCGCACTGGCGGGGACTGAACCTAAAGACCTCGGCCCCGAACCGCGCCAGGTCGTGCCGGCTAGCCCCGGTTGCCATCAGCTCGATCCCGCAACAGGCGGTGGCGAAGGGCATCGGCCAAAGGCTGTTCTTCCGGCACCAACTGACCAGCTCGTCGAGCTTGGTGACCGCCACGCCCTCGGGTAACTCAACGATTGTGGCCGGACCCGCTTCACCTCGGCCGGTAACGTCCGTCACCGCCATTGGAACACCCCCTTGCGCCAGTCGTAGACGAATCCGAGGGTCAACAGGGCCAGGAACGTCATCGCACCGGCGAAAACCACGTGACGGCTTGCAACGGGGGCGAGGGATGAATGATGATTGTTGAATGATGAATGATGAATGTCGGCGGCGAGGTTGGATTTCGATTCGACCGTCAATTCATCATTCATCACTCTACATTCATCATTTGACCGAGAGACCACCGCCCAGGGATAGAGGAACAGCAATTCAACGTCGAAGACCAGAAAGGCGATTGCCAGCAGACAGAAGCGGACGTCGAAGCGGCGTCGAGCGTCGTGGATCGGGTCCATGCCGCTCTCGTAAGGCATCAGCTTGACTGACCCGTGCCGGATCGGGTTCAGAATTTGGCCCACGATCAGCAACCCGATCGCCAACCCGATCGCACAGACTATCAGCAGAAAGATCGGCAGAAAGACATACTGCATTCGTAGCTATCCTTTCTTCGTACCAGCGGCCTCGCACGCCATATTCTAGGGAGGCTGTTCGATATGGTCAATTCCCAAGGATTTCAGGCACTATGTGGGCGGAGGTGCTTGACTCGGCCGATTCCCCCGCCGAAAATCTCCCGTGTGGCTGATCAAAAGCAGTTTTTCGTGGTAACCATTGGAGGGCGTAACGATGAGGAGACAACGGTTTTTTGTTCTTCTGGCGGCTGCGATTGTTGCGGGGCCGGCATTCGGCCAGGGCGTCGCGCAAAGGTGGAACGTCATCGAGGCTGGCGCCGTGGGCGACGGGCAGGCGGACTGCACGGCCGTCTTTCAGCGGTTGCTGGACGAGGCCGGAAAAGCCGGAGGAGGGGTTGTCGATGTTCCCGCCGGTTGCTTTCGGATCAACGGCAACCTGTCGATTCCGGCGAACGTGACCCTACAGGGCATCTATCGCGTGCCGCCAAACTCCGGCCCACGGAAGATTGGCAATTTGACCGGATCGGTCCTGCACGCCTATGCGGGACGCGGCTCCGCGAACGGGCCGCCTTTCATTCGTCTTGCGGGCGACAACGCCGTGATCGCCGGGCTGATCGTCGCCTACCCGGAGTGGAAGCAGACCGACGTGCCGCCCGTGCCCTACCCGCCGTGTGTCTCCTCGCAGGACACCGAAAACGTCGGCATTCGCGATTGCTGTTTCCTCAATCC
This sequence comes from Planctomycetota bacterium, assembly GCA_018897395.1. Taxonomy (GTDB): domain Bacteria; phylum Planctomycetota; class Planctomycetia; order Pirellulales; family Thermoguttaceae; genus JAHIKV01. The sequence continues at coordinate 22,399 of JAHIKV010000204.1, read as the reverse complement.
CTTCGAGGCCGTCAAACTCGTCCGCGCTGCTCGGCACCTCGTCCGCAACGTCACCGGTTATCCGATTCAGCGCGGCATCTTCGTGGATGAGTGCCTTGACATCGGGCGCATTGAGAACGTCCACTTCTGGCCGTTCGGCGTGTCCTACAAGCCCGACGACCCGTTCTGCAAGTGGGTCAACACCCAGGGCGTCGCCTTCGAGTTGGCTCGCACCGACTGGCAATACGTCCTCAACACCTTTTGCTTCGGCTACGGCGTCGGCTACAAGTTCTCCAAGTCGAAGAGCGGGAGCACGAACGGCAACTTTCTGGGGTTGGGAGCCGACTCGTGTCAGCGGGCCGTCGTCGTCGAGCAGGCGCAGACGCCGGGATTACTCATCACCAACGGCGAATTCGTCGGCCGATGGAGCAGCACCAAAGCCGTCTGCGTGGAGATCGGACCTGAGGTGAAGGGCAAGGTGAGCCTGGTCAACTGCTCCTTTTGGGGACCGATTGACCGCTGCGTATGGATGCGCAGCCCTTCGGGACAGTTCACGGCCAACGCCTGCCATTTCTTACACTGGGACGTCCGCGGCACGGGATCGCCCGCCATTCAGCTTGATGCGGGCAAGGCCATAGTGCTGGGTTGCACCTTCAACCAGGAGAACCTTCACGTCGATGTCGGACCAAGGATTGTCTCCGTCATCCTGACGGCGAACCAGGCGGCGGGTGGCTTCCGCGTGGACAACCGGGCGGGAAAGCGGGCCCAGATCGCCTTGAACGAGGAGGACCGAGACCCTTTCCCCCTCTCCCAGTAACCGCATCCGACTCGAACTGCGCTGCCGAGGCTGGGTTCCGCAACAGGGTAGCTCCCGGCTCCAAAGATCACCACATGCTCGGCACGCAAGTCTTCACGGTGACGATGCGCTCTGAAGGAGCTGGGACGGATGTCTTCAGAGCCAACATGGGCCAGTGGCTCTCACCGCGTGGAAGTGATAAAAAAACCCTCCGCAGGTGGGGCAGGAACCTGCGGAGGGCAAACTCAGTGAGGGATCAGTGCCCTCACAATTATGGATTATGGAACGCGATTCGCGGAAACGCAACCCCCCGAAAGGTACAGAAACGTGGTTTTCACGGTCTGCAACGCGGGAGCTAGAACACGTCGGCGATGAAATGATGTCCCTGGTGGTACCTCACGCCCGTGTGGCGTTGGCCCGTGAACATCGGAAAGAACTGATGCTGTTTGTATCGCGGGTCGCTGCGATGCTGGGGATAATAGTTTTGCCACTGCTTGTGGTAGACCGGGACTCGCATTTCCGGCGGATAGCGATAGTAGAGGTCTTCGCTGCTGCGATAGTAATCCGCGCCCCAGAAGTTTTGCGGATAGTATACATACGGATAGTGGTACATCCGGTTCCAGTCTTGGGTACTGTAACTGTGGCCCCATTGGCGGCCGTAGGATTGTTGGGCTTCGGTCGCGGCAACGCAGAAAACGGACGCTGTCAAGGCCGCGAAAAGCAGCACGAAAACGATCCGGCGGATCATGGTATCCCCCCTTTATTCGTGTCGATACGTGCAGGCACAGCCCTGCCGATAATCTGGATCAGATACCAAAAGCATCGGCACGCGGCACTATCCGCATTGAATGAATATCCCGCATAAACGGTAAATGATGAATGTCGAATGATGAATGATGAATGCAGAACATGGAGAGCATGGGGGGGCATGTTCCACCAGGTAATTCATCATTCATCATTCATCATTCTGTAGATATCCTCGAAGAATGATCTGGGCGGCGAGCATGTCGAGCCTCTTCTTGCGACGCTTATGCGTCAATTCGGCATCGATCAGGAGCCGTTCGGCTTCGTGACTGGTCAGCCGTTCGTCGAAATACTCGATCGGCACGCCGGTCGTCTCGGCCAGCCAATCGCCGAACCGTCGCGCCTCGAGCGATTTCTCGCTCTCGCGGCCGTCCATGTGGAGCGGCAACCCCACGACGAACAGAACCACCTCATGTTCATCGACCAGCCGCTGGAACCATCGTGCGTCCTGCTCCGTCCCGCGGCGCGTGTAGTTTTCCAGCGGACTGGCGATCTTCCGGTCGGCGTCGCTTATGGCGATTCCGATTCGCACCGTGCCGAAATCGACGCCGGCCACGCGACCGGCGGCCGGAGATTGGCGGCTCATGGCTGTTTCTCCAGTGGTTGCCGTTTCGGATCGGAAACGAAGTAGCCGTGTTGCAGGAAAGAGAGCACGTACCGCTGGACCTGGACTTTGTCCATGACGAACGAGTGCAAGCTGGGAACGACGATGAAATCGCGTGCCCCGGCGAGTTTCGCCGTTTCGACGGAGATCACGCCGTCGTTGTCTCCGGAGAGCAACGGGTTGTAGCCCTTGCCGTCTCCTTTGCCGCCGGCGACGACGCCGAACTGGAAGTGGGGCGTGGCCAGGTGTTTTTCCAACTCGGGCCATTGGCGGCCGAGTTGCTGGCCCGCCTCGCCGACGATCTGCTTGAACAAGGCGTTGTTGGCGAAAACGGAGGCCAACCGCGAGCCCTGGTTGGGCGGGGCGAGCATGACGAACCGGCCGAAACGAGCGACGGCCCGGCGGTCGGCCGCGGAAAATCCGCTTTTTTCCGCCTCGGCCAAGTCGCCCAGGTAGTGGCGGACCACGATGTTGCCCATGCTGTGGCCGACGAAGTTGATCTCCTCGATTCCGTCGAGGTTGTCGACGAGCCGGCGGAGCGTGCGGGCCTGCTCGGCCATGTCGTATTGCGTGCTCGGATACCCGACGTTGAAGACCCGATAGCCCCCCTTTTCTTGGAGATGCTTGCAGAGCGCGCTCATCGACGACCGGCTGCGTCCCAGGCCATGGAGCACAACCACCGCCTTGCCGGTCATCGGCGGCAGGCCGCGGTCGCGTTTGATCCGTTCCAGCACCGCGCGGCAATGGTCGAATGTCCCCGAGGCTTGCCGCCAGTTCCGCTCGTCCAACAGCCGGCAGTGTCCGCTCAGCACGTTCCGTTGAATCCGACACTGATGGAAGAACAACTCATCTGCCCAGAACTGTTTGCCACCCAGGGTGGGCATTGGAAACGAATCGGGGTTGTCCACGTCTACCTCCCGGCCGGCCGGTCGGCCTGCAAAGACCGCTAATGCGGCCAAAATCAACAAGACGATACAAAATAAGCGGTAATGCGTTGTCATGTTCACAATCGCGCGGTTGAGACGGCCGTTCAACCGCCTCGGTTGGGGTGGCAGTTGAACTGCCACCCCAACACATGGGCGTTTCCCCAGGCACTATGTAACACCATGCAACCAATTATAATGGGATTTTTCGCACCTCGAAACCCGGCTTCGGACCCATGGGCCGCACCATTGCCATCGGCGACATCCACGGCTGCCTGCCCGCGCTGGACACCCTGCTGGCGGCGATCCGGCCTCGACCGGACGATACGATCGTTACCCTGGGCGATTACGTCGACCGCGGGCCGCGGAGCCGCGAGGTGATCGAACGGCTGATGGAGTTGCGGCATCAATGCCGGTTGGTCCCCCTGCTGGGCAACCACGAAGAGATGATGTTGCAGGTCATCGACGGGCAATCGCAACTATACGTCGATTGGCTCCTGTTCGGCGGCGAGGCCACGTTGCAGTCATACGGCACGGTGCGGCCCGAGGACGTGCCGCCGTCGCACGTCGATTTCCTTCGGAACTGCCGGCTGTTTCACGAGTCGGAGCGGTACTTCTACGTTCACGGCGGCTACCTTGCCGATCGGCCGCTCGACGATCAGCCGCGGGAGGTGCTGCTTTGGGACTCGATCAAAAAGCGTTTTCCCGGCCCTCATTGCTCGGGCAAGACCGCGATCGTCGGCCACGCCTCGCAACACAACGGCGAAATCCGCGACCTCGGCTATCTGAAGTGCATCGACACCTGGTGCTACGGCGACGGCTGGCTCACGGCGATGGACGTTGACGGCGGCCAGGTTTGGCAGGCGGATAAGAACGGGCGGAAGAGGGGCGAGTAATTAGTTTATCCGTCGCGTTCGCGCGGCGCATCACACCGCTTGCGGCTTCGCAACTGCTTCACGGCGTTCCGTTATGCCAAAGCATAACCTACAACTCTGATCCTCAGAAAACAAATGTCGCAATAGCCGGGGGCTAACAGCCCCTGGAATGTGCTCGAATTGCGGGCTTTCCCTCCGGGGGCTGTTATTAGCCCCCGGCTATTGTTCACGACTTTGTTTTCCTGACATTCAATCAACCTCTTAACTCTTCCATCTCGTACGACGTGAACCCGCCGGAGAGGTTGCGGACCTGGAAGCCGTGCTGGGTGAGCAAGCGGACGGCGTAGTAGGACATTTGGCCGAAGCCGCAATGGACCCGGATTTCGCGGTCGCGGGGCAGCTCGTCCAGCCGGGACCGCAATTCGCCCAACGGAATGCGGATCGTGCCGGGGATCGACGCGGCGGCTATGTCGGTGGACGGACGGACGTCGAGCGTGACCGGCGCCTCGCCGGCGGCCTCCTGCCGCTTCCACTCCGACCAGTGGACGACCCGCACGTCGCCGCGGAGGATGTTGGCCGCCGTGAACCCGGCCATGTTCACCGGGTCTTTGGCCGAGCCGTATTGCGGGGCGTAGCAGAGTTCCGCCTCCTCGAGGTCGAACACCGTGGCACCGTTCTGGATCGCCATTGCGATTACGTCGATCCGTTTTTCGACGCCGGCCTTGCCGACTGCCTGCGCGCCCAACAGGCGGCCCTTTTCAGGATCAAACAGCAGCTTCATCGAGATCCGCTCGGCCCCGGGGTAATACGAGGCGTGATGGAAGGAGTGCGTGTACGACTTTTCAAAGGGGATGCCGGCCTTCCGCAGCGTTTTCTCGGTCGCCCCGGTCATGGCCAACGTCAGATCGAACACTCCAACCACGGCGGTCCCCTGCGAGCCTCGGTAGCGCGACTGCCGGCCGCAGATCGCGTCGGCGGCGATCCGCCCCTGACGGTTGGCCGGTCCGGCCAACGGGATCAGCGCCGGCCGGCCGGTGACGAAATCGCGGACCTCCACCGCGTCGCCGACCGCGAAGACGTGCGGATCGCTGGTTCGCATCCGGTCGTCGACGCGGATGCCGCCGGTCGAGCCGATCTCCAGGCCCGCCTGCCGAGCGAGGTCCGTTTCCGGTTTGACGCCGACGGCCAGAATGACCAGCTCGACCGCGATCCGCTCGTCGTGTTGGGCCACTACGCCGATCGTGTCTTTCGGCCCCGGCTCGATTGCGACCAGGGCGTTGCCGAGCCGGAGATCGACGCCCTGGCACTCGAGTTCCCGTTGGATCGGCGCGGCCATCTCGCGGTCGACCGGCGGCATAACCTGATCGGCCATCTCCAAGAGCGTGACGGTGACGCCGCGGCGGCTGAGGTTTTCGACCATTTCCAGGCCGACGTATCCGGCCCCCACGACCACTGCCCGGTCCACATTGCGACGGTCGATCCAGGCGTGGATTCGATCGACGTCGTCGAGGTTGCGGAGGCTGAACGCGCCCGGCGAGTCGATGCCCGGCAGGGACGGACGCAACGGCGCGGCGCCGGGGGCCAGCACCAGCACGTCGTACGGTTCATTGACGACCGCGCCGGTCTGAAGGCTTTTCACCTCGATGGTTCGGTTTTCGCGGTCGATTCGGGTGACTTCGTGCCGGGTGCGAACCTCGACGTTGAAAAGGTCGCGGAACCGTTCGGCCGTGGCCACCAACAGTTGCCCCCGTTCGGCGATCGCGCCGCCGAGATAATATGGCAGACCGCAGTTGGCGAAGGAGACGTCTCCGGAGCGCTCGAAGATGAAGATTTCGGCCCCTTCATCCAGGCGACGGAGCCGCGCGGCGCACGAAGCGCCCCCGGCCACGCCGCCGACGATCAATACCCGTTTGGTGGTCATGATGTAGTGGCTAGTGAGAATCAGGAAGCTAATCTCACAATAGCCGGGGGCTAACAGCCCCCGGAATGTGCGCGAATTGCGGGAGTTTCCCTCCGGGGGCTGTTAGCCCCCGGCTATTGTTTGCAACATTGTTTATCTAACACTCAATAGTGGATCGTGGAAGGCGTCTGCCGTATTCTGATCTTAAACTGCAACTGGTGGACTTTGTATTCTTTCCGGCGGCGGTTGTCAAGTTTGGCCGGCCGATGATATACTTGTACAAGTCCCTATGGAAGTGCGGGGAGATTTCGACCATGACCGCGCGGATTCAGATATCCGAAGACTTGCTAGGCGATTTCTGTCGGCGCCGCCGGATACGAAAGCTGTCGTTGTTTGGCTCCGTGTTGCGCGACGATTTCGGACCGCAGAGCGACGTGGACGTGCTAGTCGAGTTTGAGCCGGGGGCGGCCATGGGATATTTTGAACTGGCGGACATGGAGACGGAGCTTTCGCACCTGCTGGGACGCAAGGCGGACATCCGCACGCCCGCCGAACTGAGCCGATATTTCCGCGACGAGGTGTTGGCCGCGGCGGAGACGCAGTATGTATCCCGATGATTTGACGCGACTGCGCCACATGCGCGACGCCGCCAAAGAAGCCCTTGATTTCGCCAATGGCAAGCAGCGTGCCGACTTGGACAAGGACCGTCAGCTTGCCTTGGCGCTGCTGAAGTCCATCGAGATCATCGGAGAAGCCTCTGCCGCGATTAGCGCGGAAACGACGTCGCGTTATCCCGAGATCCCGTGGCGTCAAATCCGAGGGATGCGGAATCGGCTTGTTCACGGGTACTACGAAGTTGATCTCAACGTGGTATGGGACACGGTCGCGCACAACCTTGGCCCGCTCTTGGCAGTGTTGGAACAGATCGTTCCGACCGGGAACTTCCGTTAGATCAATGGCCAAGCAACGCCACAATTCCCGCAAAAATCGCAAAGCACCAACCAAACCAACAGATGGCGCTGAGCGGCGTGCTAAATGGGACCACCTTCCACGCGAATCGGCCGCCTCGAAACATGGGTATAAGGCCCAACAGTGGAATTAAAAGAATTAGCCGGCCTACGTTGTTCATGGCAACTGACAGTCGTTTATGGAGTTTTTGAAACATGGCGTAGAACGGCCGCCAGGCGGATGTTTTTTTCGATCCCGTCCAGGGCGTCGTCGACCGTGAACTTGCCTAGCGCACGAGCCAACTGGTACATCCCCTCGACCAGGCGGACATTATCCACGTAATCGGACTTTTGCAAGGTGATCCAGGCGGTCTCGAACTCACTCCAGCGCTGGACGTCTCGAATCATCGGCGGCGTCTCCGCCGTCGATTATAGCACCTTTGTCTCGCCCGGCATAGCGATGGGATAACGGCCCTGGGGGTCGGGCATCACGGGCGGATCGGACTCCATCGTATAGTGGTCCAACCCCGGCGACAGTTCGAGGTTCGAGGCCAGCGCCTCGTCCCAGGTCACGAGTTTTCCGGATTCGGCGGCCATCCGTCCGAGGATGCCCGCCATCGCCGCCTTGGCGCAGCGCTCCGTCTCGTTATACGGCTTGTCTTGTCGGATCGCCTCGAAGAGCCGGTCGTGCTCGACCTGGTACGGACTGCGCCGTGGTCCCTTGTGTTGCCAGATCAGACTCTCGGGCGTCTGGACGTGGCTCTTGTAGATCCGCGGTTGGGGTTGACCTTCGCCGAGGATCGCCGAGCCTTTCGCGCCGTGGATCACGTCGCCGAAAAAGCCCCAGCAGCCGGCCAAGTGACGGCCCTGGGCCATGAGCCGCGTGCCGTCGGCAAAGGTGTATTCCACTGCATAGTGATCGAACAATTGATCGGGTTCCTTGCGGACTTGGCGTCCTCCTTGCCCTTGAGCCGACACCGGCCAGGCGTCCTTCACCCAGCAGCATACGTCGATGTTGTGTATCAGCCAGTCCAACAAGAAGCTCCCGTTCAGCCAGGTGAAGTTGCTGTAGTTGCGGATTTGGTGGGCCAGCTCGCTTGCGCCGGGCGATTTCGGCGTGAAGCCCACCGGCGCGTGTTCGCGGTAAGCCCAGCAAGTGATGACCTCGCCGATGGCGCCGTCGTGGATTTGGCGGACCGCCTCTTCCAACGGCCCGTAGTGGCGGCTCATCAGCCCGCCGACGATTTTGAGGTTCTTCTTCGTTGCTTCTTCGCCGGCCTTCAGCACGCGGCGAATGCCGGGGGCGTCCACCGCGAACGACTTCTCCATGAAAACGTGCATCCTCTTTTGCACCGCGTACTCCAGGTGGATCGGTCGGAAGGCCGGCGGCGTGGCCAGCAAGACGACGCTGCCGGGGTCCAACGAATCGATGGCCTTCCGGTATGCGTCCATCCCGACGTACCGCCGATCCTCGGGCACGTCCACCGACTCGGCGGAATGTTTGGCGAGGGATTTGAGGCTCGAGCGGAGCCGGTCCTCGAATACGTCGGCCATGGCCCAAAGGACCGTGGGGCCTTTCGTGCTCAGGGCGTTCAGCGCGGCGCCGGCGCCTCGTCCGCCGCAGCCGATCAGGGCCAGCTTGATAGTATTTTTCTCGGCCGCATGGGCGCGGGCGGCAATCGCGCTCAGCACGGTCGTGCCGGCCAACGCCGTCCCGGAAGTTTTCAGAAAGCCGCGGCGCGAAGTCGAGGACTGGAGAGAGGTTAAACGGCGGCCCATGCGGTTCTCCTTTTCAGCGGCGGGGTGGAAAGGAAGGAGGAAAGGCGACAACACTTAGCATAATGTATTGTCGATTCGCAAGCAACTTTGTCGTGCAGATTGTTTCGGCGACAGGAATCGCACAACGATCGTGCCCCTGCCCCCGCCGACCGCAGTCGGCGGGCGTTGCATATTACAACCGCACTTCTCTCTCCCCTTATCTCTCCCCTCACCACTTCCGCGGCCAGACGCGCGCCTGCACGCGGCCGGGCAGACCCTGGATGCGCAGGAACCCCTCGGCGTCGGTCTGGTTGTACGAGCCGCCGCCCTCCATCGTGGCGAGGCCTTCGTCGTACAGGCTGTTCGGGCTGCTGCGCCCGGCGACAAGGATGTTCCCCTTGTAGAGGTTCAAGCTCACCTCGCCCGTGACCGGTTTCTGCGCCTGGCGGATAAACGCCGTCAGGGCGTCCATTTTCGCGTGATACCAGAAGCCGTAGTAAACCATTTCGGCCACCTCGGGCGAGAGCCGGTCGCGCAGGTGCATCAGGTCGCGATCGAGCGTCAACTGCTCCAACACGCGATGGGCCGCGTAGAGGACCGTCATGCCGGGCGCTTCGTACACCCCGCGGCTCTTCATGCCCACCAGCCGGTTCTCGATCATGTCGATCCGGCCGACGCCGTTGCGGCCGCCAATCCGGTTCAGCAAAGAAACTACCTCGTATGCGTTCAGCCGCTTGCCGTCCACGCTGACCGGCACTCCGGCCTCGAAGCCGATCCGCACGTTTTCCGCTTTGTCCGGCGCCTGTTGCGGAGCGACGCTCATGCCGAACTCGACCAGGTCGAAGCCGTTTTGCGCCGGGTCTTCCAGCCTGCCCGACTCGTAGCTGATGTGCAGGCAGTTCTGGTCGATGCTGTACGGCTTGGCCGCCGAGACGCCTACCGGTATTTTCTTCTCCCGGCAGTATTCGATCATCTCGCTGCGGCCGGGAAATTTTTGGCGGAACCGCTCGATCCGCCAGGGGGCGATTATCCGCACGTTCGGATCGAGCGCCTCGGCCGCGATCTGGAAGCGGCACTGGTCGTTTCCCTTGCCCGTCGCCCCGTGGGCGAAAGCCTCGGCCCCGACCTCGCGGGCTACTTGCAGGCAGACCTTCGAGATCAACGGCCGGGCGATCGACGTGCCCAGCAGGTACAGGCCCTCGTACTTCGCGTCCCATTGCAGCACGGGAAAGGCGAAGTCGCGGCAAAGTTCTTCCCGGACGTCGACGATCCGCGCCGAGCGCACCCCGAGACGGCGGGCCTTTTGCATGATCGCCTCGCGGTCCTCGCAGGGCTGGCCGAGATCGACGTACACGCAATGCACGTCGTACCCCTCGTCCATCAGCCAGCCGAGAATGACCGAGGTGTCCAATCCGCCGGAATAGGCAAGAACGCAGTTTGACATGGGAGGGTTCCGTGTTGCTGAGAGTTCGTTCATTGGTTCGTGGCGCCGCAATTCCACAAACTCAGAATGCTGTATTTTGATGGATTGATCCCCTTCGGGCAAGGGGCGTCCGACTTCGCCGTGCGATTCGGCCACCCTTGAAGAACCCTGCTCCGTGTGGGTAGGCGGGATCGTGCGGCTATCGGCGACTGGAGTTGCCTCCTATAGTTTTTCAATGGGCCGCCAGGTGGCAGCCCAATGTGAAAGCTGGTATGATGATATCAAGCAGTGAACGTGCATAAGTGGGTGTCCCCGCCTTCGTTTCCTTTCACCACATTGCCCCCCGAGGAGCGATCATGACTCAAAAACAACCTTCCCGACGTGAGTTTTTCAGGAGATCGGCAATGGCGGCGGCGGCCGGCAGCGCCATGCCGTACTTTGGTTGGAGCCGGCAGGCTTTTGCCAATGCCTCACCGAACGACCGGCCGAGGATTGGCTGCATCGGCCTGGGCGGCATGGGCACCGTCGACGCCGGCTCACATGCCCATTTCGGCGACATCGTGGCCATCTGCGACGTCGACTCGCGTCATGCCGAACGCGCCAAAAACGACAAAAACATCGGCAAGGGCAAAGCCGACCTCTACGGGGACTACCGCAAAGTCCTCGAACGCAACGACATCGACGTGGTGAGCGTTGTCACGCCCGACCATTGGCACGTGAAGATCGCCATCGAGGCCCTTCAAGCGGGCAAGCACGTCTTCTGCCAAAAGCCGCTGACGCTCACCCTTGAAGAAAACCAGTTGATTCGCAACGCCTGCAAAAAATATGCGGACAAGATCTTCATTGTCGGCACGCAACAGCGGAGCACTGCCGGCCTGTTCCTCCGCGCCGTCAACATGGTGCAGAAGGGTCTTCTGGGCGACATCAAGAAGATCACCGTCGGCATCGACAATTGCCCGACGGGCGGACCGTTCCCCAAGGTCGTCCCGCCGAAGGAACTCGACTGGGACTTCTGGCTCGGCCCAGCGCCCAAGGTCGATTACATCGAAAAGCGTTGCCACAACGACTTCCGCTGGTGGTATGAGTATTCCGGCGGCAAGTTCACCGACTGGGGCGCCCATCACGTCGACATTGCCACCTGGGCCATCGAGCATGACAAGCAGGGCATGGGACCGGTCGAAATCGACGGGACCGACGCCAAGCATCCGGTGCCCTACAAGGACGGCTATCCCACCGTGGACGACTGCTACAACACGTCGCACGACTTCGCCGTCAAGTGTAAGTTCGCCAATGGCATCGAGATGATCGTCGACAGCCGCAGCGAAAACGGTGTCCTCTTCGAAGGGACCAAAGGCCGGATGTTCGTCAACCGCGGCAAAATCACCGGTAAACCGATCGAAGAGAAGTGGGACGAAGACAAGTTCGGCCCGGAGGACCTTGTCCGTCTCTACAAGGGCAAGCCGTTCGAGCACCACAAGCGGAACTTTTACCGCTGCATTCGCGAGGGCGGGCTGCCCGTCTCCGACGTCTTCAGCCACGTCATCGCTATGAACACCTGCCATCTGGCGGCGATTGCCGCGCGGCTGGGGCGGGTGATCAAGTGGGATCCGCAGGCCGAAAAGATCGTCGGCGACGACCAGGCCGCGGCGTTCTTCGCCCGCCGGCCGCGTCAGGGATTCGAGGTTCCCGGAGTGTAGCCTGTTACCCCACCTCATGCACGACAATCATGTTGTGCCGGGAGACGGATAGACCGGTGCCGGCCACTAGCACGATCCGGTCGCCGGCCGTCAGTAGTTTTTCGGCGCGGCCGAGATCGACTACGTATCGCAACAGGGCGGCGCTGTCGTTGGTCGGGGCGCCGGCCAAGGGGATCACGCCCCAGTAAAGGCACATCCGCCGCAACGTGGCCGGCGAATCGCTCACGCCCAGGGTGAATACGCGGCGGCGGTTTTTGGCCATCGACAGCGCCGTGGCGCCGCTGGCAGTGGCCACCACCACGACCTTCGCCCCAAGCTCCTCGGCGATCCGTCCGGCGGCCGCGACGGTGGTCTCGGTGATGGGGTTCAGTACGCTGGGGACGTCATCGTTGCTGGAATAGCCGGAGGCTAACAGCCTCCGGTCAGAGGCGGAAGTTGCTGGACACGATTTTTCGTCGCCCATTCCGGAGGCTGTTAGCCTCCGGCTATTTTCCATTGCTGAAGGGAGGGTAAGATGCAGCCGCTCCGTCTCCATTGCGATGCGGTGCATCATCTCGACCGCCTCGCGGGGATATTCGCCAATGGCCGTCTCGCCGGAGAGCATGCAGGCGTCGGCGCCGTCGAGAATGGCGTTGCTCACGTCGGCCACCTCCGCGCGGGTAGGGGTCCGCGAGTGCGTCATGCTATCGAGCATCTGCGTGGCGACGATTACCGGCTTGCGTTGGCGATTGCAGGCGGCGATGATCTCCTTCTGTGCCATCGCCACCCGCGCGATGTCGATCTCCACGCCGAGGTCGCCGCGCGCGACCATCACGCCGTCGGCCGCCGAGACGATCTGGTCGAGATGCTCCAGCGCCTCGGGCTTCTCGATCTTGGCGATGACCTGCGTTTCTGGATTATGCTCGGCCAGCAGCGCCTTCAACTCCTGCACCTCTTCGGCCTTGCGGATGAAGCTGAGTCCGACGAAATCGACGCCGTTTTTCGCTGCCCAAACGGCGTTCCGTCGGTCCGCGTCATCGAGTGCCTTTGCGCTGAGTTTCACGCCCGGCAGGTTCACGCCTTGCCTGCTGCGGACCACGCCGGGCTGCACGACGCGGCAGGTAGCGCCCGCGGGATCGACTTCCTCGACCGTCAGACTCACGGTGCCGTCGGCCAGCATGATCCGGTCACCGACGGCCAACTCGTCCAGCAGCGGCTGGTAGGTGGTGGTCAGGGCGGTGAAGGGTGAAGAGGGAAGAGAGAAGAGAGAAGAGGGATGAGAGGCACCGACGCTATCTTCCCTCTTCTCTCTTCTCCCTTCTCTCTTCTGCTCTTTCATCTCACCGCCGTGGACGAAGCGCACCCGGTCGCCGCTGTTGCAGACCAATTGACCGCCGGGGATTTCGCCGAGGCGGATTTTCGGCCCGGCCAGGTCGGTCAAAACGGCCGCCGGACGACCGACCGACTCCGCGGCGGCGCGAATCGCGGCCAGCGAGGCTTCCTGCTCCGCCGGTCCGCCGTGTGCCATGTTCAGGCGAAACACGTCCACGCCCGCGCCGAGCAGCGACTCGAGTTGTTCGCGCGAGGAGGACGCCGGTCCGACCGTGGCGACGATCTTTGTCCGCGAAGGCCGGGTTTCGATGATGGATCGGGGGCTTTTTGGCATGGTTTCTGTCTCCCGCCAGGCAGTGGAAAACACCTTGTTCCCACGCAGAGCGTGGGAACGAGAGTGGACGCAAGGGGGGCAGTTGCCCACGAACACTTATGCAAGTATTGCATCTTGATCGAAATGGTGGTATTCTACAAGATACATTGATCGGCCGGTTTCAGTCGGCCCACGTTCCTTTTATCCCCGCCTCAATCGTACCCCACTCTGAATCATGAGGGAACTATTATGAATCCGAGCACGCACACACGTCGCGATTTTCTGAAAACCAGCGCCGGCATGGCCGCGGCCGGCGTGGCCGCACCCTACTTCTTGACCGGCGCGCGGGCCAAGGCCGAGGAGTCGAAAAACGACAAGTTCACCGTGGCGGCCATTGGCGTGGGCGGGCGCGGCTCGGAGATCGGCCGCCATGCGGCACACTATGGCAACATGGTCGCTTGTGCCGACGTCCACTTGGGCAACGCCGACAAGTTCGCCGGACCCTTCGGCGGAAAGTGCCAAGTCTATCAAGACTACCGAAAGGTGCTCGACCGGAAGGACGTTGAGGCCGTAACCATCGGAACGCCCGACCACTGGCATACGAAGATCGCCATCGAGGCGATGCAGGCCGGCAAGGACGTCTACTGCGAGAAACCGCTGACGCTGACAATCGAGGAAGGCAGGCTCATCTGCCAAGTGGCCAAAGAGACGGGCAGGGTGTTCCAGGTCGGCACGCAGCAGCGGAGCGAGTTCGGCCGCGCCTTCCTGGAGGCGGTGGTCATCGCCCGCAGCGGCCGGCTGGGAGACAAACTCAAGGCCAGGGCATCGGTAGGCAACGGTCTATTGGGCGGGCCGTTTGCGACCGAGGACCCGCCGAAGGAGTTGGATTGGGACTTCTGGTTGGGCCAGGCCCCGGAGGTTCCCTTTTGTCCCAGTCGCATTGGCCACACCTTCCGCTGGTGGTTCGACTATTCCGGCGGCAACGTGACGGATTGGGGAGTCCACCATACCGACATCGCGCTCTGGGCATTAGGCGGCGAGGACACCGGCCCAGTCGAAGTCGAGGGCAAGGGCGAGTTCCCGCTCGGACGCGAATTGACGCTCGACTACCTCCTGGGCAAGAAACCCGTCGACGAGCTGCCCAACAGCTACAACGCGACCCCGTCGTTCGACTGCACGATGAACTTGCCCAACGGCAATGCGATCAACCTCAACAGCGTGGGCAACGACCTGTTCATCGCCGGCGAGAAGGGCCATTTGGCCGTCAACCGCGGCGGCATCCGCGGCCGGTTCGTCGAGGAGTTGAAGAAGAACCCCGCCGACAAGCAGTGGCTCGACGAGGAAGTGGCCAAGCTCTACCGCGGCAAACCGTTCCACGGCCACATGGCCAATTTCTTCGACTGCGTCAAGGACCGCTCGCTGCCGGTCTCCGACGTGTTCAGCCACTGCAATTCAGTGAACGCCTGCCATACGGCAAATATCGCCATGCTGCTGGGGCGCAAGGTCAAGTGGGACCAGAAGAAGTATGAGTTCGTCGGCGACGACGAGGCCAATCGGCTGACCCGCCGCAAACAGCGCGAGCCGTACGCGATCAAGGCATGAGTTCGGCGTTCACGCCCGATCGTTTAGCCGGCGGACTTGTCCGCCGTGAGGGGTGGTTGTGTGCTTCCTTTCGCGCGGCGGACAAGTCAGCCGGCTAAACGACTTTCGTCCCCCTTGCCCCCTAGCCTTGCGTTCCATGCCCGGCTATCTTGTTGACATGGGTTTTTGGCAGGAAAAAGTGGTGCTGGTCACCGGCGGCTCGAGCGGCCTGGGGCGGGTGATTGCCGAGGCGTTCGCCGCCGCGGGGGCGAAGGTCGCGCTGGTCGGCCTGGAACAACCGCAGGTCGAGCAAGCCGCCGCCGAAATGCAGGCCAACGGCCGTCAGGTGCTGGGTATCCCGGCCGACATCACCCGGCAGGAAGACGTTGACCGGCTTTTTTGCCGGACGCTGGAACGCTTCGGCCGGCTCGACGTGCTGGTGAACAACGCCGGCCGCTCGATGCGCGGCGGAGTACTCGACACCACGGCCGAGCAATTCCGCGACTTGATGGAGTTGAACCTGATCGCGTTGGTGCGCTGCACCCGAGCGGCGGTCCCGCACCTGCTCGAACATCGCGGCCACGTGGTCAATATCGGCTCGCTGGCGTCGAAATCCGCTGCCCGATGGGTGGGGGCCTATCCGGCCACCAAGTTCGCCGTGGCGGCCTACTCGCAGCAACTTCGGCTGGAGCTTGGCCCGCGGGGTCTGCACGTGCTGCTGGTCTGTCCGGGGCCGATCCGGCGCGAGTCGCCGCGGCTCTATCCGTTAGAGGGCGTCAAAGGCGTCCCCAAGCAGGCCCGGATGCCGGGCGCCGGAGTCCGCCTGCAAACCATTGCACCGGAAAAACTCGCCGCGGGCATCCTCCGTGCGTGCCAAGGCCGAAAGCCGGAACTGGTCTTTCCCTCCCGCGCGCGAATCCTGTTCGCCATCTCCGCCCTCTGGCCGACGCTCGGCGACTGGATCGTGAGAAAGAAGAGTGGGGAGTAAATAGCAGGAATCAGGGGCAGACTATAATAATTATTTTGGCGTCTTGAGGTCACGAGGCCATCGTGACTTGAAGGAATTCTATTCTCACGCGAAGCAGCAGCGACATAATAATGAAAGCCTGAATCTAATGCTGATCTGCCCTTCGTCGCTTAACTAAACTCGAGCTACGCCGAGTCCAGGTATCGGTCGGTAGACACGATGCGCGACTGCTTCGCCAATTGGCTTGCGAGATGTTCCGATTCGGTCCTGTTTTCCGCCTCGCGAGG
This sequence comes from Planctomycetota bacterium, assembly GCA_018897395.1. Classification (GTDB taxonomy): domain Bacteria; phylum Planctomycetota; class Planctomycetia; order Pirellulales; family Thermoguttaceae; genus JAHIKV01. The sequence continues at coordinate 6,234 of JAHIKV010000204.1, read as the reverse complement.
CAGGCCGGTGATATCTGCGTGCGGTGGTTCGTCCACTACGACATCCAACCCCAGGTCGCGCACTCGACCGACATGAAGCGAAACAACATAGAAGCACTTTATTAGGGCAGTATGGCACGAACGTGGAGAGTCAATGTCAACGGAAAGTCCTTGTTCTTGCGGGCGAAGCATGAACGCGGCCGGCATGACGCAATCCGACCGACTGTCGGTCCAATTCTTGCGTATGGCCCGAAACACGATCGCCGAACAAGGTAGTGGATTCATCTTGTGCCATGTCGGACGAGATTCACGGTTCCTCAGCGATCAATTTCAGCCAATGAGAGAGACCCTCCGCCGTTGCGTCTTCCGTTGCGTAGTTGTTGCCAACCTCGTGATATACATAAGATACACTACTGTTTGTCGCTGGAACGACCAGATGTACGCTTGATGTATCTCTGACCCATTCGATTCGCACGCCGCCCTCGGAATCCGTTGAAACGCAACCCCGTGGAATCTTGCGGGGGGCGGCGTCGATAGCGGCATCGATCAAGAGATCAATCACTTTGTCGAAGGCGTGTTTCGTCGGTTGTAGGCGACCGTAGTCGTCGGACTCCGGCCCATTCCGCAGCTCATAAAGTTGCCGTAAGATGGGCGAAAGATAGAGGATTCCGGCGTCCGCGATCTGCATTCGCCCGGGGGAAATCGGCTCGGGGGTTGAGAGAGAGTCTTTATTTTGGGTCTTCACCGCACATGCCCATTCCAATTGAAGCTCTGCCTTGTTTGGTTGGTACACCGAGCGTTCATCAATTACTGGCGGCATGTTTATTCTCGCTCTGGAAAGTACTTCTTAATAATTGTTTCGGCCTCATTAGACGCCATCGAAAAGAAACATCTAATCTTTTCGACATCAAACCGATGCTGCTCCACGTCAGCAGCCAATGTGTTCAAGTCTTGTATCACCAAGATAGCGGAGCGGTTATCCGACTCTATGACGCCACATTGACACCGCACCCAACTGTTGATCTTGTATTCTACGCCTTCGTAAGCAGGTAAGTATTCCTTATGGTTATGAATCTCGAAGGTTGCCGATCGGTTAAAGGGTTCACGCTGACTTTCCGGAGTGCAAAATCGACGTATCAAAGTCTGTGCCGGGTTGTCGATTGCACAGGAGCGCCCCAGGACCAGACCGAGTCGCCCAACGTGTGTGCGAGTCTCGCTCGCATAATATTCCAACACATCGATACACTGAGAGAGTACTTGATCCAACGTAACTTGGACATCAGGTCCATTTCGATTCCAGATGAAGTTGAACCGTCCCGGGCCAGCTTCTATCCTTTTAGACTTATCACTGTTCTGCAGCACAACCCGAGGGATTTCAGGAGGTAAATTCGCCGCAGAGGGGAGAACCTGCATTTCCCCATCGAATTGCTCCCCGAATTGCCGTATGATAGTAGCCACGACCCGGCCGCCGACGAAGGTCGAATGGTCGGGCGTGAACATCGCCGCCTGCACGGAATCGAGCGTAAACTGCCGCCAGTTCACCATTTCGGGGGTATCCAAGGTTATGAATTATACCGCCAGAAGGTGGCCATATCCAGGCCACCACACTCTATTTCATGTCCCTATATTATAGTTTCGGCAACCGGTGGTCGCAATTGTGGCCGATTGATCGAATCGAATATGAGTCGGGAGCCCTTGATTTGGCCTGCTTCACTAGCCGGCGGCTATTCCTGCCCCGGCGTCCAGAGTTTTCCGCCGCCGCCGGGCTGGTCGGCGTCGGGGGTCCAAAGCTCGGCCGGTTCGGACTCCGGCGACGCACGGGCCGCGGCCATCGCCGGCTCCATCGCGTCGGGACCTATCGCCGGAGTGCCGTCGGGTCGCAACAAGCCGACGTCGATCATAATTTGGGTAAGCGCTTCGCCCACGCCCGGCTCTTCACCATGTTTGCGCTGGATGTGTTCGATCAGCCTGGCGGCTTCCCGGCCGTTGCGTCGGGCGAAGTTGAACGAAAGCTCCATCAAGTCCCACGTGGCACACGACTTGCCCGCCGCCTCGGCGATACGCCGCCCTCGATCGACGTACTCGATCGCGCGTTCGAGGTCCTCTTCCGTCTGGGCCATCGTGACGAAAGCATCTTCCCTGTCTTTCGATTCGGCAAGGCTGGGCCGATCGATTATCGCCCGGGCGAACTTCCGCAACGCCGGCAAAACGGCAAACTCCTGGGCGCGATGAAATACTTCCAGCAGGTCGTCGTCGGAGAGCTGCTCGACCATTATTCGCGCGAGCCGCACCGCCGATATTTTCTCCACCGGCAGCTCTTGCGGATCGATCGGTTCGAGCGTCGGCAGGCCAAGCCGCGCGCGAAGATCGTTGAAGTCGATTTCGCCGGGCATTTGCTCCGCCCAATCTTCGAAGGCCATGATTGCGCCCAGGAGCCGCGCGCGGCAGGCCGGATCGTCGGCCGCCTGGCGCGGCGAGCGGCCGTCGAGCACGCCCAGCTTCAGGTCCGGCCACCTGTCGAGAACGGCCTCGCGGACGTACTGGACCATCATTGCGTCGAGTTGGTCGGACGTGGCGTCGTTGGGCGGATCCCAAGGGGCGCGCAGCAGCCTTTTACTGGCCGACACATTGCCGATCGTTTCTCGTTTCGGTTCCGGCTCGACGGCGTCGCCGGCCGTATCGGCGATCATCGCGGCGACGGCCGGCAGTTCGTCGGCCGCCACGCCCATCACCTCCAACCGGGCCTCGCGGTCGGTCTGCCGCCCGAACAAAAGGGCATGGCCGAGCAGCCGCGGAACGGTTTCCAGGCTCAAGCCCTCGGCCGACGCGGGCTTGGGTCGGTCTCGCAGCATGAAGGCGCCCTTCGGCGGAGGCGCGTCGTCGGAACTGAACTGTGCCGGATCGAATGGTATCGCCTGCCACCGCGGCGACGAGAGGAACCCCTCCCGCGCCCGCTCGGCGTCCCTGACCGTCCAAACGGCTTTCAACATCTCCATCCGGTCGCCGAGCGGATCATCGGTGAGGAACATGGCCGTAGCTTCGGCCTCCGCGGCGTCTTCCAGTCCGTTTTCCTCGCCGGCCCGCAGCGCCGAGTGGCGGCGCAGCGCCTCGATGCAGCCGGGGTTGTCGGCCAGCCAGCCGCGGAATGTCGCCAGGTTGCGCCACACGACCGGCGAATCGGGCACGTCGGCCGCCAGGGCCTCGAAACGCTCGGCCGCCGTGAGCCAATCACCGCTGTTATACGGCTCCCACGCCTCGTGGAATCGAGTCTTCCATGGCGCGTCGTCGGGGGCGGGGAAAGCCGGTGGATCGTCGCACAACAATAAGGGGACGGTCTGGGCCTGGCTGAAAGCGCGCAGCATCTTTTGTGCCCGATGGTCCTTGCTGGAAATCTCGCACATCAACAACACGAGCGCGCGGGCGGGGAGCGGAAAGCCCCGGTGATGCAAGAACGCCGCCGCCAGCCCCATCGCCTGATAGGTTTGCAGTTCGATTTCGCCGCCGGCGACGCGCATGGCCCGCAGCAGCAAAGCGAACGCCGCGCGAACGTCGCCCTGGACCGACAGAAACGCCGATTCGGCCAGCGCGATCTGATTGTCGGGATGTTTCGCCTGGAAGTCGGCGACCGTGTTTGCCAAGTCTTCGTGCCGATCCGTGCTCCGCAGCGCCGTGCATTTCATCGCCAACAGGCATACCCGGTCGCGGTTCGGCTCCATTTCCAGAAGCCGGTCGATGTGTTGCAGGCAGGCCGTGTACTGTTCGCCCTCGATCATTCGGTCGATCTTCTGCAAATCAGGAAGCAGATCGTTGCAGCAGAACTTGATTTTCTTTCCGGTGCCGCCGGGACAGAGTGAATATGCGTCGATGGACATGAGGTAGTGGATAGTGGGGAAAAAATGATGAATGTTGAATGATGAATGTTGAATTGAGCAAATGATGAGTATTCATCATTCATTATTCATCATTCATCATTTTCCTCATTGCACGACCAGGTTGCCCTCGCGGAAGGCGTTTGCCATGGCCAGCGGCACTTCGGCCTCGGCCAAAACGACCTTGGCGCGGTTGCGGGCGACTTGGGCCTTCATCTCCTGCTCGCGGGCGGTGGCCAACGCGCGGCGCTCCTCGGCCTTCGCCCGGGCGACCCGCATGTCGGCCTCGGCCTGGTCGGCCTGGAGTCGGGCGCCGATGTTCTGCCCCACGTCGATGTCGGCGATGTCGATCGAGACGATATCGAAGGCGGTCTGCGCGTCCAGTCCGCGTTTCAGCACGGCCGTGGAAATGCGGTCGGGGTTCTTCATCACTTGCAGATGGCTGTCCGAGGAGCCGATGGCGGTGATGATTCCCTCGCCGACCCGCGCGATGATCGTCTCCTCGGTGGCCCCGCCGATCAACTGCTCGAGGTTGGTCCGCACGGTAACCCGTGCGCGGACCTTCAACTCGACGCCGTTTTTAGCGATTGCGCTGAGCGTGGTGCGTTTCGAGCGTTTCGGGTCGGGGCAGTCGATCACCTTCGGATAGACGCTGGTCTGTACGGCGTCGAGCACGTCGCGGCCGGCCAGGTCGATGGCCGCGGCGCGGTCGAAGTCCAGATCGATGTCGGCGCGATGGGCGGCGATGATCGCCCGGATCACGTTCGGCACGTTTCCGTCGGCCAGGAAATGAGCTTCGAGCCGGCGGGTGGTGACTCCGGTGAGTTTTTCCAGTCCGACGCCCGCCTGCACGGCCATGATCTTGCCCTGCACGATGATCCGCGTGTTGACCCGGCGGAAACTCATGCCGATCAGGCTCAGCAGACTGATGTTGGCGTTGGACATGTACGCCTGGAACCAGACTGTACCGTAATTGAACACGATCGCCACGGCAATAATGGCGAAGACGGCCAGCGCCCCTACGCCGACCAGCCAGGGAAGCACGTTCTGGCCCAGAAGAATCGGAATTCCGTGAGACATAATACCACTCCATTCGAGTGAATCGGAAACTCAAGTCCATAGCATAGCGGAAATGCCCATCGGCGAAAAGCACCCCGTGCCGGGGGGTACCCAAAAAGCCGCGACCAGTGGTCGCGGCTTAACTTTTGCCCTATCATGTGCATAACAGCCTGTTGAAAAAGGGTGCCACTGCCGGCTTGTCCAGCAGTGCATGAGAAAAACACCCGGAAAAACAGTAAGGATTCGTCCAACCCGTCAATTTTTCTACCCAAGTTCACCAGAGTGAACGTGAGGTTTGTCGTAACTTGTAATCCAAAAACGAGTTGCCGCGAAACTACCCATATTACCCAACGGGTTGGACGAATCTTTACGAAAAACACTGCTGGACAAGCCGGCAGTGGCGCCCAAACTCCCAAATCCGACTTTTTTCAACGGGCTGCTAACCGATGACGCGATGAGCAAAGCGCTGCTTCCAACCCGATTTTTGTTCCGCTTCGCGGCGCCGTGCATGTACCGCAAGAAGTTGTGGACCGCCCAGGGCGCGGACTTGGACGAAACGTTTCGGCTGGCCGGTCTGACGGAACTGGAGGGGCATGCCGAGTGGGCCGACGTGCGGGCGGCATGGAACGAAGAGGGCCTGGTGTTCTCCGTGAACGTGCAGGGCAAACGTCTGCCGCCCTGGTGCGACCAGTCCCTGCCCGAACAGAGCGACGGCCTGCACGTATGGATCGACACCCGCGACGTCCACAACATTCACCGCGCCGGCCGCTTCTGCCACCGTTTCGCTTTCCTGCCGGAAAAGAAAGGAAAGAAGGCGTCGGGAACCGGTTCCGCAACGCGTTCCGCAAGGAATTTCCCGGCGTCTTGTTTTCGCTTGCCGATCAATCGGGCCAAGGAGCAGCCGCGGCCCGTTTCGCCCGATAGTTTGCAGGCCCTTTGCAAATTGCGCGGCGACGGATATATACTGAATGTGTTGATACCCGCCGAGGCCCTCGCCGGCTTCGACCCCGCCGAACATCCCCGCCTCGGTTTTACATACTCCGCGATCGATCGCGAGTTGGGCGAGCAGACCTTTAGCGTCGGCGGCCCGATGCCATACCAGGAAGACCCCAGCCTGTGGGCAACGCTTGAATTGGTGCGGTAGCAGCCCGCCCGCTAAACAGAAAATGCAAACACTCGAACCGTTTTAACCCAAGTTACGGAGTTGTGGGAGTCGATTCGTTGATAGCAAAGGACTTACGTTCGATTTTTGGCCAAAGTTTCCACTACATTTGCGCGAACTCGTCTATTCTCCGAAGGCGACGCGGTAGGGGAATTCCAAGACGGT
>JAHIKV010000203.1 GCA_018897395.1 Planctomycetota bacterium | reverse complement strand
GCCATCGTTTGGCAAGCTCAACCGATTCGGAATTTCCACTACATCGACTTTCCGCCGCCGACCGTCCGAAACCATTGAACTTACGTCGCTTTTTCAAGAAAACCGACCCCAAATCTTACACAGCACCGTAACTTGGGCTAGACTCCACGCGACACTAATTTCGTACCGCAGTTGTCTCAAACCCGTTGACACGTTCCGTTTCTCTCTTCCCTCTTCTCTCTTCCCTCTTCTCTCCTCACTCCTCTCTCCTCCTTCCTTCCAACTCCCCCTCCCGCTAGACTGTGGCTTTGCGATGATGTCCACCCACCCCCAGAGTGTTTACCATGCCGACCGTAGACCAACTGTATGATGAAGCTATCGCTCTTCAACAAGCGGGCAATCTGGAGGAGGCGGTCGGCAAGCTGAAGGGGCTGGTCGCCGAAAATCCCGCTTACGCCCTGGCCCACGCTGCGCTGAGCGTCTTCCACGGCAAGCTGGACCAGCACGACGAGGCCGTCGAGCACGGCCGAAAGGTGTGCGAGCTGGAGCCGGACGATTCGTTCAGCTTCATGGCGATGAGCCTGATCTGCCAGCGCGCCGGCCGAATCCCCGAGGCCGAGGAGGCCCTGAATATGTCGATGCAAAAACAGTGGGCCGCGCGGAGCGGGCAATGAGCCGTTATTAGTGGCGTTCGTGCAACTCGTCGCGGCTCGGATAATTAGACGAAGACCTGAAGCTCGATTCGCGTGCGTGCTTCAGAAACCTTTCTCGTGCAGCGCGTTTCAGTAGGCGGTCTGGATCAGTGGATAAACTGTATCCGCAGGACGGGCAGACCGCATCCCGCTTGCCCATTTGGTCATTGCATTTCGGACAGTACGTCACTGGTCATCCTTTTCGGCTTCTTCCGCGACGTAAGGGATGGCGCGAGGGCTGCCACCCCAGCGGTGTTTTCCTACCCGCTATCCACTACCCACTACCCACTACCCACTACCCACTACCCACTATCATCGGCTATTCCACGTCGCGGAGTTCCACCAGCGCGTGGCTGACCAGCGCGCCGTCCTCGAAGTAACACTGGCTGCTGATCGTCCGCAGCACCTTGAGCACACCGAGCGCCGTGTGGACCTGATCGACGATCGACTGTCGCTGCTCTTCTTCAATGTTTTCTAAGCCCGGAAATTGCTCCAGGGCGTAGTCGATCCAGGGCGCGGCCGTATCGACCAACGCCGCCCAATCGAACCAGCCGGCCACGGCCAGCGGACGATCTGTCTCAGCGAGCAATCCACCGACCGAAAGCGGAGTGGCCTTCAGCAGCCGGGCGGTGTGCCCGCGCGAGATCGAGATGACCGCCGCGTTCTTCGATATACCCACGTTGGGGACGATCTGCTTATCCACGCCCCACTCCTCGGGCAACGGGAAACTGTAGACCTTCCCCTCGGAGCTATCGGTCACTTGCGGCTCGGGGAGCCTGAAATCCTCGGGCACGTCGGTCCCCTCGACCTGACGCATCGCGTCGATCAGCCCGTTGACGATGTCCCAGTAGTCGTGCATCGCGCTGCGGAACATCTCGGCGTCGCTCAGTCCGATGACGATCGCCGGCTCGAGCATCGGCAACGGCTCCTCGGCGGCCGGCATCTCGTCGACGAATCGCTTGCTCCGCAACTTGCCGTCGACAGCCAGCGCCAACTGGCCGTCGGCCATCGCGGGAATGAGCAACTCGCGGTTGGTTTTGTCCAGCCGCTCCACTAGCGGCAGCGCCCCTTTCAAGAAATCCTCGAGCTTCCGACGATCTTCATCCGGCATCATCGGCAAGCCGAACTCCTCGAAGTATCCGTAGGCCGTCTTGGCCCATTTCGACAGCAGGTCGTAATTCGCCGGGCTGACTCGCTGACGGACGACGATGCCCAGGATCGGGTTGCCTCCGACGTGTTGCAACAGCCCCAGGGACTTCGTTCCGTCCAGGCCGCCGTGGTCGCCCCAGGCGTAACGATAGCTCTCCACGCCGCGGTCGGTGAGGAAGCTGAAGCCCGCGATCGCCCCCGCCTCGGGGACAAACGCCTTCAGTTCCTCGGCCATCTCCTTGGCGTCCTTGCGGATCCGCTCCCGTTGTTCGTCGCTCAGTTCGGCCTCCGGCAGCAGCAGGTCCACGGTCGCCAGGACATCATCGATCTGCCGCTTCTGGTTGTTCAACTGCCGGTTCATCGCCTTGCTCAGGTATCCGACGGAAGTGAGCCGCCGGTCGGCGTATTTCGCCAGCGGTTTGAACTCCGCGCGGTCGATCAGCCGCGGGCCTTTGCCCAGCTTCCCCAGACATTCCAGCGACGACCCGATCGAGACCAGCAGGTAATCGTCGCGGATGCCGATTGCAACGACCAGCTTCGATTCCTTGATCCGCTCGACGATCTTCCGGACGTCCCCCTCCTCGGATTCCATGTTTTTGAACGTATCCATGGGGACTTGGTCCCAGGGGATCAGGCGGCCGTCTAGTTCCAACACCAGGAAATCATAATCGCCGATCTTGGTCTTCTTGAAACGCCCCTTGGTCTCTTCCTTCGACTCCAAAACTATGTCGGCGATCGTTTCCAGCTTGATGAGTTGTTCCTTGGCCAACTCGGCGTTCTTAATCCGGAAGCCGATGACCAGGTTGGGCACGGCGATCAGGTCGACGTCCTCGGCCAGCGCCGAGATCGCCTGGCCGGCCTTGATTCGATTCATGTCCTCGGCCTGTCCGGTCGTCAGGGCCAACAACGTCCCATAATTTTGGGCGGCGTTGACGTCCTGGAAAAGCCGTAAGAAATCGGCGGAACTCATGTCGCCGTAAAAGAAAATCTCCTCCGAAGCCATGTCGACAAGCATGTCGATGATCTTGCGGCTCTCGGGATTCTCCACCGCTTCGGCGAGTTTCGACGGGACGCTCTCGGGGTTGGACAACTGCATGTTGTAGAACATCATCCCCATCTGGACCGCGGGCATTTCCTTGATCTTCGCCCAGGCGTTGCTATTGACGATGGCCTCGAACTGCTCACGGTTGCGCAACATGCTCGAGTAGAAAGCGGCGTCCTCGGGCACGAGCTTCAGCGAGGTGTCAAGTTTGTCCAACTCGGCAGCCCCAGCGGCGTGCGGAACGAGCCAACCGGCCGCCACCAACGCGATCGAAAGGACCGAGAGCCGAAACAATCCGAATAACCGGCGTCGCGCGATCATGGTTATCTCCTTGTGTTGGTAGTCTGTCGCAGTGCGCCCCGTCCGGGGCGGAGCGGCCCGTTTCCTAAATATAGTGTATGGATGGAACCGCAGATGCGACATTCTATCAGGACGCCGGGGGGGTAGGCAAGCAGGCGCGCCAACTGCTCATGATTTAGTGGCTATCCGAGGGTGTCCGGGATATAGTGCCATTTAGCCCGCCGTGAATATACGGCGGGCAGCGGCGGCTGGACGCACCAGACCGTGCCCCGGGTGTATTCACCCGGGGCTAAATAGCTGTTTTTGCGGACCAATTCCCGGACACCCTCGGCTATCTCAAAACCCGTTTTGAGATAGGATATGGTAGGGTGCGTCCTCGACGCACCATGACGAATGAAGCGGATACATTACACAATAATGTGACACAATGACGATGCGTCGCGGACGCATCCTACGGTGATGAGCGAATATCAGCGATGGTTCGTGCCCGGCGGAACGTATTTCTTCACGGTCGCAACGCATCGGCGACAACCGATTCTAGCGACCGATCCGGGACGGCAATGCCTGCGTGCGGCGTTTCAATACGTTCGCGTCAATCGTCCCTTTTCGATCGTTGCAGTCGTCTTGTTGCCCGACCACATCCATGCGGTTTGGACGTTGCCGCCAAAGGACAACGACTATTCGACACGCTGGCGGAGAATCAAGGGGCGATTCACTCGCGAATTCCTTGCCGGCGGCGGCAACGACGGCGACTCGACGGATTCGCGGGCGTCACGCGGAGAACGGGCGATTTGGCAACGCCGATTCTGGGAACACACGTGCCGCGACGAAGACGATCTGAAACGGTGCGTCGACTACATCCATTGGAATCCCGTCAAACACGGGCAAGTCCGCCGCGTCCGCGATTACCCGTGGTCGAGTTTCCGGCGGTTTGTGCTTTTGGGAGAGTATTCTATAGACTGGGGCGGCGAGAACCCTTGTCCAGATTGGAACCAACCAGAGTAGGGTGCGTCCGCGACGCACCAAATAAACGACGCACATAAAAATAGTGGGGAAAAATGGGTGCATCGCCGATGTGCCACACAAAATTATGGTGCGTCATGGACGCACCCTAGTGCGCTTGTAAGTGTATCGAATCAGCAGGGTGGAAGTCCCTGTCGAAGTTGGGTCTGAACTTTGTAACCAATAGTAACTGCGTCCTCGTGAGAGGGGGTGGAGAGCAACAGGAGGTGAATGACTGGTCCGCAGGATGACGAACTCG
>JAHIKV010000202.1 GCA_018897395.1 Planctomycetota bacterium | reverse complement strand
CTGGGGGCGTTTTTTGATAAATTGATCTGGACACACGGAGCGATTTCGGCGACATAAGTGGCATGTCGCTTGAAATTACGGAAGAAATCATCGCTCGCCAGACACCGGAAGCACAGGCCATCATCCGACTGTTGCTGGCGAAAATCGCCGAGTTGGAAGCGCGGGTCGAGCAGCTTGAACGAGGGCAAAAAACGCCCCAGAACTCCTCGCTGCCGCCTAGCACGCAACATCCGCACGCCCGGCCGCAGCCGCAGAAACGGAAATCCAAGAAGAAACGCGGCGGGCAGCCCGGCCACGAGAAACACCAGCGGCCGCTGATTCCCGCCGACCAATGCGACCACGTCGTGCCGCTGCGGCCAGCCGAATGCCGGCGTTGCAACGAGAAGCTCTCGGGCAGCGATCCCGAGCCGTTGCGGCATCAAGTGTGGGAACTGCCCGAGATCAAGCCATTGGTGACCGAGTATCAGCGGCATCGGCTGACGTGTCCCTGCTGCGGCGAGACGACGTGCGCGGAATTGCCCGTCGGCGTGCCGCAAGGCCAGTCCGGTCCGCGGTTGATGGCGTTCACTGCGCTGCTGATGGCATACTATCGCCAGAGCAAGCGGCGGACGGCCGAGTTCCTCGGCACGTTGTTGGGGCAGCCGTGTTGCCCGGCATTGGCGGTGAAAATGCAAACTCAAGTGACGGCGGCCTTGCGGCCGTCGTACGAAGAGGCGGCGGCCGAACTGCCGGCGCAGGAGCATCTGAACATCGACGAAACGGCGACGAGGGAAGAAAACGGCAAGGCGTGGTTGTGGACGTTCGTGGCCCGGATGTTCACCGTGTTCGCGGTGCGGCCGACGCGCGAGGCGACGGCGCTGGATGTTTTTCTGGGCGAGCGGTTTCGCGGCGTCGTCATCTGCGACCGGGCGAAAATGTACTGGCGGCTCGGGCGATTGCAGTGGTGCTGGGCGCATCTGAAACGAGATTTTCAAGCGATCATCGACGGCGGTGACGGCCAGGCGAAACACCTCGGGCATCGCTTGCGACGCGCCACCTGCGAGTTGTTCGAGCATTGGGCCGATTATCGCGCCGGCAGGATTACGCGGGCGGCGCTGCTGCGTCGGATGGGTCCGGTCCGCCGCAAGGTGGAGCGCTTGCTGCTGCGCGGCACCCAAAGCGGCAGTCGAGACGTGCGCGGCACGTGCCGAGAGTTGTACGAGCATCGCCATTGGTTGTGGACGTTTTTGCGCCACGAAGGGGTTGAGCCGACAAACAACGCCGGCGAGCGTTCGTTGCGTCATGCGGTGATTTGGCGGAAGCTGTCGTTCGGGACGCAAAGCGTGGCGGGCAGTCGTTTTGTGGAAACCATGCTGACGGTGATCGAGACCTGCCGCCAACAGCGCCGCAACGCCTTTGCCTTCGTCACCGCTGCTGTCGAAGCTCACCTTGCCCTCCAATCAGCCCCTTCATTGCTCTCCGGGGTGTGAACGGTTACCATGGCTTGATATAAATGAGTTCGCGCTCCACCTTGTTGGTTTGGGAAACCTTCCACAAGGAGATGGATTATGGAACGCGAACTCTGGAGAATACTGTATCGTTTGACACGAGAATTGGACAAGCCCTGGGGTGAACGGCGTTATGCGACGGCGGATGTGCTCGCGGCCTATTTCTGGGCGGTGGTGCATGATCGTCCCACCAGGTGGGCCGCTGATCCAAAGCACTGGCCGAACGACTTGCGGCCAGCGTTGCTGCCGCCCCAAAGCACACTCAGCCGCCGATTGCGGCGGCCGAGGACCGTCGAACTGATGACCGCAGTGGAGGAACATCTCTTGGCGTTGATCGTGGCGGGCAGTTGCCTGGTGCAAATCATCGACGGCAAGGCGCTTGCGGTAAGCGGTGTAAGTAAAGATCCCGACGCAGGTTACGGCCGCGGCGCGGGCGGAAACCAGAAGGGTTGCAAACTCCACGCCGTGTGGGGCGGCGGGCCGATGCCGATCGCTTGGGGGCCGGCGCCTATGAACGTCAGCGAGAAAACCATGGCACGTCATTTGATTCCTACCTTGCCGGGCGCCGGTTACCTGCTGGCCGATTCGCAGTACGACGCCAATCCCTTGTACGACTTGGCTGCCGACGCGGGATTTCAGTTGGTGGCCAAAAAGACGAAGGATCGAGGACATGGTGGATTGGGTCATCGTTGCCAAAGTGCCGGTCGGCTCCGCTCGATCGAACTGCTCACGACCGCGTTTGGCGGAGCGTTATGCAACCAACGCAACGCGATCGAACGTTATTTTGGCACCTGGGTATCCTCCGGCGGCGGACTGGGACCGTTGCCCGCCTGGGTCCGTCGCTTCAGCCGAGTGCGCAATTGGGTTCAAGCCAAAATCTTAGTGGCCGGTGCTCGACGGCTATTTTTCCAGGAGCAACACAAGCTAGCATTTGCATAATCCTGTAAACTGCTGGGCTATTGTCGTGTGTCCCTTCGGGACAGGTAAAAGCGTCAGACGGACGCATGATCCACGTCCCCTTGCCGGCGGATCAACTGCTGCTCCTGCTCCGGGTCGAGGCCGTTGCGCATGGCCATCGTCGCGATGGACATCGCCCCGTTGCGCAGCAGGATTTGATCGGCCTGGGCCTCTTTCAGCCGGTCGCGGACGGCCAGCGTGGGCGGGACGCCGCGGATATCGACCGACCGGAGCGCGTCGGACGGTAGCCGGCCCGCCTCGACCGCGTGCCAAAGCACTCGCCGGAACAGCTCGACGTCGTCGGCCAGCATTTCGTGCTGGAGCCGCTCGAACATTTTCACCGCCGGACCCTCGGCCACCATCGTCGAACTGTAGTTGGCGTTGCTGGCGTCGGAGGTCAGCATGAACTCGGGCATCACCAGCCGGCTGGCGACTGCCCGCAGCTCGGCTTGCAAGACGGTGACGTATCGGCCGGCGTCGATCCCGGCGGCGGGGAACTCGTATTCCGTGCCCGAGGCCGCGTCGAGGATCGTGCCGGGCGCGTAGCGGCGGAAGTGGCTGGTGCGTCCGGTTGCCGCGCTGCTGACGCTCAGGTCGGCCTGGCCGGCGACGAACTCGGCCAGCCCGGCGGCCGTGGCGGCGCGGTGCTTGCGGATCACCGCGATGGCCGACTGGATTTCCGCCACCACGCTCATGTTCCGCAGCAGCTTTTCCGCGCGGCGAAGGTTCTTCCGCACGGGGTAGAACAGCGGCAGCCCGCGCTTCACGTTGGCGTCGACGTTCGCCTTGCGGTGCTGGAGCTGCGAGGCGTCGATCATCCGCCCGCCAATCCAGTAGCCCAGCACGGTTTCCACGTCGTCCGGGTCGGTCTGTACGCCGAAGCTGGCGGCGGGGTCCGAGCGGCGCTGGTCGGGCGTGGAGACCTCGGCCGGCTCGACGAACCGCACCCGAGCCGTGCCGTCGGCGGCCGGGAACAGCCGCAGGAAGCACTCGCCGTCGCGGTCCTTGCGGCGGACGATCTCCTGCTGGCGCCGGTGCCAGTGGTTCAGCCGGACGAACTCGTCGATGACCGCTTGCACCTCGGCGACCGTCGATTCATCGGCCGTCGCGCCGCGTCGGGCGGCGGCTCGATATACGTGCCCGCTGCCGACGATGTAGCTGATGCGGTTCTCGTGTCCGTTGATGGCGAACTCGTTTTCCACGGCCAGCGCGCGGCACTGGTCGCGGATTTGGGCGAGTTGCTGCTCGTCGGCGAAGGGGATGCCGGCCGTGCCGCCGCCCGCCGCGCCGCCGAGCCGGTTCCAGGGCGTTCCGTCAATGTCGAAGACCGCCTCGGCTGGATCGACGAAGTCGTCCCAGAGTTGGTCGAATGCCTCGGTCAGCCGGCGCTCGACGTATTTTAGACGGGGACTCGGCTCGCCGGATGGCGCGGCGGGTTTGTCTTCCTCGATCCGTTCGATCGTATCGGTCGATGGCATGGCATTGGTTCCTGCGGGGAAAAAGGCTGGCTGTTCATAGACTCCCAGACAGAAAACCGCTATCGCAGCCACCGGCGAGAGCCGGCGCTTTTAGGAGCCGTTGTTACTGAGCATCGCGTCGCTGCCGCGGGCGCCGCCGTTGCATACCTGTATACTACATCGTCGGCCGGATTTCCAGATCTCTTTTTGGGCCACTTGTCTTTCCACACCGGGCAGGGTCGTTTAACAAGCATTTCTGAAACGTTCCAGGTCTTTTTTAATCATGTACTGCCGGCCTTCGAGGGCCGCTTCGATGTCCGCGAGGAAGCGACGCCAGTCGATGGCTGATTCCCGCGTTCGGTCGTGGTTCAGTTTGCCGACCTTCCAAAGGTCGACGTCGTCGCGCAGAGCCGCGATGACCTTGAGCGCCTCGGCCGCATCCACTACCGGTTCGACGGAAATCCAGGTGAAGATTCCCGCCGCATGGGCCGTGCGAAGGGCCTCGATCCGCTCGGCAATAGGCGCCGCGCCAGGCTCCCATTGTTCGCGGAGGCGTTCGTCTTGGAATATGATCGTCGCACCGTATTTCCAGTGGTTGCGGGCGAGGATGTCGAAATCCCGCATGCTTCTCAGGCCCCCTTTGGTGAGCACTTGAACACGAAGGTTGTAGCGTTCGAGCAACAGTAGGGCCTCGCGCGTCAGGCGGGCGGCATCGTCGCAATGGTAGGGGTCGCTCATGAAGCTCAGCAATATCTCACGCGGATCCCCTTGCAGTCTTATCGCGTCGCGCTCAAGCTCCCGCAGCACGTTCTGTCGAGGTTGCGGATCGAAGGCCCAGGTTTCGATGGTTTTTCGCAGGATGGCCGGACAATAGCAGTATCGGCACGCATGGGAGCAACCCTTATAGAGATTTACCGCCAACTCGCTGTATTCGCGGGCCTTTCCACGCGGCTCATAAATGATCGACACGGGGGCTTCCTCCCTTCCTCACGTGGGCATCCAATCTCTGTCCGGCGGAAAGAAACCTTTCTCCACTTGCTCTTTTCCCAGGCAAAGGAAATAGTGTTTGTTTACACAGTGATAGGCGTAAACTTCATCGTATCCGACCGGACGAAGATATGCACTCCACTTCCGCCATCCACGCTGAAAGAAGAGTTTAGTGACTTTTTGGACCATCTGGCGTGGATAGCCCAACTCGTTCAGCATTGAAAACGGCAGACCTCCATAGGCACATTGCCGGAGTCGAAACGGCGGAGTCGAAACGGGGACGCAGCTAGTTTTTCGCGCCCTAACTTGCCAATACTAGCTGCGTCCCCGTTTCAACTCCGTTTCAACTCCTGGAAGGGGGTCGCTCGACGGACTGAAGTACACTGTCGTGGGCTTCTTGCGTTTGCGATGCAACTCCTCACGCAACTTGGTCAAGGTATTCGTGTAGAACCGGACCTTACCTTCGCCGGGGTGTGTCAGGTAGCCGCAGGCGTAACAATAGCGGCACTCGTGGGCGCAGCCTGCCGTCAGGTTGACCGTTGCAGTGTGCTGCAGGCACGCCAAGCTGGAGGGCGTGAGCACCGCTGATTTCCACTCTGAACGAATCACTTCAGTCATGGCGCCAGGTCCGGTGCGGTGGAAAGACGTAGCGTATACACATGACCATATTACTTCTTCCCGGCGCTGGATTCAAGCCAAATTGTTGCAAGCGAATTGCGAAACCGCAAGCGGCGTGCGAAGCCGCAAGCGATTTGACCGATCAACAAGGTTCCTTTCCCTCTTCCCTCGCCCCTCACCCAACCGGCAGGCGATTGCCTAATCCGTCATTGGCCGTGCGGCCGTGGAGCAGTTCGGCCGCCAGGCGAATCGCCATTTCCAATGCGTCCGGGCCGTCGTCGTGATCGGCGACCGGAAACTCTTGGAGCTGCTCGACCAGCAGCCGCGTGCCGGGACTGCCGGCGTGGAACCGCAGCCGGCGCGAGGCCAGATACGGACCCAGCCGGCGGATGCGGACCTGTTTGGACACGTGGTTGTCGATCGGCGCGGGCCGGGCGCCGAGGATGCCCTGGCGGCGGAACTCGGCCTCGAACTCACCGGCCAGCAGTTCCTGAAACTGGTTGGTCTCGACACCGAACAGGTCGGGGCGAAAGCGGCGGAACCGCTCGACCCCGTCGGCCACCATTTCCGGGGTGGGCCGCCGGCGGAGGTCCGCCTCGACGTAAATGATCCCTTGCCGGTCCACGCCCAACGAGACCAGCGCCGAGTAATCGCCGCGGCGCGAGTCGCTTCCCTTGCTCGGGTCCAGGGCCATCGTCTTCACCGCCATTTCGGCCGGCCAGCGCTCGAACCAGATCGACTCGTCGAAGTACGCCTCGGGCCATTCGCACAGGTCCGTGTCGACCGGCGAGTTTTGCTTTTCCCGCTCGAAGGCCGTCCGTCCGTTTTCGACCCTCATGCACATCAGCGTGTAGAGGTCTTCCACCTCGGGCCAGAGGAGTATCGCGCCGGAGTGCATCGCCTGCCGGTGTTGCTCGTAGAACGCCCGGGCGGCGGCCTTGTAATGCGGTTTGGCGATGTCGGTGTAGATCGCCTCCCACCGCTGCCAGAGCGACATGTTCTTCGGCCAGCGGACGATTGCCCTGAACAGCCGGGAGTTCCAGCCGGGCGTGCGGTGCAACTCCATCGCCAGCGCGTCGCGGTGCAGCGCGGTGGCGAGGTTGACGACGTTGGTCCGCGCCGTGCCGGCGTTGATCAACGTGCCGTGGAACCAACTCCGCGAGTGTTCCCGCTGCAAAGCCGAGCCGATGTGGCCGTCGTTTTGCAGGTCGTCGCAGACGATCAGCGTGGGGCGGTGCTGGCGTCGGCGTCGTCCGCGGATGCGCTGGCCCGTGCCAAGGGCCTCGATTGTCACGCCGTTGCGGAGCACGATCATGTTTTCGCGCCAAACGAGTCCCCGCCCCGCGGCCGCCGGAAAATCCTCGGCCAACCGCCGGTTCTCGACCAGTTCGGCCTTGATGTTTTCCAGGTGTGCGCAGGCCTGGTGCTTGGTGTCGGAGACGATCCAGATGTACGGTTCCCAACACTCGACGGCCGCGCGGAGCGGGAGACAGAGCGTGCCGATGGTCGATTTTGCCCCGCCGCGCGGTCCGAGCACGTTCAGTTTGGTCCCCCGCGCGGTGTGCGCGGCGTCGAGCTGATCGGCCAGCCAGCGGTGCATGATCGACGGGGGCCGGGAGAAATGATCCGGCAGATATTTTCGGCCCCAGTTCAACAAGTTCCGCGAGCAGCCGTTGCGGCGGGCCATCCGCCGCGCCCGGCCGTGGCGCAGGGCCAACTCGTCGTGCAACATGGCTACGATCCGGCCCGCCGTCTCGATCTCGACCGGCCAAATGATCTTCGACGCGCTAGGACGTCTCATCTTTCGCCTCCCGTTTCAACTCGACGCCCAAACCACGCGCCATGGCGTCCGTCTTTTTCAGAATATTTTTGCGGTATCGCTCGGGCACCTCCTGGACGACGAGTTCGGCGAATCTTGCCAAGAGGAGTCCGATCTGTTCGACGGTGATTACGTCGGGACCGCGGCGGGCGTATTTCTCGGGGAACCCGCGCTCCAGCGCCCAGGCGGCCGCCCGCCAATACTGCTCCTTCTTGGCGGCGTTGCGGATGTTTTTCACCAGGCTCAGTTCCGCGTTGCACTTCGCCTGGCGAAGCTCCTCGGCGAACGTCGGGTCGCGTTCGGCGGTCCTCAGAATGGTCGACGGGGCGCAGCCGACGTACTGGGCGGCCACGCCCTGGCTGCACCCGACGCTGATAATGGCCGCGATCCGGCCACGCTTGTCCTTGTCGAGCACCGGTGGTCTGCCGCGCTTTCCCATATCAGTTTTCAGTTTTCAGTGGTCAGTGGTCAGTGGTCAGTGGTCGGAAGTCAGAGGTCAGAGGTCAGAAATCCCGAATCCCGAATCCCGAACCTCCCGTCCCTCGCCTCTCATTCCCACGTACTCGAACGAGACGACGGCCCGGCCGGTCGAACCGCGGTAATTTTCGACAAACCCGCGCATGCGGCGGGAGCCGGTCTTTTGGACGTTCACGACCCGCCACAGCGGCGAGCGGCGGCAGTGGGCGATCATCGACGGATGACTCGCCGTGACGTTCACCCGATGCCCCTCGCGCCGGTGCAGGTCGGCCACCGCCTCGACGACGGCCGTGCCGATGCCGATGCCCTGGTAGTCGGGCAAGGTGACGACGCGGCTGATCCGCCAGCGGTTCTTCCGCCCGATCAGATTCAGCGTGGCGCAGAACGCTACCGGCTCGCCTTCCCACAAGGCCAGAAAACATCGGGCAAAGGGGGCCAGCTTGCCGCTCAGATAGTGATGTTTCGCAAACAGCCGCCACGCACCACGCCGGCAACGAAAGAGTTCAAGCTCGATCGGCGGTCGCCGAAGACGCCTCCGTGAAAAATCGGACGTGGCCATGTCGATCACCCAGTCCGGCGTCAGCCACTCGGTCACGTCGTAGTGGCAGGTGACGGCCACCAGCCGGCAGCCGATCCGGCCCGAGCGGATGCCCTTCGAGATCGTCGCCGAGACTACCCGCGCGACGTTGCGATCGACCACGGAGGTGAACTCGTCGAAGACGACTAGGGGAAAATGATGAATGATGAATGATGAATGATGAATGGAAGAGGCGGATTCCAAATCATTTGTCGATTCATCATTCATCGTTCCGCATTCATCATTCCTCATCAGCGCCCGGGCCAGGTCGCAGCGGAACTGTTCGCCGCCGCTCAGCACATGATACGGTTTGATCCAACTCGGCGGCGAGGAGAACCCCACGGCGGTCAACATCCGCGTGATTTCCTTCGTCGGGCGCTGCGTGCCACTGGCTAAGCCAGTGCCACCCTCGAATCCGTCGATCACCGCTCGGTCCGCGGGCCATTGCCGGGGCCGGTAGACCCGATCGCCGAACATTGCCCGGGCAATGGTGCTCTTGCCGCTGCCCGAGGGGCCGACGATCAGGCCGATTTGCCAGTCGTCCTCTTCCAGCACGCCATCAGGCACTTCGACGCCGAACCGCTGCGAGGCGCGTTTGGCCGGCGGCACGTCGAACATTCCGCCGACCTGCCGCACGCGGAACGAGTCGAACACAGGGCAGTTTACTTCGATGTCGATCTTTGGCATGGGAATGAAAGGTTCAAGGTCAAACTCCGAGTCTTGAACCTTGAACCTTTGACCTTGAACCTTGGTCATTTGTTTCTCACAGCGTCAACAGCCTGCACTCGAATCCCTCGCCGGTCAAACGCTCGAATACGGCCCGCTGCTGGTTCTCGTCGCGGCATTCGACGACGACCTGAAATGCCTCGGGAACGTCGATGTCGCGGTCCGTGCCACCGGCTAAGCCGGCGCCACCCTCCGGGGCGTCGTGATTGCCCAACATTTCGTCCAACATCGCCCGCACGGCGTCGCTTTCGGTCTCGACGTGTGCGAGCAACTCGGCCAACGCCTCGTCGTTCGACTCGGCCATCGCGGCCAACGGGTCGAGCACGGCCAGGAGTTTTTTCGCTTCCCGCTCGTCGAGGTCCAAAATCAATACGGGCACGTCCGCGTCCGGGGTGGTTTCGGCGCGGAGGTGGCCGTCGATCAGCTCCAACGAGCCGTCGGGCAACTCGCGGGCCAACAGCGCGCCGGCGTAGCCGATCTCGGCCAGCACGCCGCGCAGGGCGTCCCGCTGCGCCGGCGGATGGGTCCGCCAGTTGTTCGGGTGCGGCCGCAACAGTCCGGCCTTCACCCGACGAAACTCCTTGATCCGGTCGCGGATTTTCATGTCAGTTTTCAGTTTTCAGTTATCAGTTGTCAGTAATCAGTTGACCTGCTGACAACTGATAACTGAAAACTGACAACTGACAACTAAATCCAAGTTTTCACGATCGCGGTTGCCAGCGCGCCGGCCATCGCGGTGAGCAAGAGCCAGGCTCCGCGCATGGCAAGCAGCATCCGCCTTCGGCTGCCGCGAAGTTCCGCCACCTCGCCCAGCAGGCCCGGACTCCGCTTCTTGTTGCCCGGCAGACCGTAGACGTCGGCCAGCAAACACTCCACGTCGCCGCGGCACGACTCGCAACGCTGAATCAGTCGTTGCACGTCCACGTGATACTCGTGCAACTCGTCCCGGAGCCGCTCGATGGCAACGTTTTCGTCGGTGGTCATGGTCGGAGATCAGAGGTCGGAGGTCAGGGGGCCGCTTGTGGTTTTCCGTTGCCGGCCCGCAAGATCGCCGTCAGTTCGGCCGCCTTCGTGGCGTCGTTGGAGGCGTAGTATGCGGCGACCTTTTTGGCGACCTCGCCCAGTTTGGCCACCATCGCCTCGTCGCTGCGGACGGCCTGGACGACCTCCTTGATTCTGCTCGCCAGACCAGAGTAATCGCCGACGGCATAATCGGCGTACAGCCCGGCGAACCAGTCGAGGCTCCATTGATCCATCATGCGCATTAGCTCTAAAGCGTGCTTCCGTCGCTTCTCACGTCGATTGTAGAGCCACAAGCCGACCAGCGTTGCCCCCAACGCAATGGTCCCCAGAATCACATATTGCCACACAATTGGTAGCGTATCCATCGAATCACTCTCCCTTCTGGTTTGCAAAGTAAATCACGAATCCGCCGATGACACCGAGAAACACGCATAGGCCACCGAGTAGCGGCGACCGTTCATCGGTAGCAGGCTTTTCAACGACCGGCGGTTGCGGCCGAACTTGCACGTCGATCGACGGCCCCGGCCTTGCCGCCTGCTGCTGCTCCATCAGCCCGATCAGCCTGTCGATCCGGGCGTCCTGGGCCTTGTCCTTGGCTTCCGTTTCGCCTCGCCACGGCAGGAGCGTCCGGTCCCCGCCGCCCAACTTGGATTGATCTATCGGCTCCAGCGGACCGGGCCGCGGCGGGGTCGGTCGGCGATTCATAATTGCAAGCCGCTCCGCAACCACTTCGTCAAGCATTACATGAATCCGGCCGGGCTGGACGCAGACGACCACCTGGCCGTCGGTCCCCCAAAGCACGCCGACCACGCGGCCTTGCCGGTCGAACACCGGCCCGCCGCTGTCGCCGCCGCGGGCGTGGCCGCTTATGACCATCCAATCGTCCGGGCCTTGCATCGAGGCAGACGATCGCCGGTAGCCCTTGAACAAGCCGCTGTTGACAGCCAGCTTTCCATCCGGCCCATAGCCGCAGGACTCCAGCCGGTCGCCGTCTTGAAACTTGGCGTCCGCGCCGAAGGCAAACTCCGCCGGGTCGATCCCATCGGGCGACGTGCCGATGTCCAGCACGGCGCAGTCCCATCGCGCGTCAATTTTGAGTACCCGCGCCCGATGTCGGCGGTGGTTGTAGAAATCGACGAAGATGGTCTTGGCGTCTTTGACGACGTGCCGGGCGGTCAACACAACCACGCGCTTTCCCCAGCGGACCAGCACGCCGGACCCTTTCGACCACCGTGTGCCACTGGCTAAGCCAGTGCCACCCCCGGCTAAGCCAGTGCCAGCGCCGTCGTGGCAATAAATCCTCACGACTGCGGCCCGATGGCCCACCGGCCGTTCGTAGCGCCATGCCGGGGTCGGCAGTTCGACCTTACCTTTGATCTTTCCCTTGAACCTCACGCTCGGTGCGGGTCGCTGCACGGGGCAACCCCACGGCCCGCATTGGGCAAATGCCGGCGGGGCCATCAGCCCGACCAGCAACAGACTCAGCAGAATCTTTCGCATTGGTTTTTCTCCTGTAAAAAGGTTGTTTTCAGTGCTAGTATCCCCAGATCATCCGGCAAGCCATCCAAAGGCCGATGAACAGCGAGGCCAGAAACAGACAGCGGAACGCCATATCGCCCGCTTCACAAAGATGGCGATTCATTTTTTTGCCTCCTCTGGATCGGGGGTCGAAGACTCTTCCTCCCATGTCAAGGTAAACCTGTAGGCGTAGAAGGAACTTCGAGAGAGATCGGCCGGTTCGGTCAGCCGGTCGGCCAGGTTGGGTACGGGATCGACGCCTCCGGCGCGAGTGGCCATCGCCACCGCCTGCGAGCAGAACGGGGGGTGGCACTGGCTTAGCCGGTGGCACGCGGCGGAGTCCGCCGCGTCGTCCGTCTCGGGGGCGACGAGGAAGCGGAACAACGGCAGATGCAACAACGCGGCCCGAAACAGGTTGAACCATCCGTACCGTCGGCCGGTGATTTCGATCATGGCGCGGACGGCCGCGGCGCGGGAAAACCGCCGCGTGCCACGGGCCAAGCCAGTGCCACCCCCAGACCGCCGCGTGCCACCGGCCAAGCCAGTGCCACTCGCGTTAGCCCGATACACGTCGATCGCGCCGGGCCAGCGGCGGACGATGTTCGACAGCAGCAGGGCACGGCCGCCGCGGATGCACATCTCGACGCACATCAGCCGGCGGCTCCACCAGCCGGCCATCGCGGCATGTGTGTACTCGGATCGCCCCGCCACGGCGATTGCCCGCCAGACGAATCCCCGCGGCCGAAACAGCAGCAGGTCGCCGCCGCGGATTTTCCGACGCGCGTCGCAATACGGAACGAATAGCGGTTCTTTCATTTGGTCGATCCTCTGAATGGTTGTCCGTGGTTCCGCCGCCGCCAATCGCAAACTTGTCGGTATCGGGCGTGATGCTCCGGCCGCAGTTCGAGGCCGGCCCGCACCGGGGCGCCGCCACTGCCACGCGCCGAACCGCGGGGATTCTCGGCGGACTCTTTTCGCGCCCGGCACAGTAGGCATGGCATGTACACCATTCCGCCGCAGCCGGGACATCGCTCGGGCGGACCGGATGGTTCCTCCAGGTCGTCGTTGCCGGATTTGTCGTAGTTGGGACGTCTGCCCGAGGCGATCGCGACGACCGTGCCGCGGCTGATGCCCGTCAGCCGGGCAATCTTCCGCTGGCTGTGCGTCCCTTCGGCCAACAGCCGCCGGACATCGGCCACGATTTTCGGCGCAATCATTTTTCGATTGCCACGTCGTTAAGGTTATCTTGTAGGAGGCGCAACAAAAAAAGCCCGCCGCCGGAGTTGACTCCGACGGCGGGCTTTTATTGCTACCCGGAAACCAGGCGCTGCGGATACCCTCGCTACGGTCCCGAACCTAGCACAGGCCGTGGCACAATTTCAAGGGGAAGTCCGCTCGATTTCCGCGACGGCGCGGTCGAGTTCTTCCAGAAGCGGGGAAGCACCGGTATGTTTCAGGGCGTCGACGACCGCGCGGTAATACCAGAGCGTGCCGTCACGGCCGCCGTGAAAATGGTCC
Source organism: Planctomycetota bacterium (assembly GCA_018897395.1). Taxonomy (GTDB): domain Bacteria; phylum Planctomycetota; class Planctomycetia; order Pirellulales; family Thermoguttaceae; genus JAHIKV01. The sequence continues at coordinate 14,231 of JAHIKV010000202.1, read as the reverse complement.
CAGACCTCGTCGCCCCGGCGGCGATACTCCCGCAACAGGCACCGGGCGTTGTGCAGCTTGTCGGCCGCCGAGACCAGCCGGACCGAGGCCGAAGCGCCGCGGAGCCGGGCGAGGTGCGTCTCTTTCCGACCGCGCCACGGCGGTTTCGGGGTTTCGTCCGCGTCGGAGCAGCCATCGACGATTTCGGCAACCCTTTCGCCGAAGCGGCGGCGAATCTGCTCCAAGGTCGGCTTGCCTCCCTGGTCCTCGACGGCGTCGTGCAGCAGTGCGGCGACGGTCTCGTCCTCATCTCCGCCGTGCTCGAGCACAATTGCGGCCACGGCCATCAGGTGTGCCAGGTACGGTTCGCCGGAGATTTTCCGCCGCTGCTCGGCGTGCAACGCCGCGGCGTAGGAAAAAGCATCGGAAAGACGATTAGGAACGGCCAAGGTAAGCTAGAGCGAATGCCAGCCTGGTTTGTAAGGCTATTTATGGAACCAATAGCGACGAGAAAAGCCTTGCGCAACTCGTTGTCACGCAAGGCTTTACCGTGTGCCCCCTCCGGGACTCGAACCTGGAACCCTCTGATTAAGAGTCAGATGCTCTAACCAATTGAGCTAAGGAGGCTAAATTGTTTTTTGTTATTGTTTTACGTTCGCAATCCGGTTGGGCTTGAGATTGGCGAGCTCTTGTACAACACCCATTTGACCCGCAAAAGCCGACGATTACCACCATGAGGTGATTGTATCAAAACGCTCATGTGTGCCAAGGGGGGCCAAATGCAATTCCTGTAACTTAACGGCATTATGGAGCTTGCCTTCCAGCCACGCGTTGAGAGCCTCGGTGCATTGTAATCCATCGGAGGAACTGCTTTTTCTTCCACGATGAACTTCCGCCAAATGCAGGGTGGGTCGAGCCACCCTATCCCTAAAACGCTTTCGACGGTCAAGGGGTGGTTTTAGTATTTTTGGTTATGGGGCTGGTCCGAGCGCAACGTTGTCTTCACGGTCGAGGACTCCTTCGTTTCACGCCGGCCTTCACGGCTGCCCGGCCGCGGCAGCGTATCCGTTGTACGGAACTTGCGACCTACAAGCCAGCGCATTCACTGCTCGATAGCCGCTGCGGACGGCGCTTTCCATCGTTGCCGGCCAGCCGGTGTCGGTCCAATCGCCGGCCAGGGCAAGATTGCGGATCGGCGTCTTTTGCTGGGGGCGAAAACGGTCGACTCCGGGCAGACAAGAAAAGACCGCCGCCGGTTGGGCGATTATCCGCGAGTGCAGCAGTTCGGCGCCACCCACCGCCGGCCATACGGACTGCAACTCGCCGCGGACATCGTCCAATAGTTCGTCACGATTTCGCCGTTCCAATCGGTGCGAAGCGCTGATGACCACCTGGCAGTGCTGAACCGAGGTTGAATCGGTTTGCTCGTCCGCAAACACCCACTGGCTCAGCCGGCCGACCAGAACGGCGTGCGGCAGCGGAACTACCGGTCGGTCGAACCAGAGATGGACCGCCGTGATCGCCGCCGGACCTATTTTTTCGACGTTCTCCAGCGTTGGGATCGCAGAGAGCAGTTCGTCGGCCAACAGCGGCCGCACGTTGTGCCAAGGCACGGCGGCGACGAAGTAGTCAAACTTCCTACGCTCGCCGTCGGCCGGAACGACCGCGCCGGCGAGTTGCCGGTCGCCTTCGATCCGCCGCACCGGTGTGTTCAGATGCACTTTGACGCCGCGATTTGCCAGCCGCTCGCCCAGCCGATCGTTGAAGATTTCGCCCAACGGCAGTCGCGGCAGCAGCAGGTCGCTCGCATCGCGCGAGGCGAGAAACCCGTCGCGGAACACCTTCCTTGCGGCGGCCAGCGAGGCGTGTTCGACCGTCTCGGCCAACGCGCCGACCAGCACCACCGACCAGAACCGATCGATCGCCCGTTGCGATTGCCCGTGACGGCGGAGCCAATGGCCTACGGTCTCTTCTTCGCCATAATAGCCGGGGGCTTTTGGAAAGTAGGGTGGGTCAAGCGAAGCGCAGCCCCACCACGTTTTTCCCACTTTTGGTGGGGCTGCGCTTCGCTTGACCCACCCTACACAGAGTTTTCTCAACGCGCGGACGATGTTCCACCGCTCGCCGAGCGAGAGATACTTTAGCCTCAGCAACCCCGGCAGCAGGTACAGCGGAGTGGGCAACCAGCGGCACGGAGTAAAGTCGCGTCGGTCGCCGTCCGGCCCGATGAAGTGCAGCGTGCGGGTCCGCTGGAAGCAGTCGTCGATGCCCGCCCGGCGGCAGAAGTCCAGCAGCGCGGAGCAGCAGCCCATCGCCACGTGTTGGCAGTAATCGACCGGCTCGTCGATTTTCGGATCGACGAACGATCCGGCGCGTCCGCCGAGCGTTTTTGCCCGCTCGAACAGCTCGACTTGAAATCCCCGTTCCGCGGCGGCCAGTGCGGCGGCCATTCCCGCCAGTCCCCCGCCGACTACGGCCACGGTGGGCGCCGACGATCCGCGCCAGTCGAGAATGTTCGGGTTCATATCAGATCGGCCTTTCGCGGCGGCAGCAACGCCCAGCGGGCGACGAGCCTCAGTTTTTTCCACCTGCCCAATCTGACGCGGCGCTGCAAGACGATTTCTGGATTGCTCGCGATCTGTCGCAAAATCGCCCGGTAGGTGGCCGTCGTGATGCCGAAAATCCGCCGGCCCGCCGGCTCGAGCAACTCCAATAGTACGGCCGCTTCGGCATACAGCCGCTCGGCCCGGGCAACCTCGAAGGCGATCAACCGGCGGAAACGCCCGTCGGCCACTCCGGCCCGCAGGTCGTCGACCGAGTAACCACATTCGCGCAGGTCGGCCAGGGGCAGGTATACGCGGCCGGCCGCGGCGTCTTCCTTCAGGTCGCGGAGGATGTTGGTCATTTGCAGTGCGACGCCCGCCGCCCGGGCAGGCTCGAACGCCTCGGGGCCGCGGAAGCCCCAGACGTGGATGCACGCCAGCCCGACGGCCGACGCCACGCGCTCGCAGTATTGACGCAGATCGTCGAACGTCTCGTAGCGGCGGCCGTCGAGGTCCATCTCCACCCCGTCGATCACCGCGCGGAGGTGTTCGGCCGGAATCCGGAATCGCCGGACCGCGTCGGCCAGAGCGGGCAGCAATGATGAATGATGAATGATGAATGATGAATTATCGGCCGATGATTGCCCTTTCTCTCCTCTCTCTTCTCTCTTCTCTCTTCCCTCTTCTCTCTTCTCCCTTCCTCCGAGCAACTCCCGCTCCAGTGCCGCGCGCCACGCCGCCAGCGCGTCGCGCGGCGAACATTCGGCCGTCGGCCCGTCGGCCAGGTCGTCGGTGTGTCGCATGAAGGCGTAGAGCGCCCACATCGCTCGGCGCTTCTCGGCCGGCAGCAGCAGGAACCCGGCGTGAAAGCTGGAACCGGTCCGCCGGCTCATCCGCCGGCAATAGCGGTAACTCGCGTCGATGGTTTTGCGGTCCAGGTTCATGATTTTCCCGGCGTGGACGCCGGGGCTAAACGATTTCGTGCAATTCCCGGCGTGGGCGCCGGGGCTAAACTTTTTCTTTTGTCGCTGAACCGCCGAAATGCGATTTCCACCAACAGCGCACCACCAATCGCAGCTTCTCGGACCTGGAGATCGTCGGCCGATGCGACCAGACGTCGTAGTGCCGCCGACGGATCGCCTCCAATATGGCCAATCCTCCGGCGGCGAACAGGGAGACCGGCAGCCGCAGCCCGGCGGGCATCTTGGCCGCCAGCGGCAATCCGGCCCGCAGAAAACCCTCGGCCTGATCGACGTGTACGGCCAGCAATTGGCGGAAGGCGTCGTTGCACTCACTCCGGGCGAACATGGCTTCGTCGTAGCCGAACCGCCGGCAGGCCGCCTGCGGCAGATATACCCGCCCCCGATCCCAATCGACCGCCACGTCCTGGCAGAAGTTGGCCAGTTGCAGGCCCGTGCAGATCGAGTCGGCCAGACGCACCCGGTCGGGCGTGTGACACTCGCCGAGATAGAGGACCAAACGCCCCACCGGATTGGCCGACCAGCGGCAGTATTCCAGCAACTGCTCGATCGTTTCGTAGCGGTTGATTTGCTGGTCCTGCCGAAAGGCCACCAACAAGTCGACCAGCGGATCGAGCGGGACGTCGAACCGGCGAATGGTCTCCGCCAGGGCAATGAAGACGGGGTGCGCGGCACGTCCGTTGTAGCACTCGCGGAGCTGCTTCTCCCACCAAGCCAACAGCGCCAACGATTGCTTGGGGTCGCCGGTCTCGTCGGCCAGATCGTCGGCCCAGCGGCAGTAGGCGTAGACGTTCGAGAAGTGCTGCCGCAACCGGCGCGGCAACAGCCGGCTGACCGCCGTGAAGTTCTCGTAGTGCCGCCGCGCCAGCCGACGGCAATATCGCCGGCTTTGGCGGAGCGAGGGCGGCAGCGATTGCGCCGCTCGGGGTCCATATTGTTTAAGATCGTCGGCGAACATTTTTTGCGTCGGCTTGCGAAACCGCAAGCGGTTGTGGAGTTCAATCCCCAATCTCCAATCTCCAACCCTCAATCCCCAATCCCCAATCCCCAATCCCCAATCCCTAATCCCTTGTCCCCGGCCCCTTCCCCCATTATGATGTGTTCCGTCGAGCGAGGGAACCATGCGGATCATTCTAGCGGAACCACGCGGTTTTTGCGCGGGCGTGAACATGGCCATCGAGGCCCTGGCCTCGGCGCTTGCGGCCCACGGCGCGCCGCTGTACGTATATCACGAGATCGTCCACAACAAATGGGTGGTCGATTCTTTCAGGCGGAAGGGGGTCGTGTTCGTCGACGATCTGTCCGAAGCGCCCGAGGGGGCCTTCCTGCTCTATTCGGCCCACGGCGTGCCGCCGAACATCAGGCAACAGGCCCAGCGGCGGCGGCTGAAAACCATCGACGCCACCTGCCCGCTGGTCACCAAGGTCCATCGAGAGGCGCTCCGGTTCGCCCAAGAGGGCTACACGATCCTGCTGATCGGCCACGCCGGTCACGACGAGGTGGCGGGGACGATGGGCGAGGCATCCGATTCGATCCGCTTGATCGAGCAGGCGGCCGACATCGACCGGGTCGATGTCCCCGATCCGTCAAAGGTTGCCTATATCACCCAAACCACGTTGTCGGTGGACGACGCGGCGCGGATCATCGGGTACTTGCGACGGCGGTTTCCGGCGGCCGTTGGTCCGCCGCGCGACGATATATGCTACGCTACGCAGAACCGGCAGGAGGCCGTCCGGCTGCTGGCCGCCGAGTCCGACGTGGTGTTGGTCGTCGGCAGCCGGAACAGCTCGAACAGCCGGCGATTGGCGGAGCTGGCCCGATCTTGCGGCGTATCGAGCCATTTGATCGACGGCCCGGCCGACATCGATCTGGGGTGGTTTTCGGGCGAAGAGACGGTGCTCGTGACGGCCGGCGCCAGCGCGCCCGAGTCGATCGTGGAAGAGTGCGTGCGGATGATGCGGGAACGCTTCGGGGCATCGGTCGAGACGCGGACGGTCTGCCGGGAACAATTGCGGTTCGCATTGCCGAAGGTGTAGGTGTAGGGGTTTGTTGAAAAAGTCGGATTTCAGAAGTTTGGGTGCCACTGCTGGCTTGTCCAGCAGTGTTTTTCCGGGAGTTTCTTCCATGCACTGCTGGACAAGCCAGCAGTGGCACCCCTTTTCAACTGGCTGGTAGGGAGGATTTCCAATGAAAATCCACGACCTGGAGTTCTTCTTGATTTCCTCGGATCGGAGCGGCGAACCGGACGAGCCGCGCTGCCTGTTGGTGCGGGTAACGACCGCCTCGGGCCTGGAAGGCTGGGGTGAATCGGGATTTGTGTGGCGGCCCGGAGAGCTTGTCGCCCGGCGCGAGTCGCTGCTGGCCGTGTTGGCCGGCCGGAGCGTTTACGACATCGAGGAGTTGCACACGCTGGACGCGCTCTGGCCGCCGCCGGTCCGCGCGGCGGTGGAGATGGCCGTCTGGGACCTGCTGGGACACGTGTTGCGCCAGCCGTTGTGCAACCTGTTGGGCGGATACTATCGGCGGCGGATCCCCGTCTCCGTGCGGCTGGCCGGATGCAACTCCAAAACGGTGGCCAATGTATCGCGGGAACTGGCCGAACAAGGCTTTCACACCCTAACCGTCGTCGCCGACGGCCGACCGGATGATGACCTCCAAAACATCAAGGCCATCCGCGAGCTGCTGGGAGAGCGGATCACGCTCAGGCTGGACGGTCAAGGGCTGTTCGACGCCGAGACCGCCCGCGACCTTTGCGCCGGACTGGAGCACGAAGGGCTGCAATTCTTCCTCGATCCGATCAAGACGAAAGAAATCCATCCGGCGGCCGTGCTGGGTCGGCAGACGAGCGTACCCTTGGCCCTGTGGCGGGCGATATGCGGGCCGGACGACGTGTTTTGCGCCGCCCGCTGCGGCGCGGCCCCCTTCGTGGCGATCGACCTGGAGCAGGTTGGCGGGATCGTGCCGGCCAGGGCGTGCGCGGCGGTGGCCGCCGCGGCCGGCATGGTGCCCGTGCTCGGGTGCCGGGCCTCGCTGGGGATCGCCACGGCCGCCATGCTCCATTTGGCCGCCGCCACGCCCGCCTTCTCGACCGGCAATGAAATCGCCCCCCGCCAACTCCGCGACACCGTGCTGGCCGATTCCCTGGAAATCGTCGAAGGCATGATATCCGTGCCCGAGTCGCCCGGCTTGGGCGTCGAGGTGGACCGGGCGAAACTCGAACGGCGTCAACCGCCGATGTAGTCCTTCAGCAAGATGTAGGGTGCGTCCTCGACGCACCGATATTCTCGTTTGTGGTGCGTCGCGGACGCACCCTACTGGCTCGACCGCTTGGAGTTGATCGGTCGCGGCAAGATTCGCGCCCACCGGGTCCGGGTTTTGCTCGCCAATCTACCGCGGCACATTGCCGAGCGTGAGTGCCGAACCATCGCCCAGCATACCGGCTGGGGCGAAGATTGCTTTGCGATTGAAGAACCAAGGGACGTGTGCGGACCGGGTAACGTCGTGATGATCGAACTGGAGGCGGAGAACGTCACCGAGGTCTGCACCAGCTTCGGGCGGATCGGGGTGAAGGCCGAGGATGTTGCCCTGGAGGCATTGCGCGAGGCCGAAGAGTATTTGGCTTCAGACGTACCGGTGGGGCGACATTTGGCCGACCAGATCATGCTCCCCCTGGGCGTCGGCGTCTATTTCGGCACCGGCGGCGGGGCATTTCGCACGCTTTCCCTTTCCGCCCACGCCACAACGCACTTGGAAATCCTGCGACACTTCCTGGAACTCGAAACCAAGGTAGATCACGATAGCCGGGGCAATTGCCTGGTGCAGATCGGATAGCACGCCAACTGAGTCTACACGCATGCTACTGCTCGACTATCCAACAGTGTCAGCCAAACGCTGGACAAACCAGCAGCGCCACCCGGCTACTAGAGAATAGCTCAATAGTCGATTCTGTCGTACAATGGCGTTGAAGGGACCGATTCTCGGATCATGGCCACGATCTATTCACACGCAGTGGTTGGAGTGGGGCTAGCGCGATTGTACGCAGTCCAGCCCACGCCGTGGGCGTATTGGGGCCTTGCGGCCGTCTTGCCGATTATTCCCGATCTTGATGTCTTTTCGACGGCCGCCTACGGCGGCCCGCTCGGCCATCGGGGGATCGCGCACTCGGTACTGTTCGCCCTGTTGTTGAGCATTGTCACGGCCAGCATGACATTCCGGTGCTTTCATGTGCGTTGGTGGTCGCTGATGGCCCTGTTTTTCACGATCACTGCCTCCCACGGGCTGCTGAACGCGATGACCAAGGGCGGCGGAGGGATTCCGTTCTTCTGGCCGCTCGGAGGTCGCTGCGGCAACTGGGGGCCAATCCCACTTTCAGACATCGCCTTTGACCTGCCGGACCCCAGGTACAGCCGTGCGGTGCGCGCGGAGTTGCTGTGGGGGTGGCTCCCAACGATCGTGGTGGTTGGCTTGACAGTGCTTTACCGTCGCCTGACCCGGAGTGAGCGGTCGATCCAGTAGCGGACACCTCCCGAAAGGCACCAGAAGCCGTGAAAATCGCCACCTGGAACGTCAACTCGATCCGCGCCCGGCAGGAGCGGCTGCTGGACTGGCTTCAAAGGGCCCAACCGGACGTTGTCTGCCTCCAGGAAATCAAGGCCATCGACGAGGTGTTTCCCTATGAGGCCGTCCAGGCGGCGGGCTACCATGCGGCGGTCTACGGGCAGAAGACGTACAACGGCGTGGCCGTTTTGAGCCGGACCAAGCCCTCGAACATCGAAAAGGGGTTGGCGGACGGCGGGGACGAATCACAGGCCCGGCTGCTGCGGGCCGAGATCGGCGGCATTCAAGTGATTACCGCCTACGTGCCCAATGGCGAGACCGTCGGCTCGGAGAAGTACGCCTACAAGCTCGACTGGATGCGACGGCTGCGGTCCTACCTGGAGCGAAGGTTTACGCCCTCTGTGCCGTTGGCGCTCTGCGGCGACTTCAACGTTGCCCGGCACGAAAACGACGTTGCCCGACCTGAGGCCTGGGCGGGCACAGTCTTGTTCCATCAACAGATTCGCGACGCCATGGAGCACTTGCTTGCCTGGGGCTTGGTCGACGTCTTCCGCCAGCACCATCCCGAGGGCGGTCTGTACTCTTGGTGGGACTACCGCATGCTGGCGTTTCCCAAGAACGACGGATTGCGGCTGGACTATATCCTGGTCACGGAGCCATTGGCCGTCGGCTGCACGAGTGCCGAGATCGACCGTCAGGAGCGGAAGGGCGAAAAACCGTCGGATCATGCGCCGGTGGCGGCGATGTTCCAGGAGCCGGTCAGATGAGTACCCCGTGCAAGAACCTGCTCTTGACTGGCCCACCGGGCTGTGGCAAGACCACCGTGGTCCGCCGGGTGATCGAGCGCCTTTGCGACCACCGCCTGGCCGGTTTCTACACCAAAGAGATCCGGCAGCAAGGCAGCCGGGTGGGCTTCTTGGCCGTTGGGCTAAGCGATGTTTCCACGGTGCTCGCTCATGTAGACTTCCACGGTCCTGCTCGCGTGGGCAGGTATGGGGTGGACCTCGCTGGTTTTGAGGGCATTGTTCGCAAGGAATTCGGCACGCCGGAGGGTGCGGTGGACCTGTTGGTGATCGACGAGATCGGCAAGATGGAGTGCTGCAGCCGAGTCTTCGCCGAGGCCGTTACCCGTGCCTTGGACAGTTCCGTGGCCGTGCTGGCCACGATTGCAGCCAAGGGCGGCGGCTTCATCGAGCAGGTGAAACGCCGCGCCGACGTGGAGATCATGCCCGTGTCGCCTGGGAACCGGGATGCCTTGCCGGAGTTAATCATTCCTCGGCTGCTTTGTAGACTTCGATGACTTCGATCTGGCCAAGTTACCTGAGACTGCTGGAAAGCGGCGAACTTGGGCGCCGAGCTCGGGAGGCGATCAGCGTCTTAGCCGATTGCACCGTGTGTCCTCGGCAATGTCACGCCGATCGGCGGCAGGCTGGCCCGCTATCCTACTGCCATGCCGGCCGGGCAGCGCGGGTGAGCAGTGCCTTTGCCCATCACGGCGAGGAGGATTGCCTGCGGGGGTGGAACGGCTCGGGCACGATCTTCTTCAGCCTGTGCAACCTCCGCTGCGTGTTCTGCCAGAACTTCGACATCAGTTGGCAAGGCCACGGACGGCCGGTCACCGACGAGCAATTGGCCGACCTGATGCTCGCCCTGCAAGATCAAGGCTGCCACAACATCAACCTGGTGACTCCGTCGCACGTTGTGCCGCAGATCCTCCAAGGGCTGGCCGTTGCGGCGGAGCGGGGATTGCGGCTGCCGCTGGTCTATAACACCGGCGGCTACGACCGGCTGGAGACGTTGCAGTGGCTCGACGGCGCGATCGACGTCTATATGCCCGACTTCAAGTTCTGGAGTCCGGCGACGGCACGAGAGCTGGCCCGAGCGGCGGACTATCCCGAAGTGGCTCGGGTCGCCATCAAGGAAATGCACCGGCAGGTGGGAGACTTGGTTCTCGACCAGCACGGCTTGGCCTATCGAGGACTGCTGGTGCGGCACCTGGTAATGCCCGGCGGATTGGAGGAGACTCGCCAAATCCTGCGATTCCTGGCCCGCGAGGTCTCGCCCGAGACATTCATCAACATTATGCCGCAGTATCGCCCCGCGGGGCTGGCGGCCCGCTATCCGGCAATCGCCCGGCCGTTGCGCCAGGCGGAGTTCGAGGAGGCGGTGGCAATGGCTCGGCAGAAAGGGCTGCGGCGACGGGCACGAGACTGAATGGTATACTCAATTCCGCTTGGCTATCCTTTCGGAGATATTGCCATGTCCAATTCTTTGCTGGACCAGCACCGCGAGTTTCTCAAAGACACGATCCGCCAAAAGATCGACTTCTCTCAGACGGACCAGAGCCGCAGAGTTGCGCCGCCGCCCTTGGAAAAACCTTTTTCGGCTGACGCCACTCGCATCAGACTGGTCGCACCGGACCAATGGCAGGGGATTGGACAAACAGACCTGGCGTCGGCAATGAGGAACCGGCAGAGCCGCCGTGAGTTCACCGACAAGCCGCTGAGGTTGGCCGAGCTGAGTTTTCTCCTTTGGGCCACGCAGGGCATCCGTCAGCGGCTGAACAAGGCGACTGCCCTGCGGATGGTTCCTTCCGCCGGCGCGCGGCACGCCTTAGAAACGTACCCGTGCATCTTCAATGTCGAGGGGCTGAAGCCTGCCATCTACCGGTACCTGCCCCTCGAGCACGAGCTACTCTTGGAGTTCCACGTGCCCGACGCCCGGCAGAAGCTTGTGGAAGCCGCCCTTGGGCAATCGTTCGTGGCAGAGGCGGCGGCGACGTTCATCTGGACGGCCGTACCGTACCGGATGGAGTGGCGTTACGGGTTGGCGGCCCACAAGGTAATTGCCCTGGACGCCGGCCACGTCTGCCAGAACCTTTACCTGGCCTGCGAGGCCATCGGGGCGGGAACCTGTGCCGTGGGCGCGTACCACCAGCAGTTGATGAATCGGTTGGTGCGAGTGGACGGCACGGACGAATTCGTCATCTACCTGGCGCCGGTAGGCAAGCTGTAGGCACAGCAGCCCCATGGGTCAGCCTGTCACGCTAAACGCCAGTGTATCGGGAACCATTCGTTTTAGTGACGGCCAAGAAATGTCTGTCGGGTTCTCTCGTCGGTCATCCTGAGCGCAGCGAAGGATCTGGCCCGATCTCGGTGGAGATCCTTCGCTGCGCTCAGGATGACAGCGTTTCCGAAAGCGACAGTTATTGATTCGCCGGTCCTTAACGTATTGATACTCAGGTGACCTTAACGTACTGACACTTCGCCACTATCCACTATCCCTCCGGCTTTGACGGGATGCGCACGATCAGATCGTCCCAGTCCTCGCCATGCCAGTCTGCATTATTTATGCGGTCATCGGGTCCCTTTCCGCCGTCGTCCTTGCCGTTCGGGCCGAAGCTGTGGAGCAGGTAGCCGTTGTCTTTCCGCGTATACTGCAAGTCGGCGTCATTGTTGAAGATGTCTTTTGGGACCGCCTTGACGTATTTCGGCACCAACTCGTCGAGCTTCGCCGGATACGCCCCGTGATCGGCATGATACGCGGCCAGGGCAAAGGCCAACTCGATCAACTCGAACCGCATCGTAACGCGGTCTTCCGCCGCTATGACCGCCGAGCTGGACGGCAAGAGTAGAGACAAATATATCTGCCCAATCAACCGAGAACGCGCCTGACGGGAGTTGGTCAGAAACGAGAGGAGCATCGTTTTCCAATTCCGGGTTCTTTTGATCTCGTTGATGTCCTCGTCAATTTGTTGGATTGCTTTATTGCGTTCGGCCTGCGTGGGCTTGCGGCAGGCCTCGACCACTCGGTCGTACCATTCGTTTTGCATCCGGAGCATGAGATCCCAATCGAATGACGCGATCCTCATTGACTTTTCCAGCGAAGCGAGCGCGCCGGTGGGTTCGTCGTCCTCTTCGGGGGTTTCGTTATCGTCCTTGTTTATCGCATCGGGGCCTTTCCGGGCCATTGTCGTAATCGCATCGAGACACATAAAACGTTCGGCCACGTCGATTTTATCGGCCATCACGGGCATCGGCGGCAGCTTGGCCAACTCTTCGCGCATCTCGGCGATCCGGGCGGGGGCGAGCTTGCCACGTTCGAGCAGGGCCTGATCGCCGTTGCAGGCTATTCCCTCGATGGTTACGGCAACTAATGCTTCAATCACCGTCGGCCCTTGGGCGACCAGCCTGGCAAGCCGGTGACAGGCCATCAGGTCTCCCCATGCTTCGTCCGGCTTGCCGTCGTTTAGCCGCAGCATCGCCCGAGCAACCAGCGCCCGAGCGACGTCGCGGGAGCATTGCGGTCCCCACAGTTCAAGGGAAATCACATCCTTGCCAATCAAGGGATCGTACCGTCGGGGCCGTTTTGACGCCTCGATCAGCAGGGCCAGCGGTTTCTCGTTGGCGGCGATCCATTCGGCCCATACGGGAAACTCCTGCTTCGACCAGGGCCGCTTCATGGCCGAGTCGAGTTGCTTCCAGTACCGCTGACGGATTTTCTCCTCCGAAAGATTGTCGGCAGGTTGCGCTTGGTCCATTTGGTGGTCGATATGGGCTTTTACATGCTCGTCGAAGGTGACGAAGTAATCGCCCTTCTCCGGCAACGGCGGGATGCCGAGCATCCGGAAGTATTGCTCACGTTTCTCCTTATCTATCTCGCCCGGCCCGACGGCCTTCCAGAACAGGACCGACGAGTTGTTTTCCGGCGTGACGCCTTCGCTGAACCGCTGATTGAGTGCGCCGACGTAGTCGGGGAATCCGTCAGGATGTAGTGGTTCGGTGATGTAGGTCGTCTCTTTAGAGATCGTCACCGGAGGGCCGAATTTGACGAGTATGGCAAGTTTCGCCGCGACCGCCGCAACCGCGACCACAATCACCAAGACCAGCCACTTCTTGCGTCCCAATCGGAATGACATCGGAAGACCTCGTTCGATTTGACGGGAATACGTAGGCCGGGTCGAGACCCGGCCTACTATCCACTATCCACTACCCACTACCCACTATCCACTATGATTCCGCCGGACTCAGGACCATGAGTTGCTCGGTCTCGGGGTCGTACTGGTAGCGATGTTCGTCGGGCAACTCGGGGAGCTTGATGTGGTTCGCCTTGATGATTTTTTCCATGAACTCTTCGTGGTCCTTCGGCGGGCGGTCTTCTTGGGCCTTGAACAACTTCATCGCCTCGGGGATTTGGATGTCGAATACTGCCCGCTCGCGGAAGGCGAACAGGCTGCCGATGGGTGTGGCGACGAAGCCCTCGCCGTAACCGCGACCCTTTTTACCCACGCCCACGGCGGCCTTTTGTTGCACGGTTATTGATGTTGCCGGGACCGGCTCGGGCTCTGGCGGCGGGGTTTCGACCGCCGGCGGAGGCGACGACGGCGCGTATTCGCTGCAACCGACAATCCAAACGGTCGCCGCAATCACACAAACGCAATAGCCGACGGATATTTTGTGCTTGCTCATCGCTCGCACTCCTTTTCTTTTTTCTGTATTCGCATGGAAGGAGCAACTATTTCGGACTTGCCGCATTTTTCCTCGGCATCCGCCGCCGACAGCCGAAACTCCCAACGCCTCATCTCGTCCAGCGCCGCCCGGCGGGTCAGGTCGTAATCCAGCGGCGTGATCGTCACCTTCCCCTTGGCCAGCGCGGAGAGGTCGGTTTCGTGGCCGGGGACGCTTTGCGGCGGGCCGCCGGTCAGCCAGTAATAGTCGCGCCCCCAGGGATCGACCCGCTTCTCGAAGCTGTCGCCGTAGCGGGTCACGTTCATCGGCACGACGCAGACCTCCGGCTCGCCGGTCAGCGCGGCGGTGGGCACGTTCAGATTGTACAGTTGCGGCTCGGGCGTCTTGTTTTCCAATATCCGGCGGATGATTGCGCACGCCAGCCGGGCGGCCCGGTCGTAGCGGGCGTGCTCGTCGAATTCGAGCGAGACGGCCACGCTGGTGATGCCGAAAAAGGCCCCTTCAATGGCCGCGGCGACCGTGCCCGAATAGAGAACGTTGATCCCGGCGTTCAGTCCGCCGTTGATGCCGCTGACGACCATATCCGGCGGGCGGGGGCAGAACTGCTGGACGCCGATCTTCACGCAGTCGGCCGGGCTGCCCTCGACGGCCCAACCCCAGCGCCGGTCGTCGCCGGGGCCATTGTCGTTGCGGAACACCTCCTT
>JAHIKV010000029.1 GCA_018897395.1 Planctomycetota bacterium | reverse complement strand
TTGTCGAGACGATGCTGACGGTGATTGAGAGTTGTCGTCAGCAGCGTCGCAATGTATTTTCCTTCGTCACATCCGCCGTCGAAGCTCATCTCGCCCACAATTCCGCTCCTTCATTGCTCCCCGGGGTGTGAACGGTTACCCTCGTGGCTTGAAGCCCAGTACCCAACAAATGGTGAGTGGCACGGGGCGCGCAAGCCACTCCATAAATTGTTCGGGGAGTTTTTTGTAAAGTCCCTTCACATCTTCTGAAAACTCCGATCTCTTATCTCCTGAAACCACACATATTGGCAGGTCTCGAGATGTCATGCCAATCGCGTGTCGGGAGGCAATCTTCATTAACTGCTTGGCCGATGGAGTAAGCGATTTGATGGACGTCTTCTTCGACCATGCTAGCGGTTTTGCCTTCAGTAGGTATTCGACGAGTGTCGCCTTGCCTTCGATTGTTTGATATGCCTCTACCCACTCCTCCGGCGAGAGTGACCGTTCTGGGCGACACAATGAAGCACGCAGACCAACCAACGCAACAACCTTTTTGTTCAACGCTTTAACTACGTCGCAAACAGGTTCATTGAAAAGAACCGCTCGCACGAGACGAATCAATTCCGAATCTGCAAAAATCTCTGCATAATCCCGTCTCGACTCTTGCCCGGTGCCTGGACTTGCAATGAACACGGGAATGACCGGTGTTTCTTGCGATAGCGAATATGACAGGTAGCTGAATGGAACTGCCGGGTTAGGGAGGCGCGGAGCTTTTCTCGTCCGTTGAAGATCAAGTTCGTAACCGCCGATCTCAGCCACATAAACGTAAGGAATGCGCGCACACCCAAAAGAATACGCTCGCCCGTTTCTCTGCCACGCTTGATTGCCTGCGGGCAGCGCGCCGCAATACTCGATTGCCAGCAGCGGTTCTTCCCGGTCGGAGGTGACCCCGGTGATTATCGAGTCCGCGGCTTCCCGAAGATTCCCGCCGCGACTCCGAACGAGTTGAAGAATATCTTCTTTCCACCGGCCAAAACCAGGAAAGAAAGTAAACTGCCACGGTTTATTCTTACCCCGAATTTGGAATGTGAATGATGGGCATACGGGCGATCCACTCGGCCCGGCGACGGACGACAATTGATCGGCGAGGGCCAATTCTACCAATCGGAGTGTTCTGTCGCACTCAACGATGTTGTCGCCGTGAATGTGAAAGCAGTTATACTTGTGCGACATCTGATTCACTCGCCCAACGCGAAACTCTTCAGCCGGCGGAGGAAATTGGGCTGGGCGGGTCGGCTGGGTGAATGCCGGGGCTGATGCACGCGCCGCTCGATAACGCGGAAACTGCCAGGGCAACCGTCCCGCAGAACCACCAACTCGCCCCGGCTATGCTCCAGGCCGGTGCGGATCGCCGCTTCGTGCCCCAGCGGCATTTCGTGGCGGAGCAGACGGACCTGCGGAAAATGGCGGGTAAGCTCGTGGGCCACCTCGTTCGTCGCGTCGGTCGAGCCGTCGTCGATTATCAGCAACTCGAACCGCCGGCCGGAATCCGACGCCGCGTCGAGTATTTCAGCGACCGAATCGTTCAACGTGGACTGGGCGTCCCTCACCGGAAGCAAGACCGACAGCGAGCTTTGCACGAACCGGCCCTTTCGAGTTGGATTCAACTAATTGCGCTTATGGCGAATTTCGGCCGAAAGCGCTATCTCCCTGCACGGAAGCGGTCGGCGACCGAGTTGCGCTACTTCTAACCATTGTAGAAGCCCCCCTGGCGACCAGCATCCAGGCCGGTTATGCTCTTATTGCCTATTGTATTGGAAATTCTTGCGAAACCGCAAGCGGATGTAGTCATTCGACAAGGAGCTTTCAATACCCGACAAATTCTGCTCACTATCCACTAACCACTAGCCACTACCCACTATTAACCCATGTCCATCGAAGCACGTCTTTCCGCGGCACTCGAAAAACTCGGACTCCAACTCCCACCCGCCCCGGAACCGAAGGGCCTTTACAAATCCGTGTTGATTTCCGGCAATCTCGCTTACACCTCCGGCCATCTGCCTTTGGACGCATCCGGCAAATTGACGGTCGGCCGCTTGGGCGCGGAACTCGACGTCGAAGGGGGCGTCAAGGCCGCGCAGTGGGCCGCCCTGAACATCCTGGCCTCGATGCGGGCGGAACTCGGCAGCCTCGACAAGATCAAGCGAGTAGTAAAAATCCTCGGTCTGGTCAATTGCATGCCCGATTTCACCCAGCAGCCGGCGGTCGTCAACGGTTGCAGCGAACTGTTCGCCGAGGTGTTTGGCCCCGAGGCCGGCGTCGGCGCCCGCAGCGCCGTCGGCGTCGGCTCGCTGCCGCTGGGCGCGGCGGTAGAGATCGAGGCGATCTTCGAGATCTGACGCCCGCCAAGCGTTGGTTAGCGATTCCATTGCAAGAGCCAACCACGGGCGGCAATCATGCGGGAACTCCCGTCCAATTCCACGTCGACCGACTTGTCATTGAAGTTCTCGATCACCCAGCTTCCATCGGTGAACAGATAGAGGGCCACGCGGTTGGGCGCGCGAAACGTATGCCCCAGTGAAGGCAGGATCGCTGCGCGCAGCGCATTCAACTCTTCCGTGGGCAATTCCAACAGCGACGGGGGGTCGCCCTTGACCGGCAGGACCCGCACGTTGGCGGCCGAGAGGTCCATTTTGCCGTCAAGCCGTCTCGCCAGGCCGTCGGTAAGCAATACCGGCTTGCCCGACGCGATGAAGGCCGACAGCTTGCCGCGCAGATCGGGGTCCTTCAGTGCATGGATCGAGAAGAAGGCCGCTTTGGCTTCGGCCGGAAACTCGTGGCATGGGACCAGCGGCAGGCCCAGCATGCCTACAAAGCTGAATACTCGCCACTCGGCCTCATGCCTCGTGGCTTCCCTCGGATGGCTATTGACGGGCTTGTAGGCGGCCACGCCGACAATCTCTCGGCGACGGACCTCTTCCGCGACGCCGAGCAACTGAGGAATGTTCCGCCGCAGGGCCTCGATGTTTCGCGGCCCAGTGTTGACCAGCATGCCCCCGTAGTTGCAGAGCATCGTCTCACGGGCACCGCCCAGCACCGTCTGCCGGGCCTGCTCCAGGTAGGTCTGCTCGGTGGTGTTAAAGGGATCATACCATCCGCCGCCGCACTTGGTTCCGCCGATCCCGCCCAGCCAGCGCATGATGAAGTAAGCCTCATACTGCGGCGTGCCGCCCATGATCCCCTTCTTTGGGTCCGTGTAGTCGCGGGTCTCGGTGCCCACCCAGATCCGGTCGAAGTCGGCCGATTGCCGGAGCACTTGGTAGCCTCGCTTGTGGAAGTCGTCGTACCACTGGGGATATTTGATAATCAGCCGGACTTTGGGATTGACCCGCTTGGCGGCCCCCAGCACCCGATCCCGCGAGAGATGCACCATCAGTTCGGCGCGATAGTCCTCCCAGGTATCGCCGGGTACGGGATAGACCCGATCGCCGATCTTGACGGTCTTCGCCCGCCGGGCGGCGTCACATTCCGAGCACGTGCAGTCGGTGAACCAAAAGTCGTCGATCATGATCTCATCGAACAGCCCCGCGGCGTACTCGAAGATCCGTTGGAGCTTTTCCTGCGTGGGCAGGTCCGTGTAGCAGGAAACGAGCCGCCAGCCGGTCGAGGGCTTGCCGACCGAGATGGTTACCACGGCGCCGGAGACCTCTAAGCCCGCCGCTTGAAGTCGCTGCTTCGCGTGCAAGAGGCTCTCGCGCTTCGCCTGATAGCCGCTGCAGAAGGTCGCGAGGTAAACCTTCGTGACGGCCGTGTTCTTGCACCAGTCGATGGCGGCGTCAAGCCCGCTCTCGTCGGAGAGACGGTCGCGAACGTCTTCGGCGGTGACGATGGTCGAAAAACGGTGTATCGGCGCCTTACGCTTGGCCAAATTCCAAAGGTTTACCGTTTCCTCGGCGGGGGTTGGCGATTGGGCCGATACCGGGCTGGTACACCAGCAGATCGCCAGGGAAGCCGCGAGGCATAGTGTAATGATCGATACTCGTCGGATGTTCATCGCAGTTCCTCCTCCTTCCTGCATTCGACAAAACGCAATCGCAACTCCATCTCGGGCTTCAAGTCGAAAACCAGAATGCCCCGGTAATCGTTCTCGGAGTTTTCGATCAGGATGAACTCGCTCGCGTTGGTCTCCGGCCGCCGGTTCGCAAACTCGCGAGGAATGTCCCAAACGGCCAGCTTGTAGTTCGGGAATTCGCGCCCCTGCCGGATTCGATACGTGACCTGGAAGCTTGCCTGATCGATGCGGGTCTCCATGCCGATCTGCGGATCGGGCACTTCGATCTCGGGTCTGCCGAGGAACTCGCCGGCGCGACGGCGATCGTCGTACGCATACCACAGCATCGGTTTGGGACAGGCATACTCGAACCGACATTGGTGGCGCGAATCCTCATAGTAAATCAACTCGCGAGAAGTGGGCTTCGCCCAAATGTGAGTGCGGCGTTTGCGGATCTCCGCCAGGGAGTCGTTGAACGGCAGAACCCCACGATGCACGTTCACGCCGGCATTGCACCACTCCGGGGACCAGTATTGATCGTAGAGCCAATCGCGCGTGACCGACGAGAGCACGCGTCTGGGCTGAGCAGCAGGATGCCGGCGGAGATAATCGGCAATGTCAACACATCGGGCAAAGACAATCGGATACTTCCTCGCGTGCTCAAACGCCGTGTCGTCCAGAAAGCTGCGGTCGAACTCCACGACTTGCTGGTCCGTCCAGCCCTGGGTCGGCCATTGCGGCGTCCATCTATTGTAAAGGAGCGTCAGCAGCGTTGGCACAAACACCGGCCCCGATCCGCTGTTTCCCGCAATCAGACAATGTTCGCGCGCCGCCAGGTCGGCGTGCGGCGCGGCGACTTGCCAGTTGCAGCGCGACGCGGCCATATGGAAGTCGGGAGGGCCGTGGAAATGGAACCCGGCACAGAAGTCCATGATCATGCCGAAGGCTCCCGTGGGACCGTCGGAAGGCGACAAGCAATCGACCGGAGACATCCAGTAAGGAAACCATGGGGCGCCCCGATGCGCCTCCCCTTCGGGAATGATGCCGTCGATTACGTCGAAGCCCAGGCGGGAGTATTCCGCCACGGCGGGCGGCACTGCCGCCCAGTCGTTCACCGCCCGGTCTACCCGGAAGCCGGTCTTTCTCATCGGGCCGACCACCGCCTCAACGTACTCCTTGAAGGCCGACGCGCCTTGCTCCTTGATGATCCCAGACGCCTCATAGAGCCCGGGCATCACCAGGTCGCCATACTGCTCCTGGTATTCAAGCAGTCGGCTGAGATGGCCGTTGCGAGCAAGGAGTTCCTCCGGCGGCTTTCCCCGAACCCACCCGTCGGCAACGACCCAGTCGATAGGAAACCCGCCGTTGCGCAACAGTGGCCCGTGGTCCAGCGGCTGGTGGAAGCCGTACGCTTCCATTCGATAAACCAGGTACTGTTTCGTTACAGCCGCGAAGTACCGATACCAGGTCGTGTTTCCGACGCGCAGGCGAGCCATATAGTTGCCGGGCTTGTCCGGCGTGTACTGGAGTTCCGCACGTCCGTCCTGGAAAACGGGAGCAAACTCCACCGGCGTATGAGCATCCAACCACACCAAGGGCAGCGTGGAACCGCGGGCCTTGCGGGGGTCGCAGTTCTCCAAGTACCGAGGGAAGATGACGAAGCTGACGGGATCGGAGGCTCGCGCCTCAACCGTCAGCGTGATCTTGATCGGCTCGCCGACGTCCACCAACCGCCGATCCAACTCGATCGACGGCGCTGACCCGGCCCCCACGGCAGCCGCCGAACGGCACAACACAATCAGTGACGCACACAACGCAAGCAGGCCAATGAGCGAACGAGTCTTATGGTTTGTGGTCAATATGGCCGTTCCTTTTTTGTAACCGTTCACGGGGTCCTTGCCTTTGTCGTGGCCACCGGGATCCCACGGCCGTAGCCCGACGAATTTGATCTTACCCTGCGGTTTTTGGCCCGTCAATCGCCCTTCTCAGTGCGGTCCCTTTTTTTGCGGGAGGACATCGACGACTTCGTGCCCTATACGCTCGATTGGCGCCCGGAATGCGGTGGTCAAGGCGGGGCTGTTCGGCCCGCGGCTGACGGCCCTGGTCGCGCACATTCTGGGCGGTAAGGAGGGTCGAGAAGCGGTGAATCTGCCCCTTGCCCTTCCCTCCGTGCCAATAATGGGTGAGACAACTGCCTCCTGGTTTATTACAGTAGAGGGCAAGGAGGTAGAACGATGGAGAAAGCAAGGATGTTGGGAACAGAACAGGTGGAGGCGGGCGGAACGGAAGGAGGGCGTAGCC
>JAHIKV010000374.1 GCA_018897395.1 Planctomycetota bacterium | reverse complement strand
TGCGGCGGAATAAGTTTGCAAATCTGCGCCAAGATGCTGTAATTAAACCTGCCCGGAATGTGTGTCTTAATGTCTGCCTCCTTTAGTCGGTTGGCAGGCCTATACACTATTTCCGGGCTTTTTGCTATGGGATGCTAATGAATTATTTTCGCTTGATTTTCATCGCCAAAAACCTGCTTTTTACGCCAAGGCGACAATCCAAACTTGTGATGGGTTACCGTAAGGAGATTCTGACTTCTGCGGCAACCCGGAATCGTGAACTTGAAAGCGCCGTTCGAAAACACCTTTTCGAATAGGCTCTTCATGTCGCCTCCGATAATGATATTTTCGCAATGCCTCGGTTTCAGGGAAAATGCGGCGCAACCGAGTTGGGCAGAGGGCTTCAGTTGTAGCGACCGTTCGCCAGAACGGTCCGTCAGCTGACGGACGGTTCTTCCCGCTAAGAGCGGGACACGATCGAACCGCCTCTACACCCCCTGTAACTGAGACATTACATATTGTCACATCTGTTTCTTGTTTTTCGGTTTTTCAGACGCAATGGTCTTCGTTTCGACAAGCATGACGTTGAGTTCCTTTAATTTCTCGGCTTTGATAGCCACGTCTGTTTCGGATGAAAGGTTTTGGATGCTTTCCTTAATGATTTCAGTCATCAGTTGGCAAGTGTCTTTTTTTCCTTTTTCCTGTTCCTTCAATACCTTGTTGACGCTTGCCTTGCCCGCGGCACAGAGTCCCTTTTTCTGCTCCTTGGTTGAGGTTATAACTTCGTTCAACCTGCTCATAACCTTTTTGTATTTTTCAAAACTTTCCGCCGCATCTTTTCCCTTAATCAAAGCCGCAGGATTAAATCCGGCATCTGCTCCGGCGCTGTAATCTCCTGCAAAAAGACTGGGAATGAATCCCATAATCACGGGGATTATTGATAGCAATACAATCTTTTTCATCGTTTTCCCTTTTCGTTAAGCAGATATTTATGACTCCTCGTTTAGGTTGGTCTTGTTATTAGCTCAAATTCGCCTCCTTCCGGTATGGCTGCTCTTCGAATTTTCCATGAAAATTCCACAGTTTCATTGTTAAATAAGCGTAGCCGATCCGGATTTTTGTCTAAAAAATTTCGGCCTGGTTTAATCAAGGGCCAATCAGAGTAACACTTCTAAGCAACTTGGCTTCAATAATATTGTCCGCTTTCAATCCGTCAGCCGACGGATTGCGCACTCCATATTCCGATCCGTTTTGGAGTGCGGCAGTCCGTACTGCCGCTTTTCCCCGGCTCCTTCCCGCTTACGGTTCACCGCTCACGGATATAATCTCCACCGGGCATTCGGGAATGGCGTTCAGGAAATGCCGGCCGTACCAGCGGCTGACAATCCGGGGATCCAGCACGGCAATCATGCCCTCATCCGTCGCCGTGCGGATCAACCGTCCCACCCCCTGCCGGAATCTCAGGATGGCTTCCGGCAGGGAATAATCCCGAAACGGATCTCCCCCCTGTTCACGGATGCGATCCAGGCGGGCTTTGGTCACCGGCTCATCCGGCACGGCGAACGGCAGGCGCACGATAATCACGTTACTAAGCGCCTCCCCGCGCACGTCCACGCCCATCCAGAAACTGGCCAGCCCGAACAAAACGGCCGAGCCATTGCGTTTGAATGCATCCAGCATACGATGCCGCGGGGTTCCTTCCCCCTGTACGATCAGCATCAAACCCTCGGCTTCCAGAGAGGACCGCAAGCGGGCCGCCAGGGTCTTCATCATTTCGGCGCTGGTGAACAGAACAAATGCGCGTCCCCGCGATTTCCGCACAAAAAAAGATATCGCCCCGCCCGCTGACTCGACAAACGCAGACTCCTTGGCAGGATCCGGCATATCGCCGGCAAGGTACACCCGCATCTGGCGGCTGTAATCGAACGGCGACCCAACCACCAGTTCCCGACAATGCGCCGCCCCCACCCGCTTCCGGAAATAAGAGAGCGGCGAGATGTTATCCGTTCTTTGTTCTTCCACGTCGGCGCCTGGCGCCAAGTGGCCACTTGCCCCGCTGCGGGGCGACGTGGCGTCCTTCGTTCTTCGTTCGCCGACCGCTGATAACTGATCACTGATTACTGGGTTCCGCCCCCCCGCCACCGCCAGGGTCGCCGAGGTGAGGATGACGGACTGGAATTGCGGAAACAACATGGTTTCCAGGATCGGCCCCACTTCAATGGGCGCGGAATAGAGCACAAATTGTTTGCGGCGGACTCCCTCGCACTCGATCCAATAGACTTGATTCGCCTGGGATTGGGTCAGGAACACGTCCAGGCTGTCGCGGAGTTCCCGGCCGCGGCGGGTTATGGATTTGAGTTCGGCTTTAACATCCGGATCCTCGAGGCTGGCGCCCCGCCGGTCAATCTGATGAATCACCGCCGTCAGGCGTTCACCGAGGGCCACGGGGACGTCAAGTGGCGCGCCGACTACGCGCCGCGTATCCTTGCCGGCGCCTACTCCGTCCCGAAGCGCTTCGCGATCGGGACTCCGAAGGCCGGGCAGACAAGCCCAGCGCTTGATTTCCAGGAAGAACCGCTCCACGTCATCCCAGACGCGGGAGACGGCATGGGCCAAGTCGCTTTCCTTCAGCGCCGCCAGCAAGCCCTTGCCGGACTCCGGCACATACAACCGTCTCAGCCAATGCTCGATGCCGGCCTGCGAAAGCCTAAGTCCCAGGTGCTCGCCGGCGGTAGCTTCCAGGCAATGGGCTTCGTCCAGCACGAGGGTTTTGAATCCCGGCAGAAGGCCCGCCCCTGACTGGCGCAAGGCCAGGTCGGAAAAAAACAGATGATGATTGAGGATGAGAATATCGGCCTCGAATGCCCGGCTTCGGGCTTGCATCAGGAAACAGCGCGCTCCATGGGGACAGCGCCGGCCCAGGCAGTTATCCTGTTCCGAACAAACCTGGCTCCAAACATCCGAAGCGGGCTGTTCCTCCCCCTCCCCCGTAAAATCCGACAGACTTCCATCTTCCGTCACATCGGCCCAGCGCCGGATCCGGTCCAGATCGCGTTCCTGCGCTTTATGGAACAGGTCGCCGCTCATCTGCCGGGCACGATCAAGCCGGCGGCGGCACAGATAGTTCTGACGTCCCTTGCAAAGCACCGCCTCAAAGTCCACCCCCAGATGCTTTTTGAGAAAAGGGATATCCCGGAACACGATCTGCTCCTGCAAGTTGATCGTGTGGGTGGATACGGCCACGGGCTCCTGCTTTTCCAGCGCCAGAAAGATCAGCGGCGCCAAGTAGGCAAATGTCTTGCCCACCCCGGTCCCGGCTTCCACCGCCAGGTGCCCGGGCGTCAGGATGGCCTGGGCCACGGCATCCGCCATGACCATCTGCTGGGGACGGATTTCAAAGGCAAACGGCTCGTGGACACAAGCCTGCTCCAGCAGGCCGCCGGCCCGAAAAAACTCGCGGACCCGTTCCGGAATGCGGGCACGGTCATCAGCTATCGGATCCGGATGCGCGATCATGGAAAATAAATCCTTGCTTGGATGAGTTGTTTTTTGGTATGAATATAAACCTTTATCAAGCGAGCGTAGCTCAGTGGTAGAGCTCCACCTTGCCAAGGTGGACGTCGAGGGTTCAAATCCCTTCGCTCGCTCCCTCCTGCGCAAAGCCGCTACGGAGGGCTGGCCAATCTTCGCTCGCATCACTTATTCCTGCACATCCGCTATAGCGGTGTCGCCGCCGTTCGAGAGAACGGCTTCCATCGCTTCCCCCGCGGTTCTCACGAACCGCCACTACACCAAAATGCCCCCGGTGTAGCCACCGTTCGAGAGAACGGCCACCCTCTGCCCCTGCGGTTCTATCGAACCGCCACTACACCAAAATGCCCCCGGTGTAGCCACCGTTCGAGAGAACGGCCACCCTCTGCCCCTGCGGTTCTATCGAACCGCCACTACACCAAAATGCCCCTGGTGTAGCCGCCGTTCATCAGAACGGCTTCCCTCTCTTCCCCTGCGGTTCTATCGAACCGCCCTTACACCCGATCAATTCGAACGATTTCCCCTTGATACGGCCACTCTTCCGGATATGCAATCAACTGCGCCCGCACAGGATTTTGACTTACATAAGTCCACTTCTGCGAATAACTATCTGAACTCCTGAGGAGATGGTCAAAAAAGCCGGGTTGCCAATATGGACCCTTTACGGCTTTCTGACCCAAACAGAAAGTTAACCGCTGTTTCAACAATCTCACAAACTGACTCAGCGACAAATTGCCGCCGATTCTCACAAACAGGTGAATATGATCCGGCATGATGACATACCGCCCAACTGCACACTGACGCGTTGCGGCATGGTGGGCATAAATACTAAACACTTGATGGATGTCCGGGTCGTTTAATATGGCCTTTCTTTCACACGTACAGATCGTCACAAAATACAGGGGCGGTTGATAACGATCAAAAACAACTGCAAGTCGCTTCGGACGGTTATGGAAGACCCGGCTCATAGATCCATTTACACTACCAACATATTGTGGCCGCCGTTCGAGAGAACGGCTTCCATCTCTACCCCCGCGGTTCTCACGAACCGCCACTACACCAAAATGGCCCCGGTGTAGCCGCCGTTCGTCAGAACGGCTTCCCTCTCTTCCCCTGCGGTTCTATCGAACCGCCATTACACCAGAATGGCCCCGGTGTAGCCGCCGTTCGTCAGAACAGCTTTCCTCTCTTCCCCTGCGGTTCTATCGAACCGCCATTACACCAGAATGGCCCCGGTGTAGCCGCCGTTCGTCAGAACGGCTTCCCCTCTTCCCCCGCGGTTCTATCGAACCGCCATTACACCAGAATGGCCCCGGTGTAGCCGCCGTTCGTCAGAACAGCTTTCCTCTCTTCCCCTGCGGTTCTATCGAACCGCCACTACACCAGAATGGCCCCGGTGTAGCCGCCGTTCGTCAGAACGGCTTCCCTCTCTTCCCCTGCGGTTCTATCGAACCGCCACTACACCAGAATGGCCCCGGTGTAGCCGCCGTTCGTCAGAACAGCTTTCCTCTCTTCCCCTGCGGTTCTATCGAACCGCCATTACACCAGAATGGCCCCGGTGTAGCCGCCGTTCGTCAG
>JAHIKV010000382.1 GCA_018897395.1 Planctomycetota bacterium | reverse complement strand
CAACCTGGAAAAAAAGGAACTGAACCGCCTGGTCAAGGAGCGCATCACCGGCAGGATCGAGAAGGTGCCGGCCATGAACGCCGGCCTGTTCCCCGAGGACATGGAGATGAAAATCTGGGACGAGATCCGCGACAAGCTGAAAGAGATCGACATCGCCCGATTGACGCCCCTGGAAGCGCTGAACATCCTCCAATTCCTGAAAACCAAGAGCGACAATTTCCAATAGATCCCCTGTCCCTGGAAATGAGGACGCTTGAGTTTACCTACTTCAAGTCTGCCTGGGCTCTTGGCTAGACCATCGAACGTAAGCCCTATAACGGCTATTTGCTTTTCCAAGGCAAAATCTCCGAAGTTGAAAAATTCAGCAAGAAGTTTCATAAAAAAAATGTTTTATTTTTTATTAAAGGCAACGTCCGGGTCACGATATTAGGTGTTGACGATTCATCTGGTCGTCCATAAAATCCCCGTCTGCTGGGCACTTCCGGCACATAACTTTACAATTCAGTCTTGAACCCTATACTCATTTGCTACTATATTGATATGGCAGAAAGCCTCAACATCCCCCAGCTTCATCCCGAAGCGGGGTCATGCGAGGTCGATTGACTTTGCAATGGAATCTCAATACCATACTAATATAAAGAAAAGAGGAGAAGTAACCGAACTGAGTTGCTATTGATGAAGATCTAATGGTTAAGAAAGTCCATGATAATCAGAGCAGCGGTTATATTGGCGAAGATGAGTTTAAATCGTGGGCGAGTAAAATGGGATGGTTCGCAACAAAAATTGATCAAGATTTCGGAATTGATTTCATCTGCCAAATCCGTGGTGAGCGAATAAGCGAAAAATCCTCTGTTATGACTGGGAAACTGCTGGCTGTCTCTGTTCGATCAACAACAACAGATGGAGATGCCATTAAAATTTCGCGTGATGATGCTGATCATCTTCTCAAATTGAATACACCAATGGTGTTTGCAATTGTTCAAAGAGGCTCTCAAGAAGAGCAGGCAAAAATAGCCATAAAATTCCCTGATGATGCTTTTATCTGCGAGCTTGATGCTTTTTTACGTAGCAAGGCAAAACACCACAAATTGCGATTCTCAGATGCAATCACAGATTTAAGAAAGATTAAATTCAATGCCGAACGACTCTTTAAAGAGTCTCATGCCGACAAATTGTTTCTTTTTAGGGCAGAACTTCGCCTAAAGGGTGTGCTACCTGATGCACAAATCGAGATTATCCACACAAAGGAAGGGGGCCGAGCATACATACGATCAAAACAGTTCCCCAATCCGATTCATATTACACAACGTCCTGATGTGATGGATGCTCTCCGCGATATTGAAGTCCCCTTGAATGCATTGCTTCCATCATTAAAGGGCTACACACTGGAGGTCATCAGCGGTATTCCAGAGAAAGACAAGGTGTCCAACTTGGCAATGGCATCTGAAGATTATGGCCGTACCTCGTCCACATCCTTAAGTGGTGCTGAGAAAATTGTAAGGGGTAGTGGCTGGAATTCTAAGTCCGAGGTTGATGAGTCATCGGGAATGATAGAGCGTCTTCGCAAAGAATTATCGTTGTGGAATTTTAACACTGCACTGGAAATTGCAGATCAAATTGAAAAGAGTTTAGATAAAGCCAGACCTCAGATCGGTCCTATCGCGCCTGAAATTTTTGTTTTGTTGGCCCGCGTCCACACAATCTGGGCAGAATTGCACCCATCAGAATCACAGCATCACATTGAACGCGCCAAGGCATCACTTGTGAAAACAGAGCCATTTCTTGACGGGAATAATCTCTTAAAAGCGGAGGTCATTGCATTGAAGGCTTCTCATGAGAACCTAGAAAAGGGTAGTGATGCAGCCCTGAGTTTTATTGAAGGTCATATAGATCCCTACGCAATTCGCATTCGGACAGCTTTGCTCCTAAAACAGCAGAAAATCGTTGAAGCACTGCATTGTATTGAAGATTTGGAACCACATGAACGTTGGTGCGACATTGCAGTAACCGTATATGCCCTTAATGACAAGTATGAAAAAGCTCATGACCTTATCCGATGGGCTGCCAGACTTCCAAACCGGAGTTTTTATTTTCAATGTGTTGTGCGTCTTGCAGAAGCAATGGTGAATCATACATTGGCCAACTATGCAAAGGGAGTGAATATTCTACCGAGCGATATCACTTTTCTGGAGCGCAAGCGAATTGAAAATGTGATTGAGACTCTTCGGCCAGTACTCCAGCCGATCCAAGCCGCCGGGAGACCGACTTCCGAACTGGACATGGCTGCCCTGAAAATCGCTTGGCGGGCGAACCACCTACTCAAGAAACGAGAAATAGTATCGGAGCTGATGACCCTGATGTTGAAATGGACCCCAATTCCCCTAGATTTAGCGCGAGGCGTGGTCAGCGGGTACATTGAGGCCCCGTCCGATCTCCCGAACCGACTACGAGAAGAACATCCCGGAGATATTGATGCCGGAATTCTGGCCGTGGTCGTTCAAACAGGCTTTCTTTACCAGCACAAAGAAGCATTTCTTAAGGCTAAGGATCTGTTACCGCTCGCTAAAAGCGATGAGAAAAAGGAAGAGTTGTTCGGGATATTTCAAGAAATTAGTCAGTACTTGGAGCTTACAGAAATTGAGGAGTGCGAGTCCATTGCCGGATCACTGGTTGAGCAAAATCCCAAACTTCGTGCACTATTCTATGGATCCATTGCTCTTCGCCAGGGAGATGCAGACAAAGCCATTGATATTCTGGATGAACAGAAGTCAGAGGAAGACATCATTTGGCTACAACTCAGGGGCAACGCATTATTAAAGAAACAGCAGTTGGCTGAAGCAGTTGAGTTTTTCTTCCAGGCTGCACAAAAGTCACTTGATCCAGCACTGCTGCAAAAAGCGAGTAATATCGCTTATCATGCGGGAAAATTTGATATCGCTGCATGGTGCTCCGAGAGATTAGCTGAAATACTGCCACAGAATATAGCTGTTCGAGTTAACCTCGCGCATATTTACACATCTATTCTGAACAATCCAGAGAAGGCAGCGATCCAATTACAGATAATACACGAAGCCGAACCCGGCAATCAAAAATATACATTCAATCTTGCAATCTGCCTCGCTCAACTACTACAATTTCAGGATAGCTTGCCGTTATTTGACGAATTATGCAAGCAGGAAACACCTTCTCTTCAGGCCGTCCTTGGCCGTTCCCAAGTGCACCATGGTTTGGGGGATCCTAAACAAGCGTTAACTTCATTGTCACCATTCCGAGTTCGGTTCTGGGAAACTCCGGATTTCCTAATGGAATACATGACGGTTGCGTATGCGGCTGGAGACGATGCGGCAGCGGATGAAGCGTTGATAAAAATGAACCAATTGCGGGAGCAGGGAAAGGTTGAACCTGAAACTTTTCGTGTTCTACACATGGATGAGGGATTAGGGCCGATAAAAGAGTTAATTGATCAAGCCTATGTTCGAGATCAATTATGTCATAACGAAATGCTTAAAGGGCTCATGCCATGGCTTTGGGCAGATCGGATATCTGGAAAAACTGCCTACTGGGGATGGCGGATTAGAACTCGAGTAATGGAATGGATCGGTGATGAGCCTGCGAACCGAGCACGATTCAGTATCTACTCAACCAACGGTTTCCATGCTGGCATATCCGAACGAGGTAGGAATGAATTGCTTCAGCTTGAGTGCCCATCAATCGGTACAAAGGTTGTTGCCGACATCTCAGCATTGATTACATTACACCGACTTGGCTTGCTGAATGCAGCGGCGGAATACTTTGGAGAGATATTGATACCAATGGCGTATTTGTCGACAGTGCTGGAAGACAGCCGGAAAATGGTCCTTCCTCAACGCTCGAGTAAGGAGAGTGCTGAGCAAATCGCGAAGCAAATTGATTCGGGACACATCCTTGTTCTTAATGAAGATTTGGAAGCAACTTCCGCATTGCCAATAGTCAATGAGTATTCCGAGGCGGATGGACATAAGTATCACCTCATAGATTTGATCCAGCCCCTCTACACGACAGGGATTTTGAGTGAAGCGGATTTTTCATATATCACTCGTGTTTGCAAGAAACTCTCAGCAGTGGATGAGACGCACATGCCCTTGGGTCAATTCCAAGAAGTAATAATAGATCTGACTACACTTGATACCATTGCAAATTTTAAATTCCTTGATGCGCTTGTAAAATTCTACCGTATCCGTATCCATACTCAAGCGCAGCAAGAGGTGCGTCAACGTCTTGAAAGCATTGCTTGTCAGGAAGAAACTCATAGTTGGCATATGGACCTATGGAGCCGTCTTCGCAGCGACACACGTTTCCGGTTCGTTCCCCATATCGTTCCTGAGCAAATGCATAAAAGGGATGGAGATGCGAACGACTTTCTGCCATTCCTAGCCAGTTTTATCGCACAAAGGACAAAGACACCTCTACTAGTCGATGATCGTGTACCTCAGGCGCTTACGCTTAATGATATGTCAGATGTGCCTCATGCTGCATTCGGTTCGGACATGGTTGTATTGGCATTAATGGCGGCAGGCAAAGTGGACGCAGGTACAGCTGCTGCGGCAATTCGGCAACTCATGACCTGGCGATATCGCTTTATCGTGCCAACACCCGAGATTATAAAGGCATTGGCCGATCCATATCGGGAGAATCCACCAGGCCAGTTCTTAAGGCAAGTGGCTGAATATGTTCATGATTGTATGCGGGATGTTGGCCTTTTCGGTGGTCCCGAGAAGACCGAGATGGGGGAATCCATGGCCATACGGCTCTTTCGGGCATGGCTTTCCATCATTGCGGAGTTCCTGATCCTTGTATGGGCAGATAAAAAATATGCGAAGGAGTCTGCAGTAAAATTGACAAAATGGAGTTGCAGCGAATTCCTTCCTTCTTGGCCGCGCGTAGCGGAAGGCCGCAAAAAGATCCAAGGTGCGCAGATCGCTCCCAAGGTGTTTCTGACACACGCCTTTCTCAAGACGGTCGAACATCTTAATGAACCGCGAATGGTAGAGGCCATGAAAGCGTTGAAGGAAGGTTTGTGTTTAGCCGATGATGAATATATACGAATCGTAACGGGGTTTCTGAATGATACAAGCAGAAAAACAGCCAGATCCTGAAAACTTGCACAAAGTGCTCCGAAGGATGTTGATAGGGATGAGGAACTACGCCATGGGTCAATTTGATCACATCGGCCCTCGTACTCTAATCGAACTTCAGGATCTTGATCTTTTTGATAAGCCCACAGCCCCGATCGGTATGGATGTCGATCTGGAAGTTCTCCGTGATCTCAATCATCCGCTCCGTCTTGAACTCCCGCCAGGCCCCCTACTCTTTTGTTTGAGCAAGGATGAAAAACCTAAGCGTATTCTCGTCGACGTTTCAACCCTGCTCTACTCCGAGCTGCTCGAGGTCAGGAAGGCCGCCTTTTCGTACCTCAATGAACTGATTGTTGATGAAAAATTTGAAGTATCGCCTAAAACTCTAGGCATTCTAAAGAGTTCGCAGGCCCGGATTTTATCAGACATCTCTCATAAGTGGAGGTCGGCAGCTATAGCGCTAAATGATGCATTTAATGACGACATTCTCATTGCATTGCAAGGTGTAAAGCAATGCTTGGAGTGTCGATCGGTCTTACAGGAAAGCCTTAACTCCTATGTGCCACGCATGATGTATCCAGCTGTTTCGTCGCTCGATTCCATTATTTTAGAAGTTAGAACCCCTGAAAAAGAACATCCAAAGATGATGGAGATTGTTTCGTCGATCGTAGGATCGGCGGCAAGTCTGCATGATGCGTGTGAAGACTATTATTTACGTTTAGGATATATTCCCCTCGCATCACCGTACAGCATGGGCGATGTCGTCGATCGTTGGATGGCTGCCCATTCTAGTGAGGATGCATGGTCAGTAGTTTGGAACTGGGCACATAGTTCGTTTGGCCCGATCCCCCAATACCACGCTTGTTCGGTTTTTGTTCTATACCCGAAACTAGTTCCAGAAGGGAAACTTCCAGATTTGTGGCGTGAAATCCTCAATGTGGTGATTGGTTCGGAGAGCAAAGATTCTAAAAACACTGAACAGACACTTTGGGGGTTGCGTCATGATCTTATTCGACACTTTACTTGCCATCTGGAGGCCCATCTGCCAGATAATGATGGCGACAGCATCGCATGTTTCGCTTGGTGGTTGGCAGAGCGTGTCGCTAAGATTTTCTCAGACGAAACGGAATCGGCGCAGTTTTATCGTAAGAACTGGGTGGAGCCAGCTTTGGATAAGTCGACTCACATTTGGCTTGCCGCCTCTCCGCGTGTCGGTTCTTCCTTCCTCAGATATGCAACTGCGACAGTGCCATACCCCTGGGTTTTGGCTTTTCTTGCATTGATGGGAAGAAATCTGGAGAAACTGGCCCCAGAGAAACAAGAAACTGAATTACAAGCGACGTTTCAAAGCATACTTATATCTTGCTTGATTAGTGCCCTCCCAGTTGTCGTGGAATTGCCTGCAGATCCTACATATGCGGTGGAATATCCATTGGGTGAAACGGCACTCAAATGGGCTGCTCACCAACCGGAAGAACTGCGCAAAGCATTGGAGCAACTCGTGTCAACTAGCCGAACTCTAGGGTCTGCCGATGGATTGGTCACTGCCCTTCGCAATTTGACCGATTATTCGGTTGCCGATCAGGCAGCTGTTGCCCTCATCCTTAAGTCACTAGTATACAAAAACCAATTGGAGGCAATTAGTGTTTGGGATATATTTGCGGATATGGAATGGCGGCAAAAAGTACTCAACTCAATTGAAGATCGAGTTCTTTGGATCCTGATCGAGGCATTAAGCGCTCTCCAGGTTCGCGACCAGGAGAAATGGATTTTTCTGTTGCCGCATTACCTTGCCGAAGTATGTGAGAAATCCGAGAACGTCGAACGCCAGAGACAACTTTTTATGTATGTTCTGCATACATCTTTGATCTCGGACACTGTCAGCGCAGTTCATCGTCTGCTTCGTGGCGATCAAAAAGCCAAGTTTGCGCAATTTGCCAAGGAATATCGTGAGCTTGTGGATAACATGTGGTCATACTACCCGGCATGGGTGCAAGGGCGCCTGCGTGGTCTGTTAGCGAGTTTGCATGTTGAATGATCATAAATTCCATAGAAAAGGCATTGGGGATGCTTGACTTTGTTCGGATGAGCTGAATTTATGCATCACACAAGGCTTGCTTGACCAGGTGCATTTCATCATGTGCTGAACCATGGCATAAGGGGAGAATATATTTTTCTGGATGATGGGGACAAGTAAACCTCCAAGTCCCTATTCCACTTTATTCTGGAGAGCTTCCAAATCTGTCAGTTGCAATTTTAACAAAATCTCATTAAAATCCCATCATGGGGAAAATTGATTTTCCTGTTAGTAATCTGCGAAAAGAGCCGCTTTTGTATCAGTAAACTATGCTTAAACAATTAACCATTCCTGAAAGCTGTTTTCCTGATATACACAGGATTAATCTATTCCAAATCGGAATTTGTCTATCTCCTGATAAAAATCATGCTCCATACAGTATAAAAGAACTGCCATGGTATTTTGAGAAAATAACTAAGGGGCTTTCTTTGGCTCTTAAAAATGATTGGGCTAATATCGTTGTATTTCCTGAAGTATCGATATCGAGAAACATACTGATTGAGTTAATGAATAAAGCCAGTGATATTGTGAAAGCTCGCCATAAAGACGCAGGCGCGGCGGTTATTTGTTTGCCGATGGAGCACCTTTCATGGGATGATTTTAATAAACTGAATATCAGTTTATTTTCAAGTGGTTTTAAATATGGAGATAACAATCAATCAATTGAAAGTTTAAGTGTAAATCTGTTTAAGACGATTGCTCCGAATGATTACATGGATGCTTTTGTCAATATTGCTATACTCCTTGTTTTTAATCAATCTGGCCCAGAAGCTAAAGGATTTTATTTTATCCAACCCAAACTTTGTCCCTATTCTGGAGAAAATGAAACAAAAGGAGGAATATTTATTAGGGGAAATGTTAGTTATCTGCTTGAAATTGGCGGTGTCAAGATATTGACGGTAATTTGCTATGATATGATTGCACAAGATCTCGAAAATAAAGAGCCTATTGTACACGGGCTTATAAAGGAATGTTTAAAACAAAAACAAGGGCTTGATTATTTGCTTGTTCCTCAATGTAACGATGAACCAACAAATCCTAATTTCCAGAGTGCCCTTTTTCACATTAACAGTGTATTTCAAAACGACAGCCAACTCTTTAGAATATTAGCTCCCAATATAGCAAATCTTAAAATTAATGAGAAAGTTACCGATTTTGGACACAGTTGGATTGTGACAAATTCATTTTATAAAGAACTACCTGAGATTGGACTTTTAGAGCAAAATCTACCTACAAATCCTAAAGATCCCTATAGCGGGAAAGAAATTAAGGCAACCCTTCCCTTGGCAAATGCAAAGCGTTTGCGTCTTGCTGCTCCTGGAGAATGGATGTTGCACTTGGAATTTCCTAAAGCGAAATTATTAAGAGACATCGGAAAAAATCCAACAATTCCTATATCAGCGCATAAAGGAAAAATTTATAAATGGAATAATAGTGAATGTATATGGAAGGAAAAAGATTCTGACGAATTTACACATGAATGTTATGCCTATGAATACCAAGATTTAATAAAACTATCTGAACTCTCTAATTGGATAAAAGAAAATCTGGGGGGGAAGAATACATATAGCCCTGCTTATGAAGAATTTGAAAAACGAGTAATACAACTTCCATTCCAAGAAAAAACAAGTGTACTGTCTTCATTAGAAAAAGGTAATGATATTTGGGTGCGAGGAGCGCCAGCCTCAGGCAAGACAGTGTTTGGTCTTGGGATTGCTTTTGATTGGAATGCAAAGTTAAGTGTATTTTTTGATTTAGCAACCCTAAACGGCGATAAAGATCCGCATATTGAAAATGTTAAAAATGAGATTGAATATCTTTGTATAAGGGGACATGAACTTCTGCTAGTACTCGACAATATTCACACTTGGGAATCTTTGGCAAATAGTTTACTTCTTTATGTCCAGAGATTAAGAAAAAGTGGCTATCAAATTCAAGCTCTATTATTGGGACGTAGGAGGGAAAATCAACTAACTGAACGCAATAGTCTTGCTGATAATAATAATCTTGTTCCGGTTGATCTGAAAGCCAATGAAGAGGCTTTTAGATGCGTTGCCATACGGCTTTTGAAGAAAATTAATTCTGACTATGAGATGAAACCTAAAATTGTATGCAAGTGGGTTAAAGAATGCGGTGGGGACTTAGTAGTGTTTGCTGTTGCGTTCAGCCCTTCTAACCCGGAGAGTCTCGATAGGGAATCAATATCAAAATATGTACATAAAAGGTACATTGTTCCTGCAGAGAAGCAACTTGGTGGCAAAGACAAATTTATGGATTTGTGTGCTATGTCTGCAATTGATTTGGATATAGAAGATCGGGCTGTTTGGAAAGAAAGTGCAGAAAATATTTATCCCGACTTCATTGAAAATGGTATTATTATTCGTAATACTAAAGGGAGGAATCCCCGACAATGTTGTAAATTGTTTCACCCTAGTCTGGGAGAATTGATACTGAAAGTAAATGAAAACTTTTCAGAACAAGACTTCGAAAAAATTTGGCTGAGTCAAGCCATAAAAGTATGCCTAAAGCATCCGCTTATGCTTTCTTTTATTCATTACAGGTTATACACGGGCGAATACAATAACATTGCGGATTTTAATAAGTGGTGTGTGGCAATTGAAAATTCTGATGGTCTTGTTGAGCGAGCGCTTTGTCGTTTACCTAATTGGGCTTGCAATGCTTTAAAAAAAGGTAACATTAAATGGAGTTGGGAACGTCTACTCGATTTACCTTTAGATCAAGGATGTAACCTATTGATGAATCAGTTGGCTCAAACATCCGTAGGTGAACTTCCTATATTTTTTAATTATTTGAAAATGTTTGAGCCTTTAGCACCATGGGAAACCTTGCTCTCAAATCTATTAAATGATGATGGCTTTAAAAATAGAGTGCACATGAATCCTGTTGATGGTCTTGTTGAATTCTTTTGTTATCTGGATAATAAT
>JAHIKV010000201.1 GCA_018897395.1 Planctomycetota bacterium | reverse complement strand
TCGCGGAGCAACTCGACCAGCGTCATAACCAATTTCGCCAGGCCGTTGCGGACGTTCTCCGGATTGATTTTGAATCTGGACGGCGAGTCCGCCATCGCCGCCGCCGGCTGTTGCGGCGCGGGCCGATGGCCGGTCGGGTGCATCTCGGGGAAGTCCGGAAACAACCTGACGATGTCGGGGGTCGAATCGATGGTTGAGGTTGTCATGGCCGGTGTTTCCTCCATATCGGGACGCTCACAACGCCGCCGGGTAAAATTCCCGCGTCGGCACGAGCCAGCCGTTCTCCCGCGCCGTTTCCGCCGAGCTGAGCACAACCTGCAACCGCAGACAGATCAACTCGATATCGGCAACCGAGATATTCACGTCGCCGACCAGAACCACGCCCGTGTTCAGCAACCGATCCAGCAACTCGAGCAGCGAGTCATCGCCGCAGGAGGCGCCCTGGGGGATGCCGTTCATGTTTGGCCTTGCCGGCTCGGTCCTTTTCATGGCACTTCCTTTTGCCCCAATCCTCGTTTGCCGGCCCCCGGAGCGACCGGTTTCAGCTTGATCGGTCGTGCAACTTGCACCGGTTCTAGACCGTTCGCTCCTTGTTTCATTGATACGGGTTCGATTCCCTCGGGTCTGATCGTTCCCGGTTTCTCCCGTAATGATGCGAACCCCACGCGTGACCGGCTCTCGGTTTCTATTACCAAGTCCCGGTAGTCCTGTCGAATGTTCTCTAGTTCGTCCTCTATTGTCGGTTCGTTTTCCGGTTCCGCCTTGGCTTTCGGTTCCGGCTCGAATTCTTCGGGGAAATGCTTCCGCAGCCGTTCGATTTTGGTTAAGCGAGGCTCCGGGTGGAGTATGTTCTCGATGGTTTCGAGTCGATCGAGCCACTCGGTTTCCTGCTCGTCGAATTCCTTTTCGTCGATCTCACCCGATCCGAGCCGTTGGTGTAGTCCGCCCAAGTCGGCTACGATTTCCTTTTTCTCGTTTTCCAAGTCCTCCTCGGCCGCCTTCTTGACGTTTCCAACGATCGCCTTGAGCGGAAAGAGGAAAAGGTCGTCGATCAGAAATGCCATGAGAAAGTCCCCAGTGCTACAGCCTTTCTTCCAGTTCCAGGTCGACGTCGGCGAAGTTATAGGGGAGCGACGGATTGCCGTACTTGAAGCAATAGTTGTTGTCAAACTCGCAGGCGGCCTTCTTAACGCCTTCTTCCCATCGTTTAACCCGGTCCTTTTCCACCAGGCACGCCAGTTTCACGATCAGCTTCTCCTCGCCCACGTCGATGGCGTGGATATCGGCGCAGTAGTGGAAAAGGGCTTTGGTCAACCGGCCGGCGTGGCGCTCGCGGGTCTGCTGGAGCAGGGACGCGAACAGCTCGCCCAACTCGATGCTCTGGCTCCTCGAGGGCTTCCTGCCTCCTCCGAAAAGCCGGTTGCGCATCTGTTGGAGTTCCTTGTGGGTGGCCACGAAGTATTCGAAGATATTGGGGGTGTCCCAAAAGACCTTCAAGATCATTTCCACCTTGTTTTGCAGCAGGCGAAGCCTGGCGATCAGGGACTCGCGGTTTCGGCGGATGACGCGCCGCAGTCCCTCTTCGTCATCGACGATCGTACCGAAGGCGACCGGCAGGACCGATTGCCGGTCGGCCAGATCGCGGATTATTTGATTGTGCGCCGCCAGATTCGACCGCTGGGGGCGCATCTTCTGGACCGCCACCCGGGTCACGATCGCCGCCACGGGGCCCTCGACCACTCGCTCCACGCTGCCCCCCGCCACGCCTGAGACGCGAACGGGCAGTGCGCCTTCCGCGGTGGTGATTCCATAAAGGTAAAGGCCGGTTTCAATTGCGTTTATGGTGCTTGCCACGTTTTTCCTCCTTGAGTGCGGCAATAAACCGCGGCCGTTTGTTGGGGCGACGGTTGTACCATCGCCCCTGGTGCATCGTCACAATAAAAATATCGGGTGCCACGGTTGGCTTGCCCAACCGTGCTTCCCGCACTGCTGGACAAGCCGGCAGTGGCACCCAACCCGACATCTTGCGTGTGTCAGACTACTAGTATCTCACGACGCTTTCATCCGCGGTCCCCGCCGCTGCTTGCTGCATCTGCCGGGTCACGGACTCGCTGCTCTCCGGTCTGCCCGATACGTACTCGACCGACTTGATCTCGCCGTCCTCGGTGCGGACGGCCAGCACGGCCCCGCATATGAAGCACTTGATCCGGCCCTGGTAGTCGTCGTACGAATCCCGCAGGTCCACGCTGTGGCCGCAGGAGAGACAATTCACTTTCATGGCATTACTCCCTTCCGTAGAGTTGCCGTTGCGGCATTATTCTGACGTGGTAACTGAATCCTTCAGCCCGTAGGCCGATATCTGCAAGTTGCGGTCCAGGCGGACCAGGTACGACATTCTATCCAGCACCGGCCGACGGGTTTGCATTCCCAGCGACTCGATCGTCGCGTTGGGCTGCCAGACTTCGGCTTCCGCCTCCCAGGTCCCCTCGTCCTGGTCGATGGGAACCAACTTGACGACGACTGCTCTCTTTACGTTCGGCAGAGACGCCGCGAGGAAGTCGGTGACGGTGTTTTGAAGGACGGCCGTGGTCGGCCGGTCGGGCAAAGTATCCAAGCTCATGTCTGTTGCTCCCCATCCGTTGGTTTTGATGTTCGTTGTCCGCGTTGCAGTCGATTTTAGCAGTTGACCGTTTAGCGGCCGTCGGTACGACGGCCCAGGTTGACGCCGCAAGCCGCCGTGCCGGCGGCTGCTAAACTGACAATTTCAAAAGTAATGACGTACTAGCAGATTCCTTGTCCGTGGCATTGCGTGCAATAGAAGACGCCTTCTTCTCCCGTGCCGTGACAATGGGAGCAGGTGTCGGCGCCCTCCGGGACCGAGACCACGCCGATTCCGCGACAGGCCAGGCAGGTCAAGGCGCCCTTCCCGTGCCCGCTGCCGCGACATTCCAGGCATCGGACCACGGGCGGTTTAACTTTCACGCGGCCGTGTCCCTTGCAGACGCCGCAGGTACCGCCGCAGGCGTCCTTGTCGGTGCCTTGACAGAACCCACAGGTTACCGATTCGACGTGCATCAATTCTCGATGTCGTTTGCCTGCGACCGAGTCGAGGCAAAGGACTTTGTCAACGTAGCTGGGCATTGTCTATCCCTCCCGACCGTTGTGACGGTTTGTTCGACGCCTCGGTATTTCAGGACGCAACTCGCCTGCCCAGACGCCCCAGTATCGCAGGTCCTGCCCGACGCGGAACCTCCGACGGCATCGGTTCTCCATTCCGGGCGGCCACGGCCGAGGCCAGCAAGTAACCTTGCTCCCGGTCATTTCTGGCCAGCCGTTCCTCGTATTCCTGGGCGATTTCCCTGGCCCTCTGCAAGTGGTTAGTGAAGTGTTTTCTTTCAAACTCCAGTTTTGCCAGTCGCAGGTACTTTTCGCGTGCACTTGCCCCGTGACCGAGGCGCCTGCTGCTCAGCGTTCGTATGTCAGTCACGGTTCTGCGGGGTACGGACGTCTGCATGGACGTATCTCCTTGATCTGCAATCGTTGGATTATCGATCGGCGCCCTCAGGATTTGCTCCAGAGCTTACGAATCTCCTCCTGTACCTGCTTGGGGGAGAGCCGCTTGACATGGGGATCCTTGCTCGGTTCCTCCAGCCCCAGCGCGTCGACGCAGGTGCGGACGAAAGCCGGATCGTTGGGGTCGCATTTGCCGTCCAGGTAGGCGGTTACCTTGGCGATCACGATGGCGGCCCTGACGCTCGGCCGGTGCGAGTATCCGTCGTGTTCGCGAAAATGGCGGACGACGTCCACGATCCGCCCGGCGTCCTGCTCGGAAATGCCGCTCTTGGCCACGGTGATGGCCACTTCGGTTTCGCGGTCGAAGTCGTCCATGCGGACGGGAATCATCCGGTCCAACAGGGCGTCCTGGCCGCGGTGTACCCCGGCGTATTCCAGAGGGTTGCAGGTGAAGATCGCGCGGAACTCGGGGTGCGCCCTCAGGTAGCCCTCGTCGGCATGGCGCCGCCGGGGCAGGTTCAGCAATCCCTCGCTCAGCACACTCAACAAGACGTTGTTGGCCTCGGGGCGGCTACGGGTGAACTCGTCGTAGATCAGCGTATGGCCCTCGCAAACCGCGATCGTCAGCCGGTTGTCGACCCAGAGCTGCCTCGCTTCCTCGCTCGTCTTTATGACCGAGTGGATGAAGTTGTCGATGCTCTTGGACTTTCTGTACCCGCGGTCGCTGCCGACCAGGTCGGCGCTGGTGAACTGGTCGTCGCCGTGGATCATGCTCACCGGGCGTCCGATCCGCTCGGCCACGTACAAGGCCACGGTGGTCTTGCCGGTGCCGGGTACGCCTTCCAGATTGATGGGGAACCCGGCCCCCAGGTAGGCCAACGCCCGCCCGGCCAGTTCTTCGATGTGCGGAGTCAGGACGAACTCGTCGCCCCGCTCGGGCCGTATCTCGGCGGAGCGCTGGGATACGTCCCCCTGCGCCTCACGCAGATACTCCTCGGCCTGATCGCACAGTTCGGTTGACATGGGAGCCAGAACTTCGGTCTGGGTCGGGGCGTTCCGTGTCGCCGTGGTCATGAATAGATTCCTTTCGGTTTGGTTCGTTTATCTTGTCTATTCGTTGAATTCACTCGTTGATTCATTCGTCGGATAATTGCTAGGCGCGACTTGAACGGTCTCCGAAAATACTCGCTCTGGCCGGCGCGATCTTTGGTTCTTAGTGCGCCGAATCTCAACTTCTACAAAACGAGGGACGAACGATGAGCAGCAAACGGTTGCCGACATCGTCGGGACCGTTCGCCACTCACCGCTCGCTGTCCCCCATTGTTCATCCTAAACCGCCGCGGGTCTCTCGCTTCCTTGATATTGTGTTTGCAAGCCGAGCGGAGTCGTCACGCGTGGCTGCGGAATATTTTTCCACCAGCCGTGAGATCCGCAACAAGGGGCTTGAGAGTCCCGTTTATCCACTGCCGGTGGCTGTTGAGCATCGCAGCCGTCTCGTTCTGATTCCGTTTGCAAAACTCCTTTCGGTTCTTGACGTCCTCGACCTCGTGGTCGATTACGCCTTGAACAAACTCTCTCCGCTCTTGAAAAGAGTTGTCGAACTCATTTCGCATCCGAGCAAAGTCTTCGGTAAAGGTCGCCATGAGAAACTCCTCAATCGTGAATGTGGTTACGTGTGTAGGCGGGAAAGGCGGTTTCGGCCTCCCCGGTAAATTCAATTCGCTAAAAACCGACCGCCTCGAAGGCGGGCCGGCCAACTTATGGTCGGCCGCGTTATTGCCCCAGCCAACCACGGCCGGGCCGGCCCTGCTTCGAGCGGGAGCCTTCCATGGCTATTGGATCACCGGCCGGTGCTGGGGTGGCAGTTTAACTGCCACCCCAACAACGTTTGCCAGTAACTGCCGCGCTGGGGTGGCAGTTTAACTGCCACCCCAACAACGTTTGCCAGTAACCGCCGCGCTGGGGTAGCAGTTAAACTGCCGCCCCAACAAGTTGCCGCGCTGGGGTGGCAGTTAAACTGCCGCCCCAACAACGGGTAACTCCACTCACGCGGGGGCCGCGGCGCTGGCGGTCAGGCCAATCGCCTCGGCGTACTTCAGATACGTCTCGACGCTGGCGATGACCACGCGGGCCTCGACCGTCAGCAGCTCGATGCCGACCAGCGACACCTTTGCCCAAGCGTCGATCACGATACCCTTGTCCAGGATACGATCGACCACTTCGGCCAAGCTGGACGAGTCTGTGGACTTCTGAATACTAGCCATGGAAAACTCTCCTCATCGTTAAGTGCGATTCAGCCACCTCGGATTAACGTCATCCAGGTGCGGAATCAACTGGGTCTACTCTCACACGATTTCTTTGCCGCTGAACCGCCAAGCGTGACATCGTCACATTGCGGTCCATTGCTGAAATGAACATTAGGCCGAGTTTTTGCGCAGTCAAGTTAATTTTCGCACCCAACCTAAGTTCCGCAAGTTGCCGCGTGAAAAATGGGAGAGAATGGAGCATGCACTGCGAACAAACGCTACCGTGGAGTAGACAATCGCGATAAGTTATGCGACATTTTCTACCGTCACTCGTACGCGCGAATTTTTCGCATGCGTATTTGGAGAATGTTTGGGACATTCGCCGCCGACACAACTTATTATATAGTGTGGAAGAATGACGATCCGACGCAAAGTACCACATAAACACGAAAGGGAAATCGCCGTGGCACAAGTAAGCGAAGACGACACAAAACAGGAACCATCGAAAACAAAAGACAATGCCGTTAAAAGCTCGTTCAATTTGGGCGGGTTGCTGGGCGGGCTGGGCGGACTGATCGAAAAACTGGGCGAGTTGGCCGAAGCCGGCGAGGAACTCTCCCGATCCGGCGATTTCAAGGACGCCAGCGGAAAAGTCCGCGGCGTCTACGGAATCAACGTCAAGACCGGACTGGGCGATCGAGGCCAAACGGAACTGAAGGTGGAACCCTTCGGCAACGTCCGCCGCAACATGCCGGACAGCCCCCCAGGCGAAGACATTCGAGAGCCGTTGGTCGACATCCATGAAGAGGACGATCACGTGCTGGTTCTGGTCGAACTACCCGGCGTGG
>JAHIKV010000332.1 GCA_018897395.1 Planctomycetota bacterium | reverse complement strand
GTCATGTAGGTGAGGGTCACGGTGGCGGTGCTCCCGCCCGGGTTCTGAACCAGGACCCAGGTCTCGAAGTTGCCCTCCTCGCTTATCCCGGTACACCCCTCAGCCAGGTACCAGGTCTTGGACGCCGCGCTGACCCCGATGGAGTCGTGCGCCGCCTGCCGGTACACATCGGGGGTGTTCCAGTACATGGACCTCTCGGCGATGACCGGGTGGTTGGACTCCACCTTGGTGGAGACGCTCCAGGCGTTGTCCACGGTGTCGGCCACGTTCACGCTCTGACGGGTGTTGGGATCGAGCTGGAGAGACGGACCTTTTATCACCCCTCCGGGCGTCATGTAGGTGAGGGTCACGGTGGCGGTGCTCCCGCCCGGGTTCTGAACCAGGACCCAGGTCTCGAAGTTGCCCTCCTCGCTTATCCCGGTACACCCCTCCGCCAGGTACCAGTTGTACTCGACGGGGGAGGTGATCGTGAAATCGACCGCGTTGGAGCAACCCTCCGGGGTGATTACCGCCACGCCACCGGACTGCGCCCCTTTCGGGACGTAGACCCGAACGCGGTCGTCGGACCACGAGACGCAATCGGTGGTGTCAACTCCCGCG
Source organism: Planctomycetota bacterium (assembly GCA_018897395.1). Classification (GTDB taxonomy): domain Bacteria; phylum Planctomycetota; class Planctomycetia; order Pirellulales; family Thermoguttaceae; genus JAHIKV01. Next base: position 2,972 of record JAHIKV010000332.1, on the reverse strand, counting down.
AACGAAACGCGGGAGCCACTTCCCGAGCCGAGGTTGACGCCTGACAGGGTTACCAGGTCTCCGACGCTTCCCGAGTCCGGGTATATACCGGTTAGGAAAGGGGAGATGGTGCGGTACACGGTGCCGTCATGCGCTCCCACGAAGACGGCGTTTAATGGGCCGCCGGATGCCGATACGCTCCGGTAGCCCTTGGCGGGCAGGTCGCCGCTGATGTCGGACCAACTGGTCCCGTAGTCATAGCTCGCGAAGACACCTTTGTCGGTGGCGGCGTAGGCGATATACGGGGACGTGCCGCTTACCGAAAGAGAGAAGACCTTGGTGCCCGAGGGAAAACCGGTAGCGGACGCGGCCCAGTTCACTCCGCCGTCGTTGGACCGGTACAGGCAGTCGACCGCGGGCGTGTCGGTGGCGGCGAGGACCGGACCGCCATACGGCAAGACGGTCATCGAGGTCACGTGCACCGTGTTGGGTAAGCTTCCGCATACCGCCCAGGTTTGGCCCCCGTTGCCACTCCTGTAGACCGGGGCCGGAAGTGCCGTATGCTCCGCGGCGTAGAAGACGTCGGCGGTGTCGGGGTCTCCCGCAACCGCCCTCGAGTTTGTCATGGGGCTTGCCACCGAGTTCCAGCTTGACGCCTTGTCGACGGTGTACTGAATGGACGCAACACCGGTGGTGGCAACCAGGCCGTTCGGGTTCGGCCCGGTGTCCAGGCTGAACGCGGGCGGCGCGAAGCTCGAGACCTTCGACCACGACCCGCCCCCGTTGACGCTCCTGTACGTATAGACGTTGGAGTCCAGCGCGAAGAACTCGCCCGGGATCGACTTGCTTTCCGCCAGCGCCAGGAAGGGGGTCCCGGACAATGAAGGCGTCTGGCTCCACGTCGTGCCGCCGTCCTGGCTGGAGTAGAGGTTGGTGGACCCGGAGACGACCGCGCTGACGCGCTCGGGGGTTCCCGCCTGCACCTGGATATCGCGGATGCTGCCTGCCGCGCCGGGTATGCTCCTCTTTACCCAGTGCGTCTGGTTGTAGGTCGCCGCTGGCGCGGGGGGTGGGACGGCAACGCAGGCGGCAACCAGAAGGGTCACCGCCGCCAGAAAAGTGGTAGTTCGATTGAGTAGTGATTTCATCTCTAAAGGCGGCTGGAGACCCCTTCCTTCAGGTGGGGGAGGAAAGCCGCCGTCCTCCTTTCCGTCAAGAGTGTATTCGCTGATTCAAGCAGAACCAAATCCCCGGCGGCAGCCGAAGAGTGGACCTTCGTTCCGTCCAATTTCCGAAGGTCGAAGTACCCGGAAGACCTCCTGCCGAAGACGAAGCATTCTTCGCGGTTGTTTCCGTTCGGGGCGTAAAGGACTTTGTCGTACCTCTGAAACCCCTGGACGAACCTCGGAGCGGTGTTTCTTATATGACTTCTCGCCCCCTTGTGAAGCTTCCGGTTGTTGCTCCGGACCAGCCTGATAAAAAAGCTGTTCAAAGACCGGGCCTGGCCGTCACCTCCAGCTATCACGAAAGCGTCGTTAGTGTGGGACTTGGGAAGCCCGAGGCTTATCCTGTTAGACTTCGTGATGTATCCGAAGGTGGGAGACACGTTGTTCCCCCGCTCTCGCAGGAAGGAGACCAACTTCCACCTGACGGTGTTCATGAAAGCCTCAGCCTTGAACCCCTTGGCGGGCTTCGCCGTGATTTCGATATCGCCCCGGTGATATGCGTCGTGACAAGACTTGCAGAGGGTAAGAAGGTTCACGGGTCTGTCTCCCCCCGTCTGCCTGGACTCAATGTGGTGCACGACCAGGACGGGGTCTTTAGAACTGCCCCCACAGTGCCGGCAGGTGTGCCGGTCCCGGAAAAGGACGTACTCGCGAACGTTCTCGAAGCCCCGCCGTGGCCCGGTCTGGTATCCGGTTCCCTCGATATCCGGGCTTATGATCTTCTGTGTGTCGAAGGCAGCAACCTCGACCGCCATACTCGTGACGGGAAGTATCTTCTGGACTTCACGGATAACTCTGATGTGGCTATCGAGCTTGTGCCGGATCGAGGGCGCGAGCCAGCCCTGAGGCTTCTTCCGGTTGAGGAACCTTGGCTTGCGGTGCCACGTCTTCCGGCCCCTCCGGGCCCGTCTGTAAGTCCGTCGGCAGGAGATGAGCTTCACGATGTCGCCCCGCAGTTGAACCTCGGCAGAGAAGAGTTCCTTCTTTCCCGGAACAACCGCAGACAGCCCGACTTTCGAGTATCCGGCGTCAACGCCCAGAGAGACGGGTTGCTTCGTTTCTCCGGTCGGATAAAGGAGTTGAACGGTGAAGGGGGTTCTCTTGGCGACCTTCGCCTTCCCCTCCTTGAGAAGGACTCTCGCCTTCCTCGGAGCCGTCGGCATCAGAGGCTCCCCTCTCATGTTGAGGACGTAAACGGCGGATACTCCCGAGTTCCGCCCCGGGCGTCCTCTCCCGGTAAGGGTCCCTTCGAGGTTGTTATCGGGAGTTGCGAAGTCAGCATCACTGTCCACCACCCCTCGCGGACTGTTTAGAGTACTGACCACAGAGCCAGGAACTAGGGATGTATTCCTGGGTGTGTCGGTTGTCCTGCTTCCCAATAACTTCTGCATCGTTACACCTCCTTGGGTGTTACAAGCCCTCTAGTCAACCAGAGGCTTTTGCAAGCCCCTTCCCTTCAGGGAGGGGTGGTTGACAGGATGTGTTCGTAACTGTAGTCGACAACGACCCACTGCCCGCCGCGCTTCTCGGCGGTCAGGAAAAAATATGTTCTTTGTCCGGCGCGATCGGGGTCCGTGTGTACTGTAACCAGCCCCTCGAGCTTCCCCGTCGCACTGGTGCGCTCGTTATTCATGGAGAAGTTGACCCACCACACGTCCTCGCAGTTTCCCTTCTCCGCGTAGGCGTAGTCATACATGACCCGCCGGCAGGCGGCGATATCCCGCTCCCGGGCCGCCTGGTCCGCGGCTGCCGCCTTGCGGGCGTTGC
>JAHIKV010000200.1 GCA_018897395.1 Planctomycetota bacterium | reverse complement strand
GGCGCGGTCACTAAGAAGGACTACCGTTGGGCGGTCAAGGAGGTACGCGGGATGGGACTCGACCCGTGTAAAATCGATCATCGTAAACCGCCGGGAGTCTGACGCTTGGACCGTTTGTTCTTGGACGCCAATGTGCTCTTTTCAGCGGCTTATGCCCCGGGGAACTACTTCCTTAAACTGTGGCGGCTGAAGGAGGTTCGATTGCTCACGTCCGGGTACGCCTTGGAGGAAGCACGCCGCAACCTTGGCGAGACCGATCGCTTGAAGCGGCTCGACCGATTGATCAAGGCGGTGGAAATTGTGCCCGATCGGGCAGTGTCCGAGTTCCCCGGCTTGTTTTCCAAGCTCGACTTGGCCGAAAAGGATCGACCGATCCTGGCGGCTGCAATCTCGGCTCGGGCTACGCGTTTGCTGACCGGCGACAAACGTCATTTTGGCCGCTGGTTCGGCAAACGCCTCGGCGGTGTGTTGGTTCAAACCCCGGCCCAGTATTTCCAAAAGAAGTCCGGTTCGCCAAAGGGCGGGAGAACGCCATGACGTTCAGAATCCGTGTGTCTCTGCTGCTGCTCGGCTGCTTCGCGGTGCTGGCGTTGCTCGCCCTGTTGATGCTTTACATCGCCGCGCGGCACGTGCCGGGATTTTACCGCGAGGCAATGGAAATCCCCCGGGGAAAGCTGGAAAAGGGGAGCGACCGGATGCTTCGCCAGGCCGCGGCGCTCGAAAGCGCCGCCAACAAGGAAGGGCCTTGGGAAGCGATTGTCACCGCCGAGGAAATCAACGGCTGGCTGGCGGTCGATTTGGAGAAGAACCATCCGAACGCCCTGCCGCCGACGATCCGCGACCCCCGCGTGGCGATCGACGAAAACGGAATCACCGTTGCCTGCCGCTTCGAGCAGGATGGCACGAAAAGCATATTGAGCCTGACGATCGCCCCTTCCGTCCCCGAGCCGAACGTGGTTGCCCTGCGGATCGTCCGCGCCAGGGCGGGCCTGCTGCCCGTGCCGCTGGGGCAAGTGCTCGACCGCGTCTCCGAGGCGGCCCGCGAAATGCAGCTCCACCTGGAATGGCGCCGCGGCGGCGACGACCCGGTGGCCTTGCTTTCGTTGCCCAATAACGAGGACGGCGGCCGGATCATGCGGATCGAAACCCTACGGCTCGGCGACGGTGAAATCTATATCACCGGCACAACAAAACGGAAGGAACCGTAGAGCCACCGTAAAATTTGAAATGTAAAACTCGGATTTTCCTCGTTCCCACGGTCTCCGTAGGAACGCACCGCCCGCGACGCTCTGCGTCGCCCCCACACCGACGCGGAGCGTCGGAGCGAGTGGGTTCCCACGCAGAGCGTGGGAACCAGAAAACATAAAACTCGGATGGGATTCATGACCGAAACGCAACGCACGATTCTGGTGGTCGACGACGACGCGGCTCAGCGGCGTCTGTTGGGCGATTTCGTCGGTTCGCTCGATTTCCACACGACCGAAGCCGGCTCGGCCGAAGAGGCGTTGGAGATGATCCGACGCTCAGCGCCGGACATGGTGCTGCTGGACGTCCGGCTGCCGGGCATGGACGGCATTACCGCCCTGGGAGAGATTCGCAATATCGCCGGTGATTTGCCGGTGCTGCTGATTACCGCCCACGGCGAGCTGCGTCAGGCGGTCGAGGCCATCAAGAGCGGCGCCGACGACTACCTGCTCAAGCCGTTGGACCTCGACGAGTTGGAGGCGGCGATCGTCGACGCGGTGGGAACGGCGGGCGAGCGGTCGCCGAAGGAAAGGGCCGTGCCCGATCTGCCGCCGGAGTTCGTCTGCCAAAGCGCGGCGATGCGGCACGTGCTGGAGACGGCCGCCGTGGTCGCCCCATCGACCGCCCCGGTGCTGATCCTCGGCCCCAGCGGCGTGGGCAAGGAGGTCGTGGCCGAGTTGATCCACCGCTGGAGTCCGCGGTCGAAAGGTCCGCTGGTGGTGGCCAACTGCGCCGGCTTGCCCGAGTCGCTGATCGAGAGCGAATTGTTCGGCCACACGCGCGGGGCGTTCACCGGGGCCGACGCAGCCCGGCAAGGCTACTTTCGCGCGGCCGACGGCGGAACGCTCTTTCTCGACGAGATCGGAGAACTGCCCATGCACTTGCAACCCAAGCTGCTCCGGGCGCTTGAGTCGGGACGGATAACGGCCGTCGGCAGCGAGCAAGCCGTCGAAGTTGATACCCGGCTGGTGGCGGCCACCAACCGCGACTTGGGCGAGGCGGTCCGCGCCGGTAAATTCCGCGACGATTTGTACTACCGCATAAACGTCGTCGAACTGATTGTCCCGCCGCTTTACGAGCGGTCGGAAGACGTGCTTCCGTTGGCCCGCCGGTTCGCCGTGGAATTCGCCGGCGGTCCGGTCCGGCTCTCGCCCCGGGTGACGCAGTGCTTGCTGGCCTATCGCTGGCCGGGCAACGTCCGCGAATTGCGCAACGCGATTCAACGGGCATGTCTGCTCTGCCGCGGCGACGTGATCTTGCCCGAACACCTCCCGCCGAAGGTGGCCGCCTTGGCTGCGGACCGCGAATCGGACGAGGCGCCGGCGGGCCGGCTCTCGCAAGTAGAGCGGGCGACCATCCTCGCCACGCTCGAAGAGTGCGGCGGCAACCGCACGCAAACCGCGAAGAAGCTCGGCATCAGCCGCCGGGCATTGATCTACAAGCTGCGGGCGATGGAGAGCGAATAGCGGATTGACCATGTTAGCAACGTAGCAACGTAGGGTGCGTCCAAGACGCACCACGATGAACGAATACGCACACAGATGGTGCGTCGCGGACGCACCCTACGACTACTCTGCACCCGACATGGTCGTAACTTTCTTTCGGAGAAGTTACGGTCGGCGGGGATCAAAACTCGTCTTCGTCCTTTTGGGCCTCGATATGCTGGACGACCAACTGTTCCCATGCGGCGACAATCTCCGGGGTCGCTCCGGCCGCTTCGAGGCGGTCGCGGACGGGTCCGCGGCTCGTCTTCAATTCGGGAAAGGCCAGCAACAACACGGCCAGATCGCGCCAATCGGTCCCCGACTTCGGCGTCCCGCGGCGGCGGCGATAGGCGATGAGCTTGCCGGCGATCAACTCCTCGGGCGCGACCACCAGCACGTCGCCGATCCGCCGCGTCGGCGGCATTGACGCCAGCGGCCGAATGTCCGCCAGATGACGGTTCCCCGCCTTCTGAAGCTGGTACAACCGGTAACCCCGCCCTTCGCCGATTTCCCGCACGCGGATGGCGACGTTGAATCGGTCGCTCAGATGAATACGGAGTTGTTCGGCCAACTCGGCGGCCCGGGGACTGGCAATGTCCACGTCCTGCGTCATCCGCGGCTCGTCCACATAGGCGTTGACCGCCTGCGCGCCGAAAAGGACCGCGTCGTCCGCGCCCTGCAAAAACTCCAGCACCGCGCGATGAATGGTCGCCAACGGAAGCGGCTCCTGCATGACAAACTCCTTGAACGTCAATGCTCCATCGGCCAACATGTCCACTCTCCTCAACCGCACACGGCAATTCTTCCCTCAATTTAGCGGGCTGCCCTCGCCTGTCAAGCTGCTTTCCGATTCCGGCACTTCAAACGTCACGGATGCGGAGCATCCGGGCAGTGTGTTCCCATGCGGAGCATGGGAACAAGGCAAAATCAGCAAGAGGTTCTTCACACCGTGCGGAATCCCTCTTGTGCCTGCGCTACCCCGATAGCCGAGCTATCGGAGCCCCCCGCGCTCCCGCTCGCCAATAATTGGACTTATCCCCTTTTCCACCCTATATCCTATTATATCCCATATCGACGCCTACATCCGCCTGAAATAAGGTCGAATGGCTATGCGTAAAAGTCCTACTTCCGTGAAGCTTTGGTGTACGCTAAAGTTAATCGCCGGATTGGCATTTCTGGCCTTTGCCATCTGGCTCACATATTGGATCTTTTTCGTTTACGAATTACGAAACATCATCGGGATAGCTTTCGTGATTATATTCCTTGGAATCCCATCTGTTACCGCTCTTTTCAAGATTCCTGGCGAATTGATGATTCTGTTTGCTATTTGGCGAAGCGATGATCCGGACACTCTCGATAAAATGGCTGGCGATCTTCGTGAGCGAGACATTTTGTAGCGCCGGGTGCCACTGCTGGCTTGTCCAGCAGTGTTTTCAATACCATGAACGCAAGTGTGCCACTGGCTATGCCAGTGTTTATGTGGAACTTATCGGGTGACGACTCCTTCGGGTAATCGGTGAATAACCATCACATCGAAGCACTGCCGCACCATCTTCCGATGTGCCATCAGCCACTTCTACCCGCAACATGATGGAACGTCAAGCAAGCCCCAAGCACTGGCAAGGCCGACCAACCAATCCCTCAGCTCCCTTGTCGGTTTTCTCGTAATTCGGTCGATTCTTCGGACTCCGAAAAATGGGATGGCTTAACGTATTCATCCTTACTTCTGAAACCACTCTTCAACTTGCTCACCGCCAAGATGTGAAGCATAGTCCACGAGAATCATGTCTCCGGAGTAAACTTTTCCGCTGATTGGATCGTGGTACTGCACCAGTCCCGCCAAGCAGGACCGCCTCTCCAGAAGCCCGGTGATCCTCTGGTCCAGTTCCGTGATCTCTTGCTTCTGTTCAAGCTGGGGAATTACGATGTTTTTCCTGATAGACATATCAACTTTGACTTTATTACCTTGCTGCTGTGCGATCCTGCCTTCGATAACACTTAGGAGGATGTCCCTTTGACAGTTGAAAAGAGGAAGGCGATTCCTCGAACGATTATCACGCGATCTTCCGGTTTTCGTCAAGTCCTTTTTCAAGAACGATGCGGTCCAACGCTTTGAGCAACTGCGACATATGCCGGTAGCCT
>JAHIKV010000199.1 GCA_018897395.1 Planctomycetota bacterium | reverse complement strand
GCCGATCAACTGCGACGGGCGCGACGAGACGTTCATCGGTCGAATCCGCGAGGACCTCTCTTGCCCGAACGGCCTGGCGTTTTGGTGCGTGAGCGACAATCTTCGCAAGGGCGCAGCCACCAACGCCGTGCAGATCGCGGAATTGCTGGTGCGGGGGTGAGGGACGTGGGGCGTGGGACGAGGGAATTGAGTAACGGAACGCCCCGCGACTGCGCTCGCGGGGAAAAAATGTTTAGCGGCCGCCGGTACGGCGGCCAGCCCGTGATGCGGACCATCAAGCTCACCATCGCCTACGACGGCACGGCGTATGCCGGCTGGCAGTATCAGCCCGACCGAACTACCGTGCAGCAAACGCTGGAAAACGCCCTGGAAAAAGTAACCGGGGAGCGGATCCGCGTGCTGGCCAGCGGGCGAACCGACGCGGGCGTCCACGCGCTGGGACAGGTGGTCGGTTTCAGCACCGAATGTAAATTGCCGCTCGACGTGCTCCATCGGGCGATCAACGCCAACCTGCCGCCGGACGTCGCCGTGCTGGAGGCGGCCGAAGCGCCCGAGGGTTTCCATCCGATCAGCCACGCCCGGCGCAAGCGCTACCGCTACGCGATCCACGACGGGCCGGTCCGCGACGTTTTCCAGCGGCACTACGCCTGGCACTACCGCCGCGGCCGATTGGACGCCGAAGCGATGCGCCGCGCGGCCGTCGCACTGCTGGGCACCCACGACTTCAGCAGCTTCGAGACCGCCGGGGCGAAGCGGGCGACCAGTGTGCGGACCGTTTTCGACATCTCGATCCGCCGGGGCGAGGGATTAGGGATTAGGGATTGGGAATTGGGGGTCCGAGATTGCTGCAACGCCCCGCGACTGCGGTCGCAGGGAGCGTGCAGTTCCGATTCCGACGACTCCATCGTCATCGAGGTCGAGGCCGACGGGTTTCTCTACAACATGGTCCGCACGATCGTCGGCACACTGGTCGAAGTCGGCTGCGGCAAGAGGCCGGAGAGCTGGCCCGGCGAAGTCCTCCGCGCCGCGGACCGCCGCGCCGCCGGCCCCACCGCCCCGCCGCAAGGACTCTTTTTGGTGAGGGTCGAGTATTGAGAGGGCAGGGGAGAGAGATTAGGGATTGGGGATTAGGGATTAGGAAAGTTAAGCGGACGTCGGCCCGACGACCCTGTTTAGCCGCCGCGTCCACGCGGCGCGTGCGGCGGTAATTAGCGGAGATTAGCGTTCCGTTTCGTTACCGCCGCTTCCGCCGGACGTACCAGAGCAGCCCCAATCCGGCCGCCAGCAAGAGGGCCAGCGTCCCCGGCTCGGGTACGGTCGAGACGGCGTAGCCGCTGAAACCAGTCACGGTAAAACTCGCGTATGTGCCGTCGTAGGTGAGGTCGCTGGCGGCGTAGTTCGTCCACTGCGATCCGTCGTAGTGCCAGACTTGCAGGCCGCTGCGCGAGTAGCCCGCGCCGATGTCGAAAGAGAGATAGGCCGGATCGCCCGTGGTATATCCGTCGCCGTCAAGTTCGATGTTCCATGCTCCCAAGACCGACTCGCCGGAACCGAGGAGCGATTCCAGGCCGTCGAGTGTGTCGATGGCCGTGGCGGTGAAGTTCAGCGTGGTGGAGACATCCATCGCCAAGAAGCTCGCCCCGAGCGACCAACCGGTCCCACCATCGGCGATCAACAGCCGTTGCATCTCGTTCAGATCGATCGTTGCCACAGAGCCAGAGACGCCCGATTGTACGTCTGAGACGGTAAACTGGTGTTCCGTCGCATCCCACGTTCCGCCGACGGCCTGATAGATGCCGCTGCCATCCCAAGTTCCAGCGGAGATGGGCGAATGGACGCTACCGGTCGTCGTTCCCGTCCCGGCAAGGACGCGAACTGTCCCGTCGTTGCCGATTTCCCCATTGCCGCTGTCGACCAAAAGCGAACTGCCGCGGCCAACGTCAATCGCCAGCAACGATTGGGTATTGATCGAAGCCCATGACGCCGAGACAGCAGCACCACCAGTAATGCTAAGCGTTCCCTTGCCAGTATGTGGAGGCCGGTCGGGATCGATCCTCGTCGTGCCGATGCTCAGGTATCCGCTGTTGGTCCAGGTTGAACCGGTTCCGTCCACCGTTACCACACCCGTTGCGATCTCTCTATAGCCGATGACGCCGTCGCTATTGCTAACGGTGCCGCCGTTAACCCAAGTTACGGAGTTGTGGGAGTCGATTCGTTGATAGCAAAGGACTTACGTTCGATTTTTGGCCAAAGTTTCCACTACATTTGCGCGAACTCGTCTATTCTCCGAAGGCGACGCGGTAGGGGAATTCCAAGACGGT
>JAHIKV010000198.1 GCA_018897395.1 Planctomycetota bacterium | reverse complement strand
TGATTTCTGATTTGCCGAACTTCCGCCACTCTCCACTCTCCACTCTCCACTCTCCACTCTTGTCGTGAGTTTTCCCAGCGCGAGGTAGCCGCCGCTGCTGGATTCCACTTCGTAGGTGCAGGGGCCTTGAAGGATGACCTTCGCGCCGGAGTCGTAAGTGATTTCCATAAGTCCGGCGTCGAGCTTGTATTTTCGGCCCAGGGGCACGGCGCCAAAGCCCAGCGGCGGCAGGAATCGCGGATCATCCGACCACTTCACGTCGACCAGCCCGGTGATGCGGCCGACGAAGACAAACTCCGGCCTGGCGTCCGACGGAACCGACTTCGACGGCGCCGTGGCGAAATGCTGGTGGTGGGTGACTTTTATGGCCCAGAACCCCAGCAGCATCGCGCCCACGATTACCGTTGCGACCATGCAGGCGAACGCCCAACTGCCGATAAAGTCAGAAGTGGACGGTGGATAGTGGGTAGTGGGAGAGAGATCAAGGATAATCGGCGGGAATGGGGATTCGGGGTTGGGGGTTCGGGATTCGGGCTGGTGCGGCAGTTCAACTGCCGCGCCAACGGGATGTTCAACTGCCGCGCCGACAAGCTCTTTCTCCGCCCAATTGCCGAACGGTTTGCCGAACATCGGCTCGGCGGGCCGGTGAAAACTGCAACTCAGTCGGGCGTGCAGGTCGAGGTATTCCAGATATTGACGACGCGCCTCGGCGTCGGCGAGGATCAGTCGGTCGAGACGTTGCATCTCTTCAGTCGAGATGGTCTCGTCGCAGAGTGAGGCGAGCAGTTCGGAGATGGGACGGTCGTCTGCCGGCATGACGGTCACTTGCTCCGCTCTTCCGAAGTGGCTTGATGGATGCAGTCCAGCAGCGACCGGCGGATCCGTCCAAGACGTTTGTAGAGTTGAGCAGGCTCCACGCCGTGCCGGCGGGCGACTTCACGGATCGATATTTTCTGGTCGTAGCGTTGGCCGAGCAGCGATCGATCGTCGTCGGCGAGTTTATCGACGCACTGTTGCAGAATTTGGTCGCGGTCGGCCGTCTCGGACTCGAACCGGGCTCGATCGGCCGCCAGTACGCTCAGCGCCTCGTCGCTCAGGGCGATCACGTGCCGATGCCGCCGGGCCTGGTACATGCGGAACTTGCGGACCTGAAACCAAGCGAAACGGGTCGCCCAAGGCATAAACGGCGCTTCCAGCCGATACTCGTCCGCCTTTGCCCAAAGCGCGATCGCCGTCTCTTGAAGGATGTCCTGGGCGTCGGCGATATTCGGAACCAGCGTGAGGATGTAGGCGTAGAGGTCCTGCTGAGAGCGGACGAAACGCCGCACGAATTCGTCGTTGGCGCGAGAGGTGCTCACGGTACGTTCCCCTGGTTGTCCGAGAAGGGCTACTCCTTCTATGATAATTAACACTTCCAGACGGTTTTTCCCGAATGATCGCCGAAAATGGGGCGGAATCGACGTAAGTTGTTATGGGGAAAGGGAAAAGAAATCGCTCCTGGTTCCCACGCTCCGCGTGGGAGCCGACGTTTTCCGACGCTTTGCGTCGATGGCGGCGACGCGGGGGCGTTGCGGGCAGCGCGTTCCCACGGAGGACCGTGGGAACGAGAAGTTATATAATGCCGGCAATTACGCCCAGCTTGTCAGGATTGTCGCCGCAGTTCTTCGAGGCTATACTTGCTCGGGCCTTTGGACGCAACTTAAGGGGGGGCCACGCCAATGGAAGCCTTTATCATTATTCTTTTGGCGCTTGGGTTGGCCGTGCTGTCGTTTGTCCTGTTGGCGATGTTGATCGCCGTCAAAGGACGGCAGGAGAAAGATTACCAAGACCTGTCGCGCCGTCTGAACCGCATCGAGTGGAACGCGGAACGGACGCACAACCTGCTGCGGGAACAGGCCAAAACGCCACGCGAAGAACCTCGGCCGGAGGAACCTGCGCCGGCGCCGGCGATGGAGGAGCCGGTCGAGGCGGTGGTTCAACCGGAGGTGGCGCCCGAGCCTTCCGCTCCATCGCCGCCGTTGCCGCTTGCTCCTCTGCCGTCCGAAGCCGCACCGGTCCCCTCCGCCGCGCAACCCGCCGCCGAGCCTCTCGCGCAGCCGAGCCGTTTCGAGACGGCCGCCAAGGAAACCCTGCGGAAGATCGGACGCTGGATTCTCGTCGGCGAGGACGAGCTGCCCGAGGGCGTCTCGATCGAGTACGCCATCGCCGGCAATTGGCTGCTGCGCATCGGAGTGCTGATCCTGGTGATGGGCGTCGGCTTCTTCCTGATGTACTCGATCGAAAAGGGATGGATCGACGAGGTCGGTCAGGTCATGCTCAGCGCGACGGCCGGACTGGCGATGCTGGTGGCCGGCACGCGGATGCTCGGCCGAAGATACCATCTGTTCGGCCAGGGGATGATCGGCGGCGGAATCGCCGTTCTCTATTTGACCGTCTTTGCCGCCCACAGCCACTACGATCCGCCTTTGATCGAGAACCAGACGGCCTTCGCGCTGATGATAATAGTCACCTGTCTGTCCGGCTGGATCGCCGTCCGTTTCAACTCGTTGCTGGTGGCCGTGTTGGGCATCCTCGGCGGCTACGGCACGCCGATCATGCTCGAGACCGGCGTGGTGGCCTACGTCAGCCTGTACGGCTATCTCTTGATCCTCGGCGTCGGAGTGTTGGGGATCAGCTACAAAAAGAACTGGCATCTGCTGAATTACCTCAGCTTTATCGGCGCCTACTCGCTGCTCTTTACGACCATGCACAGGTGGCACTACGAGCCGAAAGATTTCTGGCTGGTCATGCCCTTCCTGGCAGCCTTCTTCATTCTGTTCTCGACGATGACCTTTCTGTTCAACTTCGTGAACCGCAAGAAGTCAACGCTGTTGGAGGTGCTGGGGCTGCTGGTCAACGCCGGGGTCTTCTTCGGTGTTTGCAACTGGATAGTCCGCGACGCTTACGGCGAGCATTGGGTGGCGGCGGTCAGCCTGGCGCTGGCCGCCTTCTACGCCGCCCACGTCTACTACTTCCTCATCCGCCGGATGCACGACCGCGAGCTGCTCCTCTCGTTCACCGCGCTTTCGGCCTTCTTCCTGGCGGTGACCATGCCGCTGTTGCTGTCGAGCCAATGGGTCACGGCGAGTTGGGCCATCCAAGCGCTGGTCATGCTCTGGATCGCCGGCAAGCTGCAAAGCGAGTTCCTCCGCCATGTCGCATATCTGCTCTACGCGATCGTGCTTTTCCGGTTCGGACTGGTCGATCTGAGGCATCAGTATTCCGGCGCCGTGGCGATGGATATGCCCGTGGGGGAATATCTGTGGATAATGGTCGAGCGGGTGATGACCTTCGGCATACCGATCGCCTCGCTGGCCGGGGCGGGGTGGCTCATGCGCCGCTCGCCGCCGAGGGCGCTGCTGCCGGTCGGAAAGGAAAACGACGTCAAGCAGTTGGTCGGCATGCGCGAAGTGACGGTCGGAATCGCGGCGGCCGTGGTGGGAATGATCTTCCTGGCACTGCACCTGGAACTGGACCGCTCGTTGGCCTTTTTCGCCGAGCCGCTGCGGTTGCCCATGCTCTCGCTGCTGTGGGTAGCCCTATGCGCCTTCTTGCTGTTCGAGTACCGCGTCTACCGAAACAACGTGTTGCTGGTCCTGTTGTTTGCCTTTGTCGCAGGGATGGTGATTAAGCTGTTCGCCTTCGATCTGCCCGCTTGGCATATTGGAGAAGATTTGCTCTACGGAAGCGGTTATTCATTCCGCGACGGCGCGCTGAGGCTTCTCGATTTCGGCGCGATGATCGCCCTGCTGGTCTTCGGGTGGAATCTGTTGAGAACGACGCCCGACAATTTTGAGGCGAAATCGTCGGGCAATCTGTTCGGGACCGCCGCCCTGGCGCTGCTGTTCGTGTTTCTGACGCTGGAGACGAACACGTTTTTGGACCATTACGTCCACGATTTGCGGGCCGGAGGCGTGTCGATCCTCTGGTCGATGTTCGCCCTGGGGCTTATCATCGGCGGAATGTGGAAAGACTCGCGCGTGGTCCGCTACGTCGGCCTGGCGCTGTTCGCGATGGTGGCCTATAAGATACTGTTCATGGACCTTGCCCGGTGCGATCAGTTCTATCGCATCATCGCCTTTATCCTGGTGGGGGCCGTGGTGCTGTGCGGTTCGTTCGTCTACATGAAGTGTCGTCCCGCCGCGGCGCGAGATAAGAAGGAGATCGAGCAATGACGCGCACTGCCGCATTGTGCCTGCTGTTGGTCTGGGCGTTGCCGTCCGCGGCGGCGGAACTGGAGACGTTTCGCTTCCACAAGGAGATCGAGCGCGGCGAGACCGGCGAGGAAAGCATGATCGCCGTCACCTTCGACGACGACGTCTTCGCGGCCACGCGCGACGGGCTGCCCGACCTCCGAGTGCTCGACGGCCAAGGCAGGCTGACGCCCCTGCTGATCGAGAAGGTCGTCGAGAATATCGACTACTCCGTCCGCAAACCGTTGCGCAGCCGGGTGGTCTCGCTGCGCGAACGGGGCGACGGCCTGAAGGTTATCCTCGAACTTGAGGACGGAGAGCAGGGCGCGGACGGGCTGAGCATCTTCACGCCCTTAAAGGACTACGAACGCCGTGTGCGGATATTCGGCAGCAAGGACGGTCTCGACTGGATGGCGCTCGAGGAAAACGGGCTGGTGTTCGACTACTCCCGCTTCATGGACATTGATAACCGCGACGTGCGGCTGCCGAAGAACGAATACCGGCGTTACGCGGTGGAGATTGCCGGCGTGGCCGACGTCGAGGAATCGCTGATTCGGGAAATGACCCGCAAGTACCAGGGCAACGAAGAAGTGGAGCGGGTCGAAAAGACCGTGCTCGAGCGGCGCCCCTTCCGCATGGACCGCGTCGAAATGTGGAAAAACCGGAGCAAAACGCTCGAACGGCGCGACAGAAAATCCGATTACACCGTCGCCGTGGCGAAGGTGAAGGAAGATTTGACCGAAAACACGACGAACATTTTCGTCGACGCGCGGCGACAGCCGATCACGGAATTGACGCTAAAGACATCGAGCCGCAACTTCAACCGGCCGGTCCAGGTCCAGGTTCCGGTTGCCCGCGGCGGCCGCACCGAATGGAGGGACATCGCCCAAGGCAAGGTTTCGATGATCGAGTTCGGCGCCTTCAGCGACAAATCGCCGGCGATTTCCTTCCCCGAACAACGCGCCGAGGAGTACCGCATCGTGATCCGCAACGAGGACAATCCGCCGCTGAAGATCACCGGCGTCACGGCGCGGGGCAACGTGTATCGGGCGATCTTCCTCGCCGATGCCGACGAAACCTACCGCCTGGCCTATGGGTCGGACGACGCCGAGCGGCCGAATTACGACGCGGCGGCCGTGTTGGCCCCACTTCGCGCCGAAGGGCATCGGCCCTCGGAAGCGGCGCTCGGCCCGGAAGTCGCCGACACGGCCGCCGAGCCGCCGCCGATTACGTTCCGCGCCGTTCTCAATAATCCGCTGCTGCTCGGCGCGGCGATCGTCGTGTTGGTCTTGCTGCTCGGTTGGGCGTTGTTCGTCGCCACCCGGCGTATCGATCGATTGCCGAAGGATTGATCGACATTCGCGCGACTGCGAGTCGACGAAGAACACGCAGAGGTTCCGGACTTGCCGCGCCCGTTGGACAAGGTGTCCCAACGCACGGCCGAAGCGATCAAAACGAAAGTAGAAAAACTGGTTGTCGCAAGGCGCGGCAAGAAAAAAGAAAACCCTCACATTTGCAGAGAATTGCGAGGGTATGCGAGAGTGTACAAACTATCAGGTGGGCGGCAAAGGACTCGAACCTTCGACTTCCACCGTGTGAGGATGGCGCTCTAACCAACTGAGCTAGCCGCCCGAATAGAACGGAGTCTAACGGATTCGCCCGCGGAGTTCAAGTGGACGAGGGGGGCTCGAACTTCGGGGCCGTGGCCTCGTCGCGGTCCTCGGGCACTTCGTATTCCGCGACGGAAGAGGGGGAATCGGCGGCGTCGATCGCGCCGCGGATATCCGTCTCGAAACCGCGGACCTCTTTCTTGAACTCCATGAACCACTTGCCCACCGATCGGGCGACTTCCGGCAATCGCTCGCCGAACAGCAGCACCGCGATTACGCCGATGATCAACAGAGACCCCGGACCGAGGCCGAAAATTGCAAACAGAGGGCACATCGTACTACCTTGGGGCAGAGTCGCCATGACCATGCTCTGCCTACCCGTTCTTTTCGTCGGGAGCGCTCTTGTCGGCCTGATTGTCGTCTTTCTCGCGGCCGACTTGTTGAAGTTCGTCCTCGATTCCGGAGACTCCCTTCTTGAATTCGACTACCCCGCGCCCCAACGAACGCATTACGCTTGGCAGACGGTTGCCGAACAACAGGAGTACGACTACCGCCACTATCAACAGTTCCCAAGTACCAAGGCCGAACATGGACTTATCTCTAGGATGGGGGGAGGGAAACTTGTGGGCGGATCCATGACCCGCCCCATATACCTTACATTGTAATAGACACGCTTGCGGTGTCAAACGGACGTTGGACTGGGACACGGTAACGGATAATGGCGGTTGGATGACGGAGCATATTAGGTGGCAGAAAAACAATGTCATAAACAATAGCCGGGGGCTAACAGCCCCCGGAGGGAAAACCCGCAATTCGAGCACATTCCGGGGGCTGTTAGCCCCCGGCTATTGCGACATTTGTTATCCGAGAGTCAACGGCAGCATCCTGCCCCCAGAGGGGGCTGGGGGGTTAATTTGTCCGATCATCGCCGTGGGCGACTTCCGCGAAAAGCGGGAGAAAGCGGTAGTAGACCTCTAGGGTCAAGGTGGCCAGGGCGGTGGTGTAGACGCGGCCGCCGTAGCCGCCCCAGAGGGCGTTGGTGTCCCAGGAGCCGGCCAGCGGTCCCTCTTTCACCTGCCGGTCGACCACCGCGTTGCGCATGGCGTCGTTCCATCGCTGCCAGTGGGCGCCTTGCAACTGATACATGCCGAGCGTCGCATAGTACCAATAGTACAAATTGTAATCGCCTTCGCCGGGCGTCTCTTCCAGCAAGTAGTCGCCCGCTTCGTTGCCGGCCGGGTGCTGCCTGCGGAGTCCGAGAAACTGCCAGCAGACCAGCGCTTCGGCGGTCATCGGCCGGCTCGGGCTCTCGCCGGGGCGGTACGACGCCCGGCCGCCGTATTGACCCGACGAAACGCTCTGCAGATAGCGAATGATGCCTCGGCGGGTCTTCTCGGGTATGGGGATTCCGGCCAGTTCGGCGCTCTTGAGCGTCATCAGTTGCCAGCCGAGTTGGCTGGTGTCGCCGGGGTCGCCGGGCCTGTAGCGCCAACCGCCGCCCGTCGGGTCTTGTGCGGCGATGGTGTATGCGACCGCACGGCGCACCGGTTCCCTCAGCCGGGCGTCGCGCGTCATTCCGTACGCCTCGCTTAGCGCGCAGGCGGCCATTGCGTGCGAGTACATGAACTCGAACGCCGCGGCTTGGCCGCCGAGATTTCCGTCCGGCGCCTGGGTCCGCAGCAGATACTCCAACCCGCGACGGACATCCTCGCTGTAAGGACCGTCGAGATGGGTGTTTCCCGATGCCAGGAACGCCAGCAGGGCCAACCCGCTCACCGCGGTGTCGGCGTGGCTTCCCGCGCCCTGCCGGTCGCGGCCCAAGACTTTCGTCTCCATGCCGCCGCCGTGAGAGCGCGGGTTCCATCGTCCGTCGGCGTCCTGGTTGTCGGCGAGCCATTTGAGCGCGGCCTTCACCGCGGCCTCGGTTTCGGCCGTGCCGCCGTTGCCTCGGGTCACGTCGGTCCGATTCGGGGCGACGCGGAGCCGATAGACGTCGGGCAGAGTTTTGGGACCGTCGGCGTCGGTGCGCGGGATTCCAGTCAGCCCGACTTTCGATGCGCCAGGGCCGGCTGAAACCAGATTGCCCCGTGGGGATCGTCCGCCGTCCGTGGCGAAGGTTTCGCCGGCATACGCCGAATCCTCGCCGGCAGCCGAGCCGGTCCCAGTCCCCATCACTTCCCGAAGCGGTCTGGGCGGCGTGTTATTCGGCGAGCCGGCCGGGACGGAACTCAACAGACCGAGATCGTCGCCCTCGGTCGGCGGCGGCAGCGTGGCAAACCGCTGGAGCAACGTCGCCGGCACGTCCTCCAACGACCCTCGTTTGGGAGCGGGGGGAGAGTCGCCGATCAGCCGTTTCGCAGCCGCGGGCGAGTCGGGCGCCGTCGGCTCAATGTCGCGTCGCTGGGCGGGCGGAACTTCGATCTTCTCGGCCGACGGGCCAATCGAAGTCAACCCCACGGCTCTCCCGACCGCCGCGCCGGGTTCAATAATCCTTGCGCCTTCGATGGCCACGCCGTCCAACGGCGGCCCGCCGAGAAGGCGCGGCGAGTCGGCGCGGACCAGGCGCTGCGGCGGCGCCGGCTGCTCGAAGTCCGCCCGGTGCAAATCGGCGCCATCCGGCTGCAAGTCCGTCTCGGCGGCGAACTCTTCCCACGGCCGCCCGTCCGCTTTGGAGGCCAAGGCGGCCGCCGCGCCGCCGTCGGCCGTGTCCCGCTCGTCGCCGAAAGAAATTGCGACGATCGAATCCGACGTTCCTGGAACGGGCGTGATGATCTGGATCGTCGCCGCGTAGCAGGACAGCAGCAAGTGGGCCAGAATCGACAAGGCCATGCACTTGCGCAGCGGCCGGTATTGACCCCAGCGCGTATAGAGGAGGACCGCCAATCCGGCGGTAAAAATCGCCAGTCCGAGCCAAAACAACGCCATCACCGGTGGGATGCCGGCGAGGAACTCGATCAGGCGGTGCGTGCGGAAAGAACTCATCGCCTCAATAAGGCGCGACTATCGGTCGCGCTTTCCTCTGGTGGCATTGATCTAACGGTGATGCCCAATTCGCGGATCCCCGCCTCTTTGCAGGCCGCCAGCGCGACGGCGACGTTCTGGAATTCGCCCCTTGCGTCGCCGCGGACCAACACGCCCAGATCGTTGTATTGCCGCCGGGCGGCGGCCAGCCGCGTGGTAAGCTGTTCGAGGCTCACCGTTTGTCGGTCCAAGGTGATTGTGCCGTCGCGGTAGACGTTTACTTCCCTTCGGGCAGGCGCCGCGGTCAGCGTCCCGCGATCGACGACCTCGGGCACTCGCAAGCCTATCTTCCGCTCGTCATCGACGAAACGCGTTCCCAGCGCGAAGAAGATTATCAGCAAGAACATGACGTCGAGCATGGCCGTCAGGTTCAGCGTCGGTTCGTCGTCGAGATGGGTTTTCAGGGGCATGGCGAGCAAAGGGATTAGGGATTGGGGATTAGGGATTAGAAATTTGGGGTTATCGCTCGCAAGCCGCTTGCGGTTTCGCACGGAGCAAACACTCAAGCCGCCCGCGATTTCGGCATGGGCGTTTTCCTCTCTTGCAATTCCTCGGCCGAAATCACGTTGACCACTTCCTGTGCGAGTTTGTCGATCTCGATCACCAGCCGGTCGACGCGGCTGACGAAAAACACGTAGAACATCGAGGCGGGAATGGCCACGGCCAGTCCTCCCGCGGTGTTCAACAGCGCCTTGGCGATTCCGCCGGCCAACAGGCCGGCGCGGCCCAGCGCGTCGGCGGCGGCGATCACGTTGAATGTTTGGATCATGCCGAGCACGGTTCCCATCAGTCCCAACAGCGGCCCAACGGTGGCCAAGGCGTAGAACACGCGGAGATAGCGTCGCAGGCCGTTGGTTGCCCGCTCGCCGGCGTCGATCACGCCCTGTTCGATTTCCACGCCGGGCCGGCCCCACTTTCGCACCGCTCCGGCGAAGACATCGGCCACGGGGCTGCCGTTTTCATCGCACAACGCCAGGGCCTGTTCGCGGTCGAGTTGCCCCTCGCGCAACTGGCTCAGGAACCTTGTGACAAACGGCTTGGGGATCACGCGCCGCCGACGCAGGCTGACCGTCCGTTCCAGGATGAACGCCACAAGCAGGAAGGAGCAAAACAAGATGGCGTACATCAATGGCCCGGCGTCCTCGACGATCCTTGGCAGGTTGGTCGTGGGGATGAAGGCCCGGTCGCCCGACTCCGCTTGCTCAGCCGTCTCGGTCCGATCAACATTAACCGGAGCGACTGCGGCCGTATCGCTTGCGGCGCCGGCCAGTTGGGCGTTCGATACGCAATACAGACACGCCAGCGCGGTCAGCGACAGGGCTAGAATACGGAATATTTGCTTATGTAATTTCATATTAAACAACTCCCGCGGGCGAACCGACTTGCCGGCAGCCACCGGGCGAGTCGAGCGGCCGCTTTGTCCCCTTGTATCATTATCAGCGTCAACATCCTTCCCCGCGGAAAAGATTGCTTCATAGTCATATTCGTAAATTCGGCGTGTTGCGGGTGAGTAATTTATTTTCTCTAGCCCAGACGTTTACGTCTGGGGCGGCGGAACGACCATCCATTATGTTCGGCCCCCTGAAGGGGGCTGATAGGAAAAGGAATTGAAATCTTTCGATCCCCGTTTCCCAGGCGTAAACGCCTGGGCTAGAGAAAAAGACGCCTGGGGTAGAGGGCGGCCTACCCGCCCCCTGCTTTACCTAGATTGCCGAGGCGGTGCTTTGCCTGATCGGCGAAAGTGGTTTGGGGATAGACTTTGAGGATTCGGCGATATAGTGTGGCGGCCGGCTCAGGCTCGCCCAGGAGCTCGTGGCACTTACCGGCCTGCAAGAGTGCCGCCGCTTGCCAGGTTGGGTAGGCGTAGAGGGTTTCCAGCCGCAGATACTCTCGGATCGCGTTCTGGTAGTTCTTTTGGTGGAAGAAGGTCTCGCCGATCATCCATTGGGCCATTGCGGCGGCCTCGGTCTTCGCGCCGGGCGTCGAGCGGATTACCCGATTATACGCCCGGCGGGCGGCATCGAAATCGGCCCGATTGGCCAGACATCGCCCCAGCAGATAATCGACTTCGTACTGTTGTCGAAAATCGGGGAAATCCTTTTCGATCTCCACGGCGATCTCGTAAGCGTCGTCCCATTTGTTTTGCAGGGCCGATATCTGGGCGAGTCGTAGCGGAACCTCGGCCATCCACGGTTCCCGCTGCCGTTTGACCTTTTCGGCGAGTTGTTTGAGTTTTGCACCGGCCGAGTCGTAATCGTGCTGACTGTAGCATGCCTGGGCGATCCAGTATTCCGCGAACAGCCGCCGCTTGGTTTCGGGAAACTCTTTGAGCAGCGACTCGAAGGCATCGCGCACTTTCGGCCAGTCCGCCCTTGCCACGGCAACTTTTCCGCGGAGGTCCATCGCAACCTCTCGGACCCGCGGATCTACTTCGGCCTTCAGTAGTTCATCGATCAATACGCCGGCGCCGTCATAGTTTTTGACCTCGAAGGCTCGTAGCGCCGTGTGGTATACGGCATCTCCCCAGAAGCGGCTTTGCGGATATTCCTTGTGGATGCGCTGGAAGAGCCGCTCGGCCTGCTCCGCTTCGCCGAGTTCCCGCGAGGCCCATGCCCATTCGTAGAGTACGGAGTCGAGCTTGGGAGAGCGGGGGTAATCCTTCGCCAGCCGCTCGTAGTAGCCGGCCGCTTTCCGTGATTGTTTCAGTTTATTGCATAGTAGCGCCGCCGCCAACAGGGCGTCGGGGTGCTGCTTGCTTGTCGGATGCCGTTGGATCACCAGATCGTACATTTCCAGGGCGGGTCCGTCGCGGCCGAGTTCCTCCAGAGCCCGGCCGCGCACGAAGGCCGCTTCGGCGGCGATTGCAGCGGGAGGTTTTTTCTCGTTTTTCAACACTGCATCGAAGGTCTCCGCGGCTTCGGCCAGTTTGCCCGCCTTGTATTGGCTCCATCCCAGCCCGAGTTTGCCCTTGAGGTCGTATTCCTCCGAGTCGCCGACGGCGGCCAATCGTTTGGACAGTTCCTCGGACCACGCGGCGTCGTCGGCGCCGTAGGCCGCCTCGGCGAGGTGTTCGGTCGTGGGCGCGAGAAGCGGACTGCGAGGGTGTTTCTCGATCAACTCGGCGTAGAGTTTCTTGGCCTTCTCGATTTGCCCGGCGCGGGCATAACATATCGCCAGCCCGCCGAGCGCCTTCGCTTCGGCGTCTCCGGCCGGTTTTTCGGCAAGAAACGCCTCCAACGGCCGTGTCGCCTCGGCGTACTTTTTCAACGCCATAAGCAGCGATCCGTGGACCAATTGGGCGTCGGCCTTCAGCGGTCCGGCAGCGCCGTCGACCACCGGCAGCAGCGCCGCTAGGGCGTCCTCGTAGCGGTCCAATCCTTCGTATGCGGCGGCCAACAAGTAGCGGCCCTCCAGGTCCGGTGTTCCACCGCGGTCCGCGGCCGGCAACGCCTCCAACAGCGTCACGGCTTGTGCATACCGCTTGCGCTCGATGAGCGAGCGAGCCGCCATCCGCCGCACGCCGACGACGATTGGACCGTTGGGATACTGTTTCTCGAATTGGGACGCCAGCCGATCGACCGCGTCGTGGTCCTTCGATTGCAGCGCTGCCTGAACCTTGCCGCGCATCGCCCGTTGAAACAGCTCCTCGCCGGCCGTGTCCTTCGCCAGCACGGCGTCGAACTGTTTTGCCGCTTCGGCGGGGCGGTCGAGCTTCAACAAGGCCAAACCGCGGCCGAGTTGGGCGTTGGGGCGCCAAGGGCTTTGGGCCAAGCGGTCATCGAATACCGCGAAGCACTCGATCGCCTGCCGATGATTCCCGGCGGCATAGTGCAAGGCGCCGAGATGGAATTGCGCGGCGTCGGCCAGCGGGCTGTCCGCTTTGCCCGCCACGGACAGATAGAGCCGCTCGGACTCTTGGGTTTGATTTTGCTTTTCCAGCGAGCGGGCAAGGCCGAGGAGGCAATCGTCCTGGAGTCGGCCCTTGGGAAACCGCTCCAAGGCGTCTCGGAAGAACTTGGCGGCAGCGGCCGGGTCGCCGCCGGCCAGCGCCATCTCGCCCAAATAGGGCAACACGAAAGCGTTCAACCGGTCTTGGGGATATTTCGTCCGAAAGCGGTCCAGGTCCGCTTTGGCGGCGTCATAATTTCCGGCCAGGTATGCCGCTTCGCCGATGCGAAACATCGCTGCCTGCGCGTACTGGCCCGACGGCTCGCGGCCCACGTATTCTTGGAACCGGGCGCGGGCGTCGTCGTACTTTCCCAACTGGAGCAACGCCTCGCCGAGGAAAAAGACGCACCGGTTGCGACGCTGGTCGTGGGGATATTTTCGCAGAAAAGTCTGAAACTCTTCTACGGCCAGCTTCCAACGTCCCCGGTCGTAGTGTGCCGCGGCGACGGCGAACAGGTCGTCCGCCTCGCCGGCCCGCAACGACGCGTCGCCGGCCAGGAGCGCCCCCGCCAGTATGCAGAAGGCGAGGATTCTATTAAGCAAGGTGACCATAGCGATTCAAATTATACCAAACACCCCCCAGCGGCCAAGACCACTGGGGGGTGAAGGCAATACTCGCTCGTTCGCGGCCCAGGGCGGCCGGCGTCAGTAGTTGCTGCCCGCGCCGGTGTCGACATTGCCCACCATGTGGAGATGGTCGAGGTCGATGTAGATTACCTCTTGGGCCTCCTCGTCCGTGGTGGTGTACGGGATCGGCCAACCGACCCGCGTAACTTCGGTGAAGTACACTATGCACTTGTAGTGGACGTGATGGAGCTGCGCCGGGCCGACCAGCGGATAGACTCGCGGCGGATCAACGTAGTCGGAGATCTTCTCCTTTACGATCCGCACGTTGTTGCGCTGGATTTCTTCGAGGAACGGCAGACCGCCCTGCGTCGTCCGCGCTTTTTCGAGCGCCCGCATCACTTGGTCGTCCGAAGGCTCGTCCAACGCGGCCTCGGGAGTCCCCGGCGTGATTGGCCCGAGGATCGGCATCCGCTCGTAACGCTCGTGTTCCCAAAACCGGTCCTCCGCCGTCTTCTGAAGATATGGCGACACCGGGATCGGGTAATTGAGCATCCCAAAGCTGGGACCGGCGACCGTGCTGCATCCGCTGGAGAAAACCAGCGACAGCACACCCAGGACGCCTGATAATGTGAAAACAGTCTTGCTGGACATCCGTGCCTCCTCGACTGATGGATTCAAAGCCGCGGTTACACTACTTATCGTGTTAAAATGCGGCAGACTTGCGGGTTTTTCCGGTTGTAACAAAGTGAAGGCGGAGGGCGGAGGACAATAGATGGAAGATGGGGCGGCTGGGTAAGCCGCGGCGGCTGGCCGTACTTGACGGAAAGTGACCGACCCGCTCGTGCCGATCCTCAACAACATGGGCATCAAAACGACTTTGCTCTGCGCGGGAGGACTGCTCCTGGCCATCGGGGGGCCGGTAAGTTATTACTCGGCCTCCGACGTTGTTTCGGCGGTGCGAAAGAATTGGCTCTCCGACTCGGCGGACACGGCGGCCGCGGCGCCGCAACCGTTTTCTTCCGATCCGAACGCTTCTACTACTGACCCCGTCGCTTTGCCTTCCGGTGAGCAGCCCGTGTTCGGGCAAAACGCATCGCCGGCGCGCGCCGCGCCTATGCCCAATTTGGACGAGGTGTTGCGGTTTGACGTGACCGTCGATTGGGTGATGCAACGCTGGCCGCGGGTATCCACCGGACTACCCCACTTGCAGTTGCATGGCTACCGCGTGCCGCTGGTCACCGGCACGGCCATCGGCGACGTGGCCGGCTCGTTGACCTACTTCTTCAACGCCCGGCAGCAAGTCCAGCGGATCACGCTCCGCGGCACCACCGGCGACCCGCGCGTCTTGATCGGGTTGGTGACCGGCCGCTACCATTTTGCCCGCCGATTGACGAACGATCCGGGCGTGGCGCTCTACGAAGCCGTCGATTCCAACAACCAGCCGGCCGGCGCGCTGAAGATACGTTCGGCCGGCGTTATCAAGTCCAATCAGCCTTACACGCGGTTCGAGGTGGACCTGGTTATCGATCGGCCGGAATGAGTTATCAGTTTTCAGTTGTCAGTTTTCAGTTATCAGTTCTTGACTGGCCGACTGACAACTGACAACTGACTACTGACAACTCTCACGCCGCTCCGTCCCCCTTCGACTTCGGCTTTGACTCGGGCGTTGGCGGCTCGTATTCGAGTTCGCGCCAGACCATTGGACGGCGCAAGTACGGCTCGATCCGCAGGACCACCTCGCCGTTGTGAAAGATTCTAACGGTGCCGTTGCTTTCGCTGACCGAGACGGCCACGGCGTTGGTTGCCCGGCTGATGGCGGCGGCGGCCCAATGCCGGGCGCCAAGCCCCTTCGAGAGCGTTACGTCGGCGGCCGAACAGTCCAGGTAGCGGCAGGCCGACTCGACCACGTTGTCGGCCGAGACGATGAAGGCGCCGTCCATCTGGGCGATCTCCTTCATCCCCTCGCGCACGCGGGGATCGTCGAGGTTCCGCTCCTTGCGGCTGTATCCTTTCACCGGATCGAACCCGGCCGGGCGGCTGCATGCCAGCACTTTCCGGCTGTCGCCCACCACGAACAGCGTGCCCACCGGTTTGCCCTCGCGTCCTTCGCGACCGATCTCCACGGCCAGATCGACCACGATTTTCAGCGTGTCCAGCGGGACGCGGGTCTCCAGTTGCCGCAGATCGCGGCCGGTGAGCCGGTTCAGATGCTCGTCCAGGTTGATCACACTCAGCGAGTCGATCGTGTCGGCGTCGAAACCGCTGTAGAGCGCGGCCACGCTCGAGCCGGGCGTGAGGATGTCGTCGGCAACGGCCTCGAGCACCGCTTGGGTGAGGCGTTCGTTGACCGGGCTGTCGGGCATGTCGAGGAGCACCGTCTCCAGACCGGCCTCCTTGGCGCCGGCCAACTCTTCGGCCGTGTCGGCGGCGACCACCACTTTAGCCTTACCCCGCAGACCTTTCAGACGCGGCCACCACTCGGCAGGCCCTTCCAACAGCAAGAGGATGGCTTCCACGTCGGCCGATTCGGCCATCTTCCGGGCCACGCCCAGCAGGGTCTTGAACTGATCGGTAAAACGTATCGGCTGCATGAGCTGACCGCCTCCGTGCTGGACTCCGATGCGCTGCGCCGGCCGATCGGCTTGGGGGAGGGTCGAGAATCCGCGAGCGACTCAGCGCGATCCGAACCGCTTTTATGTTACGGTTTTTCGCCTTCCAAGGCAACGCCAACGCTGGAATGATTCGCGACGCGATTTGGGTGGCACGCCCTGAGGAACAAAGGGCGTGTCCTGAAATTGTTTCATTTAGCCCGCCGTGAATACACGGCGGGCCGGGTTGACCGCGTGAAACCGCTTGCCCCCGGGTGTATTCACCCGGGGCTAAATGCGGTTATTTCAATTTCAGGACATGCTCTCAGGGCGCGACGCCCCGCCGCCCATCCGTCAGAACATCCGCCGCAAACGCTCGGCCAGCGTGGGTTTCGGTTCGGGAATCTCGCCCTTGACGTATTGCCGCCAGCGGTACACGTCGTTGCCGAGGTCCTTGCCGGTGGCTTGTTGCAGCGATAGAACTGCCCGATACTGCATGGCGGGATCGGAGTCTTCCAGCGCTTCGCCGAGCACTTCGACCACCGCCGGGTTGCGGGTCTCGCCCAGGGCCTTGGCCGCCGCCAGCCGCACGTCGATATCGACGTCGCTCCGCAAGGATTCGACGAGCAGCTTCACCGCCCCGTCGTCGCCTCGTCTTCCCCAGCTTTCGCAGGCCGCTATCCGAACCTGGACGTCAACGTCGCTGAGCGCCGCCTTCAGAATGGCGTCGGCGGTCGGACCGGGATAACTTCCCAATGCACGGATGATCTCCACCCGGACCAGGGGGTCTTGCTCGTTGCGAATGGAACGGGCCAACCGCTCCGAGACTTTCAACCTTTCGTCGGGACTGCACTTGGCGGCCTTCGCCGAAAGCTCGCGCAACTCGGCGATCCGCTCGGCCGGCGAAACCACGCCCGCCATCTGGTCGGAGGCAGGCTCCTGGAACGGCATCCAGGAGGGCAGGAAGTCCATCTCCGCGCAGCCGGCCGCCGTCACGACCGCCAAACCGCAGAGCACGATCCAGACTCGTTTGCCGCCGGTGTCCGTCATTGCCGAAAATCCACCATCGCGGGGGCAAGAACTAAGAAACGCACACGAATAGACAGGAGGGCGGACTATAGCATCCGCATCGGATTACGCCAAGGCGAATCGGGGGGCAATTCGAGCGAAAGTGGGGCAACTAGATAAAACAGGTCGCCAAGGAAGAGGGGTGGTCGGTAAACCGACCACTGGAAAACGATTCGACATATAAAACGAACACCCACTACCCACTACCCGCTCGCCCTGAGTATGATGCTGATGTTTTCCGATCACCCTTACTTGGAGCACGTCATGCCCCAACCGAAAGATCACGCCGTCGAGCGGAATTTTATCGAGACCGTGTTGCGGCACATACCCGGCTTCCGGGGCTACTTGGAGCGGGAATATCGCCGCGAAAGCGATGAGTTGCAGCGGGACTGGCTGGCCGATCGCCTCCAGCGGTCGAAGCGGGCGGTGGACGAGCTGGCCCGGCAACTGGTCGACGCCGCCGAGGTGGACTCGCTGCCCCAGATCGACCGGATGCGGGTCCGCTTGGACCGGCTGCTGGGGCGCATCCGCGGAGCGATGCAGGGCTACAGCGGATTTTTCGACCTGGTGCGGATCGACGAGCCGTTGCTCGAGGAGGTCTACGAACACGACGCCTCATTGGACGAGCAGGTCGATGCCTTCACCCAATCCGCCGAGCAGTTGCCCGACAAGCGGGACCAAGTGCCGGCCGCCGTGGCCGAACTGCTCGCCCGGATCGACGAGATCGAGCGCCGCTGGGACGAACGCGAAGACATGTTGAAGGGAGTGGATAGTGGATAGTGGATAGTGGTCGGAATGTTTAGCCGTCGCGTCCACGCGGCGCCGAGAGGGGTGGGCGGTTTACCGCCCACTGACCCCGGAAAATATACGGTGAACGGCTGGAAGTGCAACGATCTTTTCCATCCGAGAAGAATGTTTCACTATTTCCCGTGCAACATATAATACAACCACAAGGAGTTTCTCATGGCCATCCGTATGGAAGTCATCCAGTATTTCGACGACGCGAACCAATCCCTGGTGCAGCGGATTCCGCCGGAGGGATCGACCGACATCAAGATCGGCGCACAATTGATCGTCCAAGAGAATCAGGAGGCGGTCTTCTTACGCGACGGCAAGGCGCTGGACTCCTTCGGCCCCGGCCGCCACACGCTGACCACGGCCAACGTCCCGATCCTGACCCGGCTGCTGACAATCCCCTGGGAAAAGTCTCCCTTCCAGGCGTTGGTCTATTTCATCGGCAAGCAAACGTTCATCGATCAGAAGTGGGGCACCTTGCAGCCGATCGCCTTCCGTGACGCCGAGTTCGGCATGGTCCGGCTGCGGAGTTTCGGTAAATACTCGTTCCGCGTGGTCGATTCGCCGCTGTTGATAAACACGTTGGTGGGCACCCAGGGCATGTACACCACCGAGGCGGTCAGCTCGTACATGAAGGACTTGATCGTCGCCCGGCTGGCCGACCTGCTCGGTACGCTGGGGATCAGCCTGCTCGATCTGCCGGCGAAGTACGACGAGGTGGCTTCTGGCGCCCGCGCCAAGGTGTCCGAGGAGTTTTCCAAGTACGGCTTGGAGTTGGTCGACTTTTTCATCAACGCCATCACTCCGCCGGAGGAAGTGCAGAAGGCGATCGACGCCCGCAGCGCGATGGGGGCGGTCGGCGACCTGAACGCCTTCATGAAGTTTCAGGCCGCCAACAGCATGGCCAAGCTGGCCGAACAGGGCGGTGGCGGAGCGGGCGGCGGGATGGGTGCCGGGGCAATGGGTATGGGAATGGGCGCCGGTTTCGGAATGATGATGCCCGGTATGCTCCAGCAAGCGATGGCCTCAGGCACGCCGGCCGGACAGCGGACCACGCCCGCCGGCGCGGCCGCCGCCGGCGTCTCGCTCGGGCCCGACTTCTCGAAACTGGCCGCGGCCACCGCCGATCCGATGGGCATGGTCCGCACCGTCGCCGCCTCGGCCGGATATCAGATCGCCGAGTCGGCCGGTGCATTGCGGATCACCGTCCCCGTCGGACCGTTGCGGAAGCAGGTGATCCACGTCGAGTTCGGCCAGAAAGACCCCACGGGCAACGCGGTGCTGAACTACTGGTCGGTTTGCGGCCCTTACGACGAAAAGAACGCGGCCGACCTGTTGCGCTACAACACCGGCATGCTCCACGGCGCGTTCGCGGTCAAGAAGATCGGCGAGGCGGAGATGGTCGTCCTGCAAACCAACCAGCTCGCCGAATCGATCACCGCGTTGGACGTCAGCCGCGTGCTGTCGGCCATCGCCTGGCAGGCCGATCAGGTCGAGCAAAAAATGGTCGGCGGCGACGTGAATTAGGGACGGGGGGCGAGGGACGAGGGGCGTGGTATTGAAATGTTTAGCCGCCGCGTCCACGCGGCGAAATACGTGGCGCGGTAAGAATGTCCTCATAGGCCGCTTGCGGCTTCGCAATGGCGAATCGTTCGTGTTGCGATTCCGCCCGAACGCAAGGTATAATGGAAGTCAGCCAATAACAGGGAGCATTCCGATCAAATTCCGCCGTTATTGACGCCATGCGAATGCCCTGAAGAAAGGTTCGGACGTGAGGCGTAACGCATTGTGTTCCTGCGACAAGCATTCTTTCTTTGTGCCTTTGCGCCTTTGCGTGATAATCTTTCTCGGCGCGTTGCTTTGTTTCGCGCTGGTCGCGCCGTCGTCGGCGCTGGACCACGTCACGTTCAGCCGCGACGGCAAGACGCTGGGGGTTTCCGGCCGATTGTTGGTCGAGGCCCAAGACGGCGGCCTGCTCATGCAAGCCCGGGACGGCGTGCTTTGGGCGATTCCGCCCGACGAGCAGATCGATCACACCAGCGACGCGGTCCCCTTCAAGCCATTCGCCCGAGAGGAGATCGTCAAACGGGTCTTGGGTGAATTGCCGGCCAATTTTCGCGTTCATCAGACGGCGCACTACTTGATTTTCTACGATACCTCTTCGGCCTACGCGCAGTGGTGCGGGGCGTTGTTCGAGCGGCTCTACATGGCGTTCACCAATTTCTGGACCCGCAAGGGATTCGAGCTGGTCGAGCCGGAGTTTCCGCTGGTGGCGATCGTTTTCGCCGACAGGCAATCCTACTTGCGGTTCTCACGGCCGGAACTGGGCGAAGCGGCGGAATCGGTCATCGGCTACTTCGCCATGAACACCAACCGAATGACGATGTACGACCTGACGGGCGTCGAGGTGCGGGGACTGGGCGGCGGCCGGAGCCGGACGTCGGCGCAAATCAACCGGATACTATCTCAGCCCAACGCCCTAAGCACCGTGGCGACGATCGTCCACGAGGCGACCCATCAGATCGCGTTCAATTGCGGCCTGCACACCCGCTTGAGCGACTGTCCGCTGTGGTTTAGCGAGGGAATCGCGGTCTTTTTCGAGACGCCCGACCTGAGCAGCGCGAAGGGTTGGCGGGGCATCGGCTCGGTGAACCGGCCGCGGTTGGAGCGGTTTTACCGCTACCTTGCCGCGCGGCCGGCCGATTCGCTGGAGACCTTGATCCGCGACGACAGCCGGTTCCGCGATCCCAAGCGGAGCCTGGACGCCTACGCCGAGGCCTGGGCGTTGACGTACTTCCTCATCCGGCAGCATCCGAAGGAGTACGTCGCGTATCTGGCCATGTTGTCGCACAAAAAACCGCTGCTCTACGACAGTCCAGACGAGCGGCTCGACCAATTCCGCCGGGCCTTCGGCGAGTTGAAACAGTTGGACGCGGAGTTTTTGCGATACATGACTCGGTCGCGGTAGCGATTCGAGGGCGTCGGAGAACAACTGCCGCACGTTTAGCAGCCGCCGGCACGGCGGCTTACGGCGGAACACTGGCCGCCGTGCCGGCGGCCGCTAAACAGATGCGACATCGGCCGTTGCTTGTGCTGGACCATTCCAATCGGTATACTAATTGTACGTTCCCTTCCCAATCCCTCGTTTCCCTTCCCGCCGCCGTGCAAGGAACCCATGTCATGACACGACACTCTGAGCATTGCAATCTCCATGCCCGCAATCGACGCGATTTCCTCAAAACCACATCCGCCTTGGCCGCCGCTGGGACGCTGGCCGGCGGGCTGTCGATCGCCCGCGGCGCACATGCCGACGGAAACGACGTGATTCGGATCGGTCTGATCGGTTGCGGCGGTCGAGGGACCGGCGCGGCGGTGAACGCGATGAAAGCCGACAAGAACTGCAAGCTCGTGGCGATGGCCGACGCCTTCGACGACCGTTTGCAAGGGAGCCTGAAAACCCTTGGGAAGCAGGCCCTCAGGATGGAATCGCCCGAGAAGGTGGCCGTAGAGGCCGACCACTGTTTCGTCGGCTTCGACGCCGGAAGGAAGCTGATCGAAAGCGGAGTGGACGTGGTGTTGCTGGCCGAGCCGCCCCACTTTCGCCCCATGCACCTGAAGGCGGCGATCGACGCCGGCAAGCACGTTTTTTGCGAGAAGCCCGTGGCTGTCGACGCCCCTGGAATCCGCAGCGTGCTGGCCACCGCCGAGGAGGCAAAGAAAAAGGGCTTGAGCATCGTCTCGGGCCTGTGCTGGCGCTACGACCTCGGCGTGTGCGAAACAATGAAACGCATCCTCGACGGCGCCATCGGAGAGATAAAAAGCATCCAGGAGACCTACCTGACCGGTCCTCTATGGCATCGCGGCCACAAGCCGGAGTGGACGGAAATGGAATACCAGATGCGCAACTGGTACTACTTCACCTGGCTTTCCGGCGACTTCAACGTCGAGCAGCACGTCCACAGCCTCGACAAGGCGTCTTGGGCGATGCACGACGAGCCGCCCGCGCGGGCCTGGGGAATGGGCGGACGACTGGTCCGGGTCGGTCCCAATAACGGCAACATCTACGATCACCACGCGGTTACTTACGAGTATCCCGGCGGCGTCCGCGTCCATGCCTACTGCCGCCAGATGCCCGGCTGCTACAACGACGTTTCCGACCTCTTCATCGGCACGAAGGGGACCGCCTTTCTGTACAACAAACCGCGAATCGAAGGCGAGAATCCTTGGCAGTACGCCGGCCCCGCGCCCGGCTCGCAAATGCACGACAAAGAGCACCAGGAGTTGTTCGCCTCGATCCGCTCGGGCGAGCCGATCAACAACGGCGTCTACATGGCCCGCAGCACGATGATGGCGATCCTCGGACGGATGGTCGATTACACCGGTCAGGCTATTACTTGGGATGATGCGATCAACTCCCGGCAGGATTTATCGCCGGAGCGTTATGCCTTCGACGCCGCCCCGCCCGCGTTGCCCGATGCGGACGGCAATTACCCGATCCCCATGCCGGGAATAACGAAGTTCATCTAGTGGTCTGTCCAAGTTGAAATTACGGGTGCCACGGTTGGCTTGTCCAACCGTGTTTCCGGCACTGCTGGACAAGCCAGCAGTGGCACCCAACGTGTAAAGTCGAGATGGACAGACCACTAGCCCCCCCGAAGCGAGGCTTTCGCGGCAAATCGTTGACATGTTGCTGCCGGGCAACTATAAGGGAAGAAAGGTTGTGTTGTGGTGCATTGCCCATCTACGTGGGGGAGTCTGTCTGATTTGGTTGAGACGCGAGAGGTGCTGGGGCAGGGAATACTGGTCGGAGGATTTCTGGTTAGATCTGCGTTCCCGTTCATTGTCGGGACGCGAGTGGCAATAGCGGTATTGGATTATACCGTGAGCGGCTTGAAGTGAAACATTCTTTTCCAGCCGAGAAGAATGTTGCATTACTTGCCGTGCAAGGTATATATTGGGGTTCACAGCCTCCCGGAACGAGGTGGCTTTTCGGGCGGGTCTAGGATCGGCAAACGCCAACAAACCGTATGGATGCGCAAGATGTGGTTCGTCACACGGATACGACGGACAAAGACGAATACAAGTCATGGTTTGCAGGTCGGGCTCGGCGACGCTCGCGCAACCCACGGGGACGGAGTCCGCGCAGACCGACCTCGAACAGATCCCGCTAGATCATCCGGTTGGGTGCATCTCGTCGGACGCCGACCTGGAATGTGTGCGGCGGAAGTTGACGTTGAATATTGAACTTATCAAGTAGCCCGAGCCGGGGCTCGACACGCGACTGTTTGTGGGAAGCGTGTTGCGGCTCGTGAAGTCTCCTCAGATGTAGGTGCCTACAATTCCGGGAATCAGACGCACAATCGCGCTGCCCTCTCATGACGAGTCGTCGGCCGATAGCAGCAGCCGGAAACTGGCCGATGGTATCTCAAACACGATACTCGCGCCCGTTGCCGAGGAAGCAAACGGCGACGGGAAGCTAACGACGCAAAAGGACGAGATGCCGGCCGGACCTCCTCTCACGACCCATTCGCCCCCAAAACCACGACGGGACTCGACGGCAATCCTCAACGCCTTCACCGTCGACGTGGAGGACTATTTCCAGGTCTCGGCGTTTGAAAAACACATCCCTCGCGACCAGTGGGACCGCTGGGAAAGCCGCGTGTCGGCAAATACCCACCGCGTACTCGAATTGCTCGATCGCCACTGCGTCCGCGCCACCTTCTTCGTTCTCGGTTGGAACGCGGAACGGCATCCCGAACTGGTCCGCGAGATTCACGCCTGCGGACACGAGATCGGTTCCCACGGCTACTGGCACCGGCTGATCTACCAGCAGACTCCCGCGGAGTTTCGCGCCGACCTGCGGCGGTCGCGGGACGTGCTGCAAGAGGCCATCGGCCGGCCGGTCACGGCGCACCGGGCCGCCAGCTTCTCGATCACCCGGCAATCGCTCTGGGCCTTGGAAATCCTGGTTGAGGAAGGTTTTTTGTTGGACTCCAGCGTCTTTCCCATCCGGCACGACCGCTACGGCATCCCTAATGCCCAGCCTGGCCCGCACCGTCTGGAAACCCCTGCCGGCCCGATCTGGGAGTTCCCGCCGTCGGTGGCCCGGCTTGCGGGCATGAACCTGCCGGTCGGCGGCGGCGGATATTTCCGCCTCTTCCCCTTGCCGTGGACGATCTATTGCCTCCGCCGCATCAACCGTGCCCAGCGGCGGCCGGTAACATTCTACGTCCATCCTTGGGAGCTCGATCCCGAACAGCCCCGTATTCCCGCTTCCTCTCGGCTGTCGCGGTTCCGGCATTACGTGAACCTCTCGAAAAACCATCGGAAACTGGACGGCTTGCTCCGCCGGTTCCGCTTCGGACGACTGTGCGACGTAATCGGCCGGCAGACTGCACGAGACGATTCTGCTTCTGTCAACTCAGCGGAAACGGCTATGGAGCAGGCAATCAGCAGATGACGCCCGCCGAATCCCTTTCCTGCCGCCGCTCCGACGCCCGCGACTCGGCGAAGATCACCGAAACTTTGTTCATCACCGTCATCATGCCCGTTAGGAACGAGGTGAAGTGGATCGAGCGGACGTTGACTCAACTGGTCACGCAAAAATACGATCCCGAGCGGTTCGAGATCATCGTCGTCGATGGTCAATCGACCGACGGCACGCCGGAGCGGGTGGCGAAGTTCGTCGAGCGGCACCCAAACGTCCGCCTGTACGCGAATCCGCGGCGTTTGGGCAGTGCGGCCCGCAACGTCGCCCTCCGCCATGCCCGAGGAGACGTGGTGGTGATCGTCGACGGCCATTGCGAGTTGGAGGACAACCGGTATCTGGCCAAACTGGCGTCGGCCTTCGACCGCAGCGGCGCCGATTGCATCGGCCGGCCGCAACCGCTGGACATTCCGGGCGCCACCGCCCTACAACGGGCGATCGCCGCCGCCCGGTCCTCCTGGCTGGGTCATCACCCCGATTCATACATCTATTCGTCCGAGGAAGGTTTCGTGCCGGCCAAGAGCGTGGCCGTGGCCTACCGCCGCTCGGTCTTCGAGCAGGTCGGCACGTTCGACGAACGTTTCGACGCCTGTGAAGACGTGGAAATGAACCACCGCATCGACCGAGCCGGGCTGCGTTGCTTTTTCACGCCCGAGGCCGTCGTCCATTACACCCCGCGAACCACCCTCGGCGGTCTGTTCCGCCAATTGGTCCGCTACGGCCGCGGCCGCGTGCGTCTGGCGCGAAAACATCCGGAGACGTTTTCCGTCAAGAGTTTTCTTCCCGCCCTTTTTTTGCTCGGCTGTTTGGCCGGATTGGTGTTGATGTGGGTGTCGTCCTGGCTGGCCGTTGCATACCTGAGTGCATCGATGATTTACGGCAGTATTCTTGTCGCCACGTCGGCAGTCGCGGCTGTCCGGAAAGGAGAACTCTCTATACTTTTGTGGTTGCCGTTGGTTTTCGTGGTAGTTCATACGGGAAGCGGTGCGGGGGAGATATTAGAACTGTTCCGTGGTCCTTCTCGTCACCTTTGCCGGCAAGCGGTCCAGACACAAACATGAAGAGCACGCAAAGAATCAAGGCAGGCATAGTTGGCGCCGGCGGCATCAGTGAGTTTCACGTAAAGGGTCTAAAACGGCTGCCCTTTGTTGACATCATCGGTGTGGCCGACGTCAACGAGGACCGGGCCCGCAATCTGGCCGAGCGGTTTAAGCTGTCGGGGCACTTTTCCAGCCTCGCCCGTTTGCTGGAGGCTGGGCTGGACGTGGTTCACGTCCTTACCCCGCCGGACACACATGCCGAAAACGCCATCGAGGCAATCAAAGGAGGCTGCCATGTTCTGGTGGAGAAGCCGCTCGCCACAAGCGTCGAGGATTGCGATCGAATCGCCGCGGCCGCCAAGGAAGCAGGAAAGTCCGTCTGCGTCGGCCATTCGCTGCTGCGAGACCCGTTCATCGTGAAAGCCTTGCAGATTGTAGAGAGCGGCGCTATCGGCGGCGTGATCGGCGTCGACCACTTCCGAAGCCAGTTCTACACGCCCTACGCGGGCGGGCCTTTGCCTTATCAATACCGTGAGGGAGGTTTCCCCTTCCGCGACCTGGGCGTACATTCGCTCTACTTGCTTGAAGCGTTTCTTGGCAAGATCGAGGAAGCCTTACTTCAACTTGGACCACCCTCCCGCGACGGCTGCCCCACGTACAAGGACTGGCGGGTATTCGTGCGCTGTGAGCGAGGGATGGGACAGATATATCTCTCCTGGAACGTGTTTCCCTTGCAAGACGTTCTGGTGGTACACGGAACGCGCGGAGTCATGCGCGTGGACATCATGGGCATGTCGGTTACGGCCCGGCGCAAGGGCCGACTCCCCGGTGCGGCGGAACGCATCGCCAACACCGCCAACGAGGGGCGGCGGATGATGACGCAGGTGACGGGCAACGTTTGCAAGGTGTTGCGCAAGAAGCTGCTTCGATACCACGGGCTTCAGACGATCATCGCCGAGTTCTACGAAGCCCTTCGCGAGGGGAGATCGCCGCCGGTCACGATCGAGCAGGCCCGCCCCGTCATTGATTGGACGGAACGAATTGCCCGCCAGGCCGACCAGGCAAAGCAGACTTATGTCTCGCGGTTTGCCACGCGCGGCGCCGCCCGGACGCTCCTGACCGGCGCCACGGGCTTCATCGGTAAGCACTTGCTCAAGCGCTTGCTGGCCGAGCGGGACCGCGTTCGCATTTTGGTCCGCCACGACCCCGGGGACGATTTGTCTCACGACAATCGCGTGGAGGTCTTCTTGGGAGACTTGGGCAACGCGGAAGATGTCGATAGGGCCGTCGAAGGGACCACCGAAATCTTTCACCTTGGGGCCACCGTGGAAGGTTGGGCCGAGGAGTTCCAATGTGCCACTATCGCCGGCACTCAGAATATCGTCGAGAGCGCGCTCCGTCACGGCGTTCCAAAGTTGATCTACATGAGTTCGTTGAGTGTGATCCACGCCGCAGCGGCCCACAAAGGGCGTCAGATTGCCGAGGACTGGCCTCTGGAACCGTATCCCGAAAGCCGCGGATTGTACTCGCAGACCAAGCTGGCGGCGGAACAGATTGTCGCCGGCGCCGTCCGTGAGCGAAAACTCCCCGCCGTCATCCTTCGACCAGGCGAGGTCGTCGGCCCCGATCGTCCCTTCCTGTCAGGGGCGGTGGCCATCGAGACCGGCAAACGACTTGTGATCTTGGGCAACGGCCGGTTTACCCTGCCGTTGATCTGGGTAGAGGATCTTGTGGACGCAATCTTGGCGGCGGCGAACTCCGACCTGTTTGACGGAACGGTGCTGCATCTGGTCGATCCCGCCCAGTTGTCGCAGGACGAAATTGCGAAGTATTATCTCGCCGCGATTGGGAAGCGCAAGCGGGTAGTTCATGCGCCGTTGTCGTTGCTCTATACGGCGGCGTTCGGCGCCAACACCGTGTTCCGCCTGCTGGGCCGCAACGCCCCGCTGACTCCGTACCGGCTCCGCTCGGCGATCGGACGCCGGGAGTTCGACTGCACGGCGGCGATGGAGTCGCTGGGCTGGAGCCCGCGAGTGGGAGTGCGAGCGGCGTTGGAGACGATGGTCAAGAGAGAGGCGAGTTAACATGGACGCTGCATGCATTGGCATGAACACTTTCTGTCATGGCGTGGGTTCTGCCCAATGATAGTCGTCTACTTGTTCTACATTGCTTGCTTTCTGTTGCCTGCCGTGCTGGTAGCTCTATATTACCTCTTCCTTATGGTAGCGCGACTGCTTGGCGCGCGCGCCTTTGCTCCGGCAGGCGCAAATGCGACCCACACGTTCGCTATTGTCATCCCGGCACACAATGAAGAGCAAGTCATCACGAACGTCCTGCGATCCTGCGCGGGATTGGATTATCCGGCGAACAAGTTTCAGGTGTTTGTCATCGCAGACAACTGCTCCGATTGTACCGCCGAAGTTGCCGGGAATTCTCCCGCCACTTGCCTGGAAAGGAACGATGCCAAACGGACGGGAAAGGGTTACGCGCTGGAGTGGGCGTTCGACCATATCCTCCCAATGGGGCACGATGCGGTCGTCGTGCTAGATGCCGATTGCCTGATCGATAAACACGCTCTTCGCGTCTTCGATCGTTGTCTCGAAGAGGGAAATCGTGTGCTCCAGGCAAACTATGTCTTGTCCAATCCCGACGCCAGTCCCATTAGCTATGTAGCGCGTGTTGGCAATGTATTGGAATATGACTTTTTCTACGCCCCAAAATCCACTCTCGGGCTTGCCGTGATGCTCGTGGGAACAGGAATGGTGTTTCACCGGAAGGTGCTCCAGGATTATCCCTGGAGGGCGTATTCGCTTGTCGAGGATGCCGAGTACACGCTCACACTGGTCCGCCACGGCGTTCACGTCCGTTTTGTCGCCAATGTAAACGTATTCCAAGCCGGCGTCGATCGCATACAGCAATTGACGGTCCAACGAGCACGCTGGGCCGGCGGAACGTTGCGACTCGGGAAGCAGTCGGCGGTGCGATTGATCGTAAAGGGATTGACCACCAGACGAATTCTGCTTGTCGATGCCGGCTTGACGCTGTTGATCGTGACGCGGCCATTAGTTTTCCTTCATCTCTCGCTGACATTGGCGATGGGGATGCTTTTGTTCTTGCTGGAGCCAAGTCCTATCTCCCGAGTCTTGTTGGGGGTGGGAATTGGTGCGTTGGCCATATACTCAGTATACCTCAGCGTGGGCGTGGCGATGGTGGGACTGAACGTCCGTCGCATACGCTACCTGTTGCTGGCACCTGTCGTGCTTGGCATCATGGCTATCGTCGCCGTAAAGTCCGGCATCTCACGCCGCACCGCTTGGGTGCGGACGCCTCGTTAATGGAGCATGACTAGCGACAAGTCGTCGGTTCATCCGACCAACTACGATGCGGCGAATCGATATAGTTCATCTGACGGCCTCGCCATGCTATGGTGGACCCGAAAGGCAAATGCTCGAACTCGGCAGGGAACTAAAAGAGTCATATAGGTCTGTGTTCATTTCGTTTCTTGAAGAGGGCCGGTGCTGGGATTTCATCGAGAAGGCGCGGGCCGATGGGTTCCAGGCGCACGCTCTTCAATATGATACGCCCCGGCTTTTGGCCGCCGTCAAGGAACTCACCGCGCTGTTGAGAAGTGTCAACGCAAAGCTGCTTTTCTGCCACGGATACAAGCCAAACTTGCTGGGACTGCTCGCAGCACGAAAACTTGGAATTCCCGCCGTTGCCGTCTCCCGAGGATGGACGGGCGAGAGTCTCCGGGTGCGCCTGTTCGATGCCCTCGACCGCCGTGTGCTCCGCTGGATGGACAAGGTCGTCTGCGTATCCGAAGGGCAAGCCGCAAAGGTCCGCCGGGCGGGTGTACGCGAGGACAAGATCACCGTTATCCGCAACGCAATCCGGCCAGAGCGGTTCGCCGATCCCGACCCTGCCTACCGCGAGCAATTGCGGCGGATGTTCCTTGATCCCGGAAAAGGGGACAGGTCCATTTTGTGCGCAGCACCCGGAGGGCCGTTCCGGCAAAATGGACCTGTCCCCTTTTCCGGCTCCGTTTCCGGCCCCGATTTTATCGTCGGCGCCGCCGGGCGTCTCAGCCCCGAAAAAGGTTTCGGCGTGCTGGTCGATGCGGCCGCAATAGTATTGGGGTCGGGGGTCAGGGGTCAGGGGTCAGGGATTAACGTCGGTTTCGTCCTCTTCGGTGACGGCCCTTTGCGCGAGTCGTTGGAGCGTCAGATCGCGGCCCGCGGACTGGAGGGCAAGTTCATCCTGGCCGGATTCCGTTCCGACTTGGACCAATTCCTCCCGCACCTGGACCTGATGGTGCTCCCTTCCTTTAGCGAGGGCCTGCCGAACGTGGCGTTGGAGTCGCTGGCGGCTGGCGTGCCGGTGGTGGCCACCGCCGTCGGCGGCACGCCCGAGGTGATCGAAGACGGCCGGACCGGCTACCTGGTCCCGCCGGGCGACCCCGCCGCGTTGGCCGACCGCATAATCTCGACCCTCTCCGATCGCACACTCCGCTCGAACTTCGCCGCCGCCGGCCGCGACCGCGTCGCCCGGCGGTTCTCCTTCGCCGCACAAGCGGAGGCTTATCGAAACCTCCTGGCATCGGTGACTTCTTCCAAGGCTCAGACCATACCGAAGCCGGCTAATACGGCTAACGTCTGCTTTGTTATCGACAACCTGAGTGTTGCCGGGACCGAGTCCCAACTGTTGGCGTTGATTCGCGGCTTGGACAGGGCGAAAGTGCAACCTCACTTGTGTCTGCTTGATGGCCGAAGCGATCGTTCACGTTCGCTTGAACCCGCCGATTGTCCGGTGCTGCGGTTGGGGGCGCGGTCGCTCCGCCGCCCCTCGACTCTGGCCCGGGCGTGGCGATTTGCCCGATTTCTCCGGCGGAACCGTATCGACGTTGTGCATTGCTTCTTTCCCGACAGCACGCGGTTTGCGGTGCCCGTGGCATGTCTGGCCGGGGTGCGGCGGATCGTCGCGTCGCGGCGGAATCTGGGCCATTGGATGACTTCCTGGGACCGGCGGCTGGCCCGGCTCTACCGCCGCTGGATCGACGTGACGGTGGCCAATTGCGAGGCATGCCGCCGGGCAGTCATCGAGCAGGAAGGGATTGCCCCGGATCGCGTCGTCGTGATTCCCAACGGCATCGACCTGGACCGCTTCGCCGGGATTCCCGCCTACGCGCCGAGCGACAACGGCCGGCCGGAAAAGGGGTCAGGTCCATTTTGTGCGCAGCACCCAGAGGGCCATTCTGGCAAAATGGACCTGACCCCTTTTCCGGCCCTAGTCCGCCGCGTGGGCATGGTGGCCAATCTCCGGCCCGTCAAGGCCCCGGACGTCTTCGTCCGCGCGGCGGCGATCGTGGCCCAATCGCATCCGGACGTGATTTTCCAGATTGCCGGCTCGGGCGATACCGAGTCCGTCCGCCGGCTCGCCCGCGAGTGCGGCGTCGAGAATCGCCTGGAACTCCTGGGCCAGGTTCAGGACGTCCCGTCATTTCTGGCAGGGTTGGATGTTGCGGTGCTCACGTCCCATTCCGAGGGTCTTTCCAATTCCCTACTGGAATACATGGCCGCCGGCCGGCCCATCGTGGCAACGGCCGTGGGTGGAAACTGCGAACTAATCCAGCATGAAATGGATGGGCTGCTTGTATCATCGAGCGAACCACAAGGTATTGCCGAAGCTATCAAACGTCTGCTTCTCGACACGAAGTTGGCGGCGAATCTAGGAACTGCGACTCTATCTGTGGCACGCGAGCGATACTCCCTTGAAGCCATGCTTCGACAGCACGGAAACTTCTATCGCGGAATCATATCGCAGAATCAATGATCTGGCTTCTCGGCGGATACATGTGGTTGTTCATCCACCGGCCTTTCGAGGTCTGGCCGTGGCTTGGCGGACTGCACGTCGAGCGGATGTACATGATCGCCACGATCCTCTATTGGGGCATTGCAGTCGATAAACAGTGGATACGCAACCGGCTGAACCTGGCGTTTGCTTGCTTCTGGCTGGCGATGCTGGCCGCATGGATTGCCAGCCCTTACGCCGCTCGGGGCACCCATACGGTGGAAGATTACTTCAAGATTGTGGTCTTCTATGTGCTCGTCGTGTCCACCGTCCGCACCGAGCGGGATCTGAAGCTGCTGGTAATGATGTTTCTGGGGGCGATGGGCCTCTACATGGCCCATTCCTTCCGCGAATACCTTTGCGGCCGCTACGTCTATCGCATGGGCACGGCCAGAATGGTGGGCGTCGATGCCACGATGGGCGATCCCAACACGTTTGCCGCCACCGTCGTCTACTCGCTCCCGATGGTGTTTCCGGTGTGGAACTGCATCAAGAACTCCCGGTTTCGCTGGGTGCTCGCGGGCTATGTTGGGTTGGCAACCACGTGCGTCTTGCTGACTGGTTCCCGGATGGGATTTGTCGGGCTTTGCGCGCTCGCTCTGATCGTGGTGCTGCTCTCGAAACACCGTGTGACCATCATCTTGCTTTTGGCGATTGCCGCCCCGCTGGCATGGATATCCCTGCCCGAGGACCGGCAGAACCGTTACCTGACGCTTATCGACCCCTCCTATGGCCCCGCCAGTGCGCAGGCGTCGGCAGAGGGCCGCTGGCAGGGGTGGCGGGACGGGGTCAAGTTGTGGAAAGAGAATCCCGTTTTCGGCGTAGGCCCCGGTGTTTTCGGGACCGCGACAGGCTCGAAAATGCAGTCGCACCACCTTTACGGCCAGGTGTTGGGCGAATTGGGTACGCTCGGCGCGGTCGCGTTCGGCATGATCGTCCTGGGCTTTTTCGCCAATTACTTCGACTTGCGGCGAATCTGCCGGCAAGAACCGGACCTCCGCGACAGTTTTCCAACTCGGCTCATCCAATCCGTCACGGTGACCGTAGTGCTGTTGTTGCTGATGGGATTGGCCGGCCACAGTCTGTATCGCTACACCTGGCTCTGGTTTGGGGCATTTCAGGCCATTGCGCTGCATTGCCTCTTAAGGCAAGGCGAAGAACTGGCGTGTGCGGAGCCGTCTTATGTGGTTGATGTTCCCGGGTCGGCTTCCGGCCAATGCGAAACCGTCTGAAATACCCCGATAATGGCGAAGCGCGCGAGTAACGAATGATGGACTTGCTGGCTCCGATCACCCGTTATGCGATAGCCCCGGCCTGGGCGACCTGGGAGCGCAGTCCGTATCTGCGGCACCATCGGCAACTGGTGCGCACGCAGTATGACCCACCCGAGGCGATCCGCCGGCGGCAGTGGGAGAAGCTCGAATCGCTCCTGAATCACGCTTATCAGACAACCCGGTTTTGGCGGTCGCGGCTGCAAGAGGCCGGGCTGGATTCAGGGCGTATCCGCTCGCTTGACGATTTTCGCGCGGTGCCGCTGTTGACCAAGGCCGATCTGCGCAGCCGTCAGAGCGACTTGCTCTCGGACGAGTATAAAGACGCTCCGCTGCACCACAAGAAGACCTCCGGCTCGACCGGCGTGTCGGTGGAAGTCCTGGTTGACGAGGCAGCCAATCAGTTCAATCGGGCCTGCACGCTGCGGTCGGATGAGTGGTCCGGATGGCGACTGGGCGAGCGGATTGCGTCTATCTGGGGCAACCCACAAATCCGAACGG
Organism: Planctomycetota bacterium; assembly: GCA_018897395.1. Lineage (GTDB taxonomy): Bacteria > Planctomycetota > Planctomycetia > Pirellulales > Thermoguttaceae > JAHIKV01. The sequence continues at coordinate 22,102 of JAHIKV010000198.1, read as the reverse complement.
ATTGGAAGGGGCGTCTGCGCCGCGCGCTGTTGGAACGCCATTACGTCTACCTCGACACGCTCAAGATGGACGAAGCGGCGATGGGCGATTTCGCCGACGCCCTGGTCCGCAAGCCGCCGTCGCTTCTTTTCGGTCATGCCCACTCGCTGCACCTGTTCGCCTTGTACCTTCGGGCGAAACGCCCGAGCGTCGCCATCCGCCCGCGGGCTATTATCTCAACCTGCATGGTACTGCACGATTGGGAACGCCGCACGATCGAAGAGGTGTTCCAGTGCCCGGTGACGAATCGTTACGGGTGCGAGGAAGTGAGCCTGATCGCCTGCGAGTGCGAGCGGCACGACGGCTTGCACGTCAACGCCGACGGCATCTACCTTGAGATATTGCGGCCCGACGGCACGCCCTGCCGGCCGGGCGAGCCGGGAATGATCGTCGTGACCGACCTGGTCAACCGGGCCATGCCGATGATTCGTTACCAGGTGGGCGATATGGGCGTGCTCGCCAACCGGCAGTGCCCATGCGGCCGGGGTCTGCCGCTATTGGAGCGGATCGAAGGCCGCGTGGCCGATTACGTAGTCACCGCCCGCGGCGAGTTGATCTCGGGCATCTCGCTGACCGAGAACTTCGCCGTCATGGTGCCGGGGCTTGCCCAATTGCAGATTGTCCAGGAAGAGGTCGATCGGTTTGTGTTTCGCATTGTGAAGGGGCCTGACTTCGGCCCGGCGAGCCTCGAAACGATCGGACGGTTGGTGGCGGAGCGATTCGGCCCCGAGGTCCGCTACCAGTGCGAGTTCGTCGACCACATCCCCCAAGAGCCGTCGGGCAAGTACCGGTTTTGCATATCGAAAGTCAAAAATCCGTTCAACGCGACCTCGGCGCGATAGATTCATTGTCGAAGGAACTTGACAACCCGCAAATGGACGTCTACGGCGGTGTCCGCTGGAGCGCCATTGGCGCCTGGGGACAGCAGCTTGTCCAGTTCGGGATCGGCATTGTCCTGGCCCGGCTGCTGATGCCGCGGGACTTCGGACTGTTGGCAATGGCGACCGTCTTTATCGGCTTCCTCGGAATTTTCAAATACATGGGCTTCCACACGGCAGTCGTACAGCGTCGCCAGGTCGACGAAGCGTTGCTCAGCAGCCTATACTACTTCGTTCTTGCAGTATCCGGTCTGTTGTTCGTGGCCACGGTTGCGGCCGCCCCCGTCGTCGCCTGGGTTTATGGGGAACCTCGGGTGATGGGCGTGACCGCCGTATTGGGTATCGGTTTTCTGCTTTCCGCCCCCTGCCTGATTCCCTTCTCCGTGCTAAGCCGGCAAATGAAGTTTGGGCGGCTCGCGGTTGCCGATTTAGTATCCGGTGTAATCGGCGGCGGAGTCTCCATCGCGTTGGCGGTGGCCGGATTGGGCGTCTGGGCACTGGCAATCGGCTCGCTGGTTGGCACTGCCGTCTGTACGCTCCTGTATCAGGCCCTGTCGCAATGGCGTCCTCGGCTGATTTTTCGCTGGTCGGAAGTTCGTTCGGTCTTCAGTTTTGGGGCCAACATAACGGGGTTCAGCCTCTTCAACTACTTCGCCCGCAACGCCGACAACTTCATCATCGGGGCGTTTCTCGGGGCCGGCCCGCTGGGCTTCTACTCGCTTGCCTACGGAATCCTGCTGAAGCCGCGCGACGCGGTTACGAACGTGCTCATGCGAGTTCTGTTTCCCGCTTTTTCGCGGATGCAGGACGACGACGCGCGGCTGAAGGCGGCCTACCTGCGGGCCTGCGGCGCGATTGCCTTCGTGACGTTTCCGATGATGCTCGGTTTGATGGTCGTGGCACATCCGTTCGTGCAGGTCGTGTTAGGCGAAAAATGGCTGCCGGCAGTGCCGCTGATCTACGTCCTTGCCCCTCTTGGAATGATACAATCTATCTGGTCAACAGTAGGACAACTCTATCTGGCAAAGGGGCGCGCGGACTGGCAACTTCGTTGGGGGCTTTTTTCGGGCATCATTATCATGGTGAGTTTTCTTATTGGAGTCCCGTGGGGGGTTTTCGGAGTGGCCGTTTCCTATACAGCCGCGTGCGTGATTCTCCTTCCGGTCGGCTTCTACGTCCCCTTCCTTCTCGTCCAGGGCCTTCGACTGCGAGACCTTGCCGGGGCTCTATTTCCACACGTCCTCTCTGCCGGACTAATGGCCATTGCAGTAGCGTGCTTCCGCGCAGGGCTTTCCTTTCTCGGTGTCAGGAGCGACATGCCCACCCATCTATTTTTCTCAGTTGGGATCGGCATCGTTGTGTATTGCGTTCTTGTTTTCTATGTTCGCCCCCAAGCACTGACGGACCTCCGTAGACTGCTCCCCACTCCATCATTCCTGTTTGTGCATGAATCAGTTAGCGAAGGCGTTTCCGCTCAATTGGTAGACCATTCGCGAAAGCCTGCGATCCTATCAGATTAAGCCGGCAACTTTTCAATTATCGAAAAAAGCATGATGAGTGGCTTTACCATCAATTATCGCGCACCGGGGCATCCGGTCCCTGATACTCTCTATTTCCCCGAGTTGGATGACCACATTATTAACCAGATTCGCAGGACCGCGAGTTTCTACGAAGAGGCGCTTCTTGAGTACCTATACTATGCGGTGCCTCACGGAGGAATCTTTCTCGACGTAGGGGCCAATATAGGAAACCACACTCTGTTTTTTTCCAGGTATATGGCAGATCGAGTGTTGGCTATAGAACCCCAGCCGGAGACGTTTTCTGTACTGCAATGGACTGTCTCAAAAAATATGCTCGAAAATGTCGCATGTCTCTCATACGCCGTAAGTTCCGAGAAAGGAATAGGAGTGCTTAGTCTGCCGGATGGGTTTGAGAAGAACATCGGCTGTTTCACCCTTCTCCCCTGCGATAAATCAACACGTAATGTCGAGGTACCCGTTAAGACGCTTGACAGTCTGTTCGTCGATACGTTGGCCGGGTCGGAGATGCCGGTGCGTCTCATTAAGATCGATGTAGAAGGCTATGAGCATCGCGTTCTCAAAGGCGCAAGGGAACTTCTGAATTGCCACCACCCAGACATTGTTGTCGAAGCGAAAAACGATAGGGTCCTGAAAGATATACGCCAAACGTTATCACCATTGGGGTATCGCGTTCTAGGACGTTTTAATGCAACTCCTACCTACCACCTTTCGTGTCGCAGTTATCTGCGTTGCGCTGCGTGTAGACTGAACCGAAAGGTAGGAGGGTTTTTTAGAAAAGTCATTTCACTTGCCAAGTAGCCCCAGATGGCGTTTATGCCGATCCTCTACGTAGCACACGCACTCGATGCTCCGTCGCACGAATGGATGCGTCGTATGCTGCATGGCCTGGGGTCTGACGTGGCGATGGTCGCTACTAACTCCCCAGCGCGCACCTTGGCGGGAGTTAGCTTCGCGGTTCGTGTTATAGCCGCGCCGCCGCTCGTGCATCGGGCAGCGAACAGGCTCGGCCTGTTGAAGCGTTCTCCCTGGGAGCACTACCAGTCGAACGCGATGAGACGGCTCGTCGCTCGGCGAGATGTCACGTGTGTCCTGGTGCATTTCCTGACTATTGCGGTTACCTACTCCGAAGCGTGGGCCAGTTGTGATAAACCTGTGATCGTCCATTGCCACGGATACGACGTTACGTGGGACTTGCGACGATACGATGGCGTGCCTGAACATTCGACCGATTACGTTGAACGCGTCCTAGCGCTACCGAATAACGTGCGCTTCATCGCAAATTCCCTTGAGACGAGGGGACGCCTGCGTCACATCGGGATCGCCGATGAGCGCATCCACGTGAAGTACCTCGGCGTGCCAGTGCCCGAGTGTCCGCGCTTGCACCACAAGCAAGACGAATGCACGATTCTCTATGTGGGAAGATTGGTCGACTGCAAAGCGCCGGATTTGGTAATTCAAGCTTTCGAGCTTGCATGTCGGCGCGGGTTGCGCGGGCGATTGATCGTGGCCGGCGATGGTATGCTCAGAGTAACCTGTGACTTACTCAGGGCTCGATCGCCTTACAGGGATCGGATCGATATTCTTGGAGCGGTTGACGCCAGCGTTGTGGGAAGGCTGCTAAGCCAAGCCGACATATTCACGGCTCACAATTGCAGGGGCGCTATTACAAATCAAGAGGAGGCGTTTGGAGTCTCAATCGTGGAGGCAATGGGGGCAGGGCTTCCAGTTGTGTCTGGTCGCAGTGGCTCGCTTCCGGAGATTATCCAGAGTGGGCAGGAGGGCATTCTCGTTGAGCCTGGCGACGTGGACGCTCACGCGGAGGCACTCTTGCGACTGGCCGCTTCGCCGGAGGTGCGCAATAGAATGGGGAGAAATGGTTGGCAGCGAGCGAGAAGCATGTTCAGCATCGAGCATGAAATCGAAGCACTGCGTAGCATTCTGTCGTTGCAGAAACCCCGCTCACAGCCGTCTGCGGTGGGCGACCCGGCGGGGGCCGCCCCAAGCCCACAACGACCTGATTTCACCCGTTGACCATGAGGCCACAACCAGACATGACCACTACACCAACCGTATCCGTCGTAATCCCCGCGTTCAATCGGGAGCGGTTCATCGCGGCGGCGATTGACTCGGTGCTGGCGCAGACGCTTCCGAACGGGTTCCATCGAGAGTAGTATGCTTTCTCGCGCCCAGTATAATCCCGTCGACGTGAGTGTCCTAGTTGCCACGCGGAATCGTGCTGCACTTCTCGCGCAGACGCTTGAATCTCTAACGCGGCAGAAACTGGGCGACATCACATGGGAGGTAATTGTCGTCGACAACGGCAGCCAAGACGATACGCCGAGAATTCTATCGCATTACCAAAACAGACTACCACTAGTTCCTCTTGAGGAGACCACGCCTGGGAAAAACCGCGCCTTAAACAAAGCTCTTGAGGTCGCGCGAGGTACAATGTTATTGTTCACGGACGACGATGTAGTCGTCGATCCGGGTTGGGTTCGTGAAATGTGTGCCGCCGCCGAACGCTGGCCGGAACAGACAATTCTGGCCGGAGCAATCGCACCTCTTTTCGAGGATTTGGTACCCGAGTGGATTCGCTCGACACACTTCCGCTACAGGAGACTGGCGTTCTGTGGTTTTCGACCACGAGAGCAGGAAGGCTACATTGAACAGCGAGCGTTCGGTGCGAATTTTGCCCTACACCGTAGCTCGATGCAAGGTATGACGTTCTGCGAGACGATTGGTCCTCAAGGTACTCGCATCTACGCCGTGGGAAGTGAGACTGAGCTATTCATTCGCTTAGAATCTCGCGGTATGAGGACAGTCTTCATCCCAGATGCTCATGTTCAACATATAATCACTGTCAATCACGCACGAATACGATCCTTAATGCAGCGTGCATTTCGTGCAGGACGTAGCGATATTGCTCTAGGTGGATTCCTAGGTCGCACGTTTATTGCTGGCATACCCACCCATCTCTGGAAAGAATTGTTCCGAACAGCACTTTCCAGCTTGCTATCCGTTCCTTGCCGCCAACTCACAAGATTGGAATGCAGGATGGACTTATGGCGAACATGGGGCAGGATTTATCAGTGCCGAATAAATCGCCACTCCTTTGATTGAACATATCGTAATTGGAGATTGCTCTTTGTACAAACCTAGAGTGTTAATGCTGATTACGAATTACCTTCCTGCTTTCTCTGGACACGCAATCTATCTTCACAAGCTCATTCCACTTATGCAGGCGGAGGGTTACGAGGTAGCGGTATTGACGAGTAAATTTGAAAGGTGCAGTTCTATGGATTGCATCGACGGTGTAACGGTACACCGTATACCGCTCGATCCCAAGCAGCACAAATCGGAGATGCGTTTCGCTTTAAGGATAGTGCGGTTCCTTGTAAGCCATCGCAATGACTTCGACCTACTACATGTGAATGGTCACATGGACCACTATGGCTTGCTGACTCTTTGCTGCAAGGTTTTGAGAAAGAAGATACTTATGCAGATGGTACTCATGGGTAGTGACGACCCAGAATCTCTCAAAGTGCAGTTTAGATTCATGGCCGCACGGCTCCGTATACTTCGCTGCATGGACAGATTTCTCTATATATCCGAGCCGATTGGTGAATCTTGTAAGATAGCAGGATTTCCCCAATCCAAGCTTCGCTTTATTCCACAGGGTGTAGATACCCTAAGATTCCATCCAGTAGGCAGAGAGGAAAAAAACAATATACGCTTTAGTTTAGGTTTGGAACCTGACGGCAAAATCGTCACATTCGTTGGAGCCATTATCCACCGTAAAGGTGTTGACATTCTCATCGATTCTTGGCGCGAAGTTCAAAGAAAATGTCCTGAAGCCGAGCTAATCCTTATCGGGCCCTGTGAATTTGGCCGAGAAGATGCCAACGAAAGCTCCCTAAATACCTACGTTGAAAACATCAAGGTCCAGATCGCACGACATAAGCTGAATGTACGGATGGTTGGGAGAACGAGCAACGTTGAGTGTTTTCTCCAAGCATCAGACGTCTTTGTTCTTCCGTCGCGGAAGGAAGGCTTTGGCAACGTTATCCTTGAGGCAATGGGTTGTGGAATCCCTATCGTGGTTTCTTTTATGGATGGCGTAGCTCTAGAAAGTGTCATTCCTGGAGAAACTGGTGTAATCTTTAATTCAGGTACCGAGCTCACGGAGGCACTGATAGATATGCTAAACAATGATGAACGACGAAGAACAATTGGAGCGCATGCCCGTGCAGACGCTCTCAGAAGATTTGCATTGGACAAAATCGCGCAGAAATACATGGATGTCTACAGTGAGTTGGCTTGAGTCCTTATCGCCTCCAGTCGTTTGGCCCATAAATTGGGCTTGATTTTTACAGGGGAAAAGGGGACTGGCTCCGTCGCAGCTAAATCGGCTTTCCGCGACGGTGCCTGTCCCCCCTTTCCCACCAAAAACAAAAAGTGGCCCAAAAACTTCCCTTGAAATTGGGCCGCTGGTTGTGGCAGAATGCGCCGCTGAAAGGGACAGGTCCAGGCTTGAAAATGGACCAGTTCCCCAGTCGAATCGGCGGGCCGGCCGGCGGATGCGGACCAGCGGCAAGCCCAGCCAACGTAAGGGGGACAGTCCCATTTTCGTGGCGGTCAATCGCTTTACAAGGCAACGTTCCTTGCGCCGCGAAAATTGGGACAGTCCCCTGTAATCTGCCACTTGGGTCCGCCTTGCACATTGGAGAGCGTGACGATGGATAATTCTGCCGCCCTGTTCGAGTCTTGCGAGTTGGGTGCATCGGCCCTCACCCCCTACCCCTCTCCCAACGAGAGAGGGGAGGTTGTAGAACAGAAAAAGGGGACAGTCCCCGTATCCGGCAAAGGGGGACAGTCCCCTTTTTCTCCCGAAGTTTGGTGCCACGAGACCGCCTGCGTCGAGCAGCCCTCGATGATCGGCCCCGGCACGCGCATCGGGCCGTACGCCCACGTCATGGCGGGCGCAACCGTGGGGTCCGGATGCCGGATCGGCCGCAACGTGGTGATCGCCCCCACGGCGGTCGTCGGCGACAACGTCTCCATCGGGCACAACGTGGTCGTCGAGGACGGCGTGGTGCTGGAGGAGGGCGTGGTTTGTGCGCCCGGTGTCGTCTTTGCAACCCTCGGAATGTCGCGGGGACTGTCCCAATCTTCCGGGAACGTGCAGCAGCCGAACGTTGGCGGCGAAGCCGCGGTCGGCGAAAAGGGAACCGTCTCCCTGCCCACAGCCAAGCGGATCGTCGTCCGCCGACGCGCGTCCTTGGGCACCAACGCCACAATTCTCGACGGCGTAACGGTCCATATCTACGCCGTTATCGGGACCGGCGCTGTGGTCGCCTCCGATGTGCCAAGCTACGCGGTGATGATCGGAGTCCCCGCCCGCCAAGAGAAATGGCTGTGCAGTTGCACCAAAGGTAAGCTGAACCTGGACCCGCGATTCAGCTTGTCCGCCATGTGTCCCGCTTGTCGCCTGAAATACCGATTGACCAGCACCGGCGCGGAAGAGTATTCACCGGAAGAGGAGCGCCGCCGCCGCAAGGCGGATCTCTACAGCCTGGAGCGTCGCTACGTAGAGTCGATCACCCCCCGCAACCGTTAGCGCATTTTCCCCCTGCATTATCCTCCGTGCCGCGAAAATTGGACTGTTCCCCTGCCGTTATTTCGCCTCGACCGAGTCATCCGTCGGCACGAGGTCGGCCGGCAGCGGGAGATGGTTGGAGCCGACCTCGGGGCCGAGCCAACAGCGATCGCTGCCCAACTTTACTCTAAACATCCTCTCCACCACCGCCGCAATCAACTCCTTGATGTGTGAAAAACCCGCCAACGCTCGACGGCCTCTCGATCCGCTCGTTACGCTCGTTCCCACGCTCCGCGTGGGAACGCACGGCCGGGGACGCCCTGCGCCCGTTAGACCTTGCTGCAAGGGAGTGCATCGGGAATGGACGCAGAGCGTCCGACCGAACGTTACGACGCGGAGCGTCGTAACGAGGATATCCTTGCTCCGCCGGCTGCTGATCGCACTGGGCGTGATCCTTGCGGCCGTGGCGTTGTGCCGCCGGGCCGAAGCGGGGGTCGTCGTGCTGAGCAACCAGACGCCGGAGAAGGTCGGCGCGACGATCATCGAGCCTGACGGCCGACGGACCCAATACGACCTGGATCCGAAGGGGGTCGCCGCCGTGCCCGCCGAAGCCGCCGTCGCGGCGGTCTTCGACGTCGGCGGCAAGCCTCGTTCCCGCCAGCCTTCGATCCTCCCGGCCATCCCAGTGCCCGGGTCGGGCGGAACCGAGTTTCACCCCCCGAGCCTTGGCCGCAGCCAATGCCGCTTTCGTCCGCTCGGAGATGGCTGCCGCTTCGGGTTTGGGGCGAGACGGGACGGTGGCCATGGTTGCGGCGTAATCGGATCGACACTGGGTGATTCACGCCGAATTGGGAGCGCGATCAACACGTGACATCTCGCCGAAAACCACCCTGCTTGGGGCCCCGCCGAAGAGAAAGTTGGAGTGTCAAGAAACGGTCCATATTTGAGGTGTCTCAAAAAAAGCAGCCATCATAAAACGCAGGCGTGCTTGCTCCTCAGCCAACGACGGGCCGAATGGGATATCCGTTCCCAAAATCGCTGCCATGCCGTCCATGCTCCCATTGGAACGTCGCCAATATCGACTTCAGACGGCCAAAGTGTTACGAAATCCCTTGTTCGGCATTCGATATTTCGGAGCCGGTCGTCCGGCGTTTTCGCATGCGGGCAATCAGCACACACAATGCCGTCACCAGCAGGGCCAACCCGAACACGCCTGCCGGCAGCAGGAACAACCAAGCCGTGCCTGCGATCGCGGCCAACCACGGCCAACAGCGGTAGGCGCGTGCAAGAGCGTCGGGTCGCCTCAGACCTTGAATGACTGCAGTGGCCAGCGCCAGGCATAGGCCGGCCCAAATGATGGCCGACAGACCGCGACTCAGGTCCTCATGGCGGGCGCGAAGGACAAGACGCGGTTCACCGTGGAGTTTGCGGAAATGGTACGCGGTCCCCACAAGAGCCACGTCCAAATCCAGAGACAATTGGCCGGTCCCGGCCGCAGCCACCGGGGCGCCCGGCGCGGCTTGACCATTCTGTGGCGATTGTTCTCCAGCTCCTTCACCGACCGCGGGCCGCAAGCCGTCAGCCGCCGTCTCCTGCTTTCCTTTCGGCAACTCCGAAGGTCCTTGCGGGGCGGCTTTCCTCGGTTGGATGGATTCTTTCTGATCGGGCATTTGAAGCTTTTCGAGTTGCTCGGCAGCTTGCTTGCGCAAATCTCCTCGTCGTTGTTCCGGGCGGCCACGGACCTGATCCTGCGGCTTCTTCGCCGCAGCGCTGGGCGCCGCTTTGTCACTATCCGTCACGTCCAGTTCAGGGAGCTTCTCAAAGCCGCGATCCAGATCGACACCGATCCGGACGTCTTCCGGTTCTCGCCGTGGTTGTATGAAGTAGAAGGTCGTCTCACCATCAGCTCGTTTGGCGTCGGTCTTCAACTCTTCTAATCGCCTGATTTCCGCTTGAATCTGTTGAGCCTGTTCTTGGACGTCCGCGGCGTTTCTCGCGTCGACTTGAGCACTCTGCTGAGCATAGCCGTGCAGTGCCGCACCGACTTGCTCGAGGTTGTATCGGGCTTTTATCCGTGAAGCCGACTTGCCTCTGGTGCCGGCCACTTGCACCATCTGCCGCAGTTCATCCAGGAACGACAACTTCCGTTCCTCCTGCTGGTACGCTGCCGCGACTTCTTCCAGATTGCTCTCACCCTTCACCAGACTGGCTTTGTATTCACGCGGCAAAAGGACCGTCCATAGTGTGCGCGAGACGGGGACATTGCTGAGAATCTGCGGAGCCGGCGGCCGAACTTGCGCCCAGCGGTGCAGAGGTTCTCCCAGATGGCCCGAGTAGATCACGACGACCTTGGACGAAAAGTCGCCGACCGAGGTTTTCTGCAGCGGCAACAACGTGATTTGCCGGCCTTGGCGGCGGATCTTCGCCGGACGCACGGGCTGACCCGAAACGTGGACCGACCATACCTGACTGCCCGGCGGTAGCTCCAATTCGAGAAACTGCAACGTAAGGTTGTGGATGTTGTAGGCGGCGCGAGCGCGATAGCGACCGTCGGCATGAATGACCGTCGTCAAGTCGGCCAGGTTGATACTGGCCATCAGACCGGTCTCCTGTTCGCGCACACGACGCTGCCACACCAGAACAGCAGCGTCATCGGCGATTCGATAGGCCGCGACGGCTTGCCGGCGGATGTTATCCGTCAAGCCCGCAGGTACTGCGGCGATCGAGATCGGCGCCGCGCCACTGGTCGTGGTCGCCGCGATCTCATCCGCGGTCACGTTCTCCAGCACAATGTGGCTTCGCGACCGTTCTACGTCCAGCGGCCGGATGATGGCGGCCGGTACGGCGCCGTCGTCCGGCAGCGGCAGGGTCTGAATCAGGTGCAGACAATAGGTTCCCCGCACCGGTTGCTGCAACTCGATCTCCCAGGTACGCCGATCATCGGTTGCCTGTGAACGGATCTGCCGAATTTGCTCGCCCTGCAGTTCGATATCATCACCTAGCCATTCCGGGGTCACTACCCGAAACCGCCGGCGCCCTGCTTGTCGGATCTCGAAATCCACTTTGCTGATATATGCCACCGCACCTTCACGAACACTGACCACCGTTGTGACGTCGCCGCTCGCGCGCGACGGGGCGGAGGACAGCCGCAGACGCAGGTCTTTCGGCGGCAAATCATATTGGAAAGCATAGTGGACCGGCCGGTTGCCATTCGGTCGCAGCGCGCCGTCCAGTGCAGCCGGATCGATGGATCGAGCGCCGCCGTCATTGGTCAGGACAGCTTCCAGATCGTCGTCCAGATAGATCGCCAGTTGGCCGCGCTGGGCCTGGACTTCTTCCACGGTGACGCCGGGTACGGCAAACTCCGCTTGACTGGAGTCTCGCACGATCGTGCCGCACAGCGCCAAGTCCAGCTTCCCGACGGCCGGTTCGCTCAATTCCACTTTCAACTGCTGGCGCTGGTCGTCGCGATCGATGAACCAGTCGGCGCCTGGAGGAACACGAACCTGAGATACTCTCAGCGAAGCCGGTAGCCGTATCCCGAACGACAGAATAGGGGCGCCGGTGACATGTGCGGTCAGTAGGCTCCGCAAGGTGGCCTGGCGTGCCGTTACGGCCACGGCGGTGCGATTGGACACTTCCACTCGTGACCGATGGCGCTCAACCTGTAGTTGCAGGCGCCACGGCCGCGAGGTGTACCGGTACGCCCACAACAAGGCACAGCCGTCACTGGGTTCCCGCGGCAGATCCAACCCCATGCGGTTGATCTGGTCCACACTGTCCGTCTTGTCGACGCGCACGCGGAAATGGCTCGAGCAACCGATTGCCACGCGTCCCGTTTCACGTACGACCCCCAGCGGCTCAAGGGCGTGGACGTCGATGGTCCCCGTCACCCGACGATCGCGGCGGAAAGAGTGTATGTTTACCTCCGTGCCGGTCGTCAGTTCCGTTTTCAGTGAGACCACCAACCGCTGCGCTTCCGGATGAGGGCCGGTGGCGGGCTCGGTTTCGATCGACCAATCCGCCACTTCAGCGCCATGGACGCCTTGGACAGCCATGTCGGGCGGGATGCGCAACCGCAGTTTGCCGACCGCCCCCTGCTGAATCCGATAGCGGAGCTTGCCGTGGAAATGGACACCGGAGTCCAGCACCTCGACGAGCAGGGCTTGATCCACGCTGATCAGTTGTCCCTCCCGTGCCTCAACACGCCGCGGCTGCCAACGGATGGACAGTTCGTTGGCAGCGCCAAGCGGGATACTAACCATCGACTTGGCCGCGCCCTTGCCGTCGGAAGCCGGTACTTGCCGACGCCAGCCCCCGGAACTCCCGCTGACCTGGACCTCCAGATTGTCTTGCGGCAACTGGAACAGCAGTCGGCCGGAAGACGCCGGACGCAAAGGCACGGTCATCCAACCGGTCGCACCCAATCGACCGACGGGCACACTGAACCGGACGTCCACAACGTGCAAGCCGGATTTATCGAGGTAAATCGCGGGCCGGTCGCGACCATCGTCGGCCAGGGCGGCCGGCCGGCCGTTGATCTCGATCTTCTCCAGGGCAATTTTGCCGAGCGGCAGCACGATTCGCGTCCATCCATCGACGAGATGATGGACCAGGATACGGCCATCGAAGCGGGCCACGTCGTTCTGAAGCCGACCGGAATATTCGGCGCGGCATACAATCGCCCGGACGTCCGGCGACGCGTGGCCCGGTTTGTCGGGATGAGCCTGTTTCCACAATCGCAGGAACTTGTCATGCGGCAAGTAGACCTGCGTGCTCTGCAACGGCTTGCCGTTGTCCGGGTCATAGGGGATCAGCAGGGTCAGATCGGGCTGGCGGACCGGGTCGGTTGAAGCCGGCTTTACTTCCGTGGCGCGCGCTTCCGCTGCCAGGCTCGCGTCCGTGGCGAACAACAAGCTGATGCCAATTGCCGTAGCTGCCGCTGTGGACCCCAGCAAAGACATCTTGATCGCCGTGACGATTCTCAGGAGCATCCACAAGCAGCCTGCCGCCAACGCGCCTAACAGCAGCCCGTCCAGCAGCGGCGTCCAGACCAGCGGAACCAGCCCCGATAGGCCGATCGGCACGGCCAATCCCACAACGACGGCGATCGTACGCCGCTGCCCGGGCATGCGTCGCCAGATCCAGGCGGCCAGCAATGCGGCGGCAACAATGAGCCATTGCAAGGTACGTGCAAACGCTCTGTCCTGTAGCCCGAGCACCAGTTCACCGGGGCCGCCCTCGCGTCGGAAACTGATCGCCTGCCCCCCGTGCGTCTCCAGCGCCACGCCCAGCGAAAGACGCGACCGTTCGCCGCTCAGAATGTACGGCTGCCGTGGAGCCTGGGGCAACGGCTGATCCAGGGGAGCAGTCCGTGCGGGCGCGAGATGCTTGGCTCCCTCTTCCTTTCCAGCCGACAGCGCACGTTCAGCCGACAGCGCACGTTCAGCCGGCGACGCAGGGAGGTCCGCCGCGGTGCTGGCAACTGGTGATTCTTCCGCAACGGATTCAACGCCAGAGTCGTCTGCCATGGTGGCAGGTTCTTTGCCCGCTGCCGTGGCCAATTGTCGGAGAGTCTGCGGGTCGATGGTCGAAGTAAGAAACGTCACCGATCCGTCGGCCAACAGGAAGTGTCCTCCGCCCGCGTGCGGACTCCATGTCTCCTTTCCAATCCAATCGTCGATCCGGCGCGCGGTTCCAGCGCCCCCGGCGAACCACGGGCCGCCGTCGGCTACCTCTGCCACCAAGATGGTGTTGCTTGTGCCGTCGCGGATCTCGCCGAAAGTAAGCCCTTTGTCGAATCCAATGACTCCGCGCGGGCTACCGGACCCGTCCGTTAAATCGGCGCCCGTTATCGCCACATAGGAAGTCTTGGGAAAGCCCTCTTGTATTGTCGTTTGCGTCAGATCGGTGGGGCACAGCAGTGTGTCCAATGGGACCTGAAGAAATGCGGCGTTATGCGGGTGGTCCCACGGCAAATCAAGACGAAGTTGGTCGTACAGACCCTTATGTTCCATGAAGGGTAGAATGGCCACAATCCAACTGAACTGCCGGTGGCGTGGCACGTTGTGTGGACCGATCACGGCAGGCGGGAATTGTTTATAAACTTCGCAGTAGTTATGCAGGGCTAAACCGATCTGTTTGAGGTTGTTGCGGCATGATATACGCCGTGCGGCTTCACGCGCACTCTGCGTGGCCGGCAGCAACAAAGCAACTAGCACGCCGATGACAACGACGACCACGAGAACCTCGACCAACCTAGTCCCGCCCTTCTTGCTGGTCCTGACCAGTGCAAAGAAGCCCGCAAAGACGGCTGCCGCCACGAGGCCGACGAACTTCCACGGCAGCGACGAGGCGCCGTGGTGTGCGATCGTTTCGGCCAGGCGAGTCACCAACATCGGGCGAGTGAGCGGTGTTTCCGGCTTGAAGTCGCCGCCGGCGGACACCAAATCCGTCCCCTCGGGCGGGTGTACTCGCCACGTTGTGCTCAACGTGGTCACGGCGATTTCGGGAGCGCTCTGGCGGACGGTTTGCGGCCATAGCCGCCCACGGAAACCGTCGGCGGCCAAGCGCGGGCCGTCCGTTTCGTAAAGCAGTGTCAGTTCTCGGGTCGCGTTGGCCCAGCGCGATTCTCCGGCCGGCAAGGGGACGATGTAGGCGTCCTGTTTCCGGCGCACCTCAACGGGAGCGCCGTCGAGCATGACGGACCACAAGTCGGCGTTCTCCGGCAAGACAACGGGCACGTGCGGCAGGTTGAGGCTGGACAGCCAGAACCGTGCCTGGTGACGCATCCGACCTTGGCGCCCGGCGACGCTGACGATCTCGGCCGATTCGCATATCGCGGCGAGGACGGACCCTGGCGCGTGACGCGTGGCCGAGATCGTCAGCCGGTAAGGCAATCGTCGATACTGATAGGCCGCGACTATCCGGTGACTGGGAACGTAGGCCCTCGGTTTGAGCACGTCGGCCGGGTCCAGGTCGCGCAGGTTCTCCGGCCGGCAATCGATCTGCTGATCACTGGCAGCTTCCATCGCCACGATGCCGCTTTGCCGCGAAATGTTCCGTAAAGCGAGGACGGGAATTGCCACCGCCGAAGTGGCGCGGCCATCTTAGCCGTGATTCTTCGATGGCTGGCGCCAGGATCGTTCCAAGATGATCTGGCCCCGGCAGCAAGGGGCTGGAGCCGGCCACGAGGACCGTATCGTGTTGGGTCGCGGAGCCGGCCAAGCGATTGAACCTGCCATGGACGTTTTGGCGGGAGCGAAAGACCGAAGAAGCAGGAGCAGTAGCAGTAATAAAAGCTCTCCGAAGGCCACTCGATACACCCCCGTCGCCACTATACACCGCAAATTTGGTGGCTGTCACCTTTTCCTCCCCAGAACCGACCGACCCCAGAACCGACCTGTGCCCACTCTATTTTGGATACTGAACAACTCGCGTGCCACGGCAACGAGGGTAATCTGAACAACCGAAAAACGGTTCGCCCGTTTGCCTGTTATGTCGTAGCGCCATCCGCATTCCACAATGAGGACACGCGGGATAGTCCGACTGCTTGAGAGCGCTGACATAGGCTAGTTTCTCTTGCAGAGTCATTGAGGAACGTGTGTCCGCTACGGCGGGCTTCGTCCCTCCACCGGGAGGTTGTTGCCCACCGCCCTGCGGCGTGCCGTATTGGAATCTGAGAAGCAGCGCCACCACCACAACCACCAGGGCAGCGCAAATCGAACAAGTGATGAGAACTTTCCCCCAGCCCGGGATATTGAAGCGATTCGGCCGATGCGGCAGTTCACAGGAGCCCTTGCAATCGGGGTATCGAACGCAACTCAGGAATGGGCCAAACTTGCTGGGCTTCCTCACCATCTCGCCCCCACACAGGGGACACTTGCGCTTGAGTTGCATGTTGCTATCTCGTTTGGCCAACTCGGTATGATCTTCAAACCATTGCTCGATCCTCTCGGTCAACCGGTCGAGTTGCCATTCGGTCCGGCAGAGATCCTCGGCACGAATCCGCAGTAGCGGGAGCCTGAAGCGACTCGACAGTTCATCCTTTTTGGCGTCTCGTTCGGATTGCGGCGAGTGGCCATGTTGCGGACCGTCGAACTCCATCGCAAACAACGGCACTTGGTCCGATCCCGTAACGACGAAGTCGTAATGCGATTGGAGGGCGAACTCGTAAAACGCCTTGGGCAGGCCGGAGCCTTCGATCGGAAGGACATCCGCTAGGCGGACCTTGGCGTAAACCTCTGCGCCGTGGAGTTCGCAGACCTCACGCAAACGCGCGTAGGTTATTCGTTCGGGGCTGTTGAGCATTCTCTTCAACATCTGGCTCCCTCGAAGAATAAAGGGCATGAAAAGGGCACATCACTGACATTGACGAACTTGACACCCGGCAATCAGTGATGTCCCCTTTTCAGCTTCAGAATTCACAGAGCATTACCCGGCAGAATTTGAATCCGCTCTTCGATCTTACGTTGGAACGGCATCAAAAGCCAAGTGATTCCGCCGAGTTCATCCGCGCAGCAATTCTCCTTGTCCCGGCGCAGAGTAAGATAATCCACAAAATCACAGAAATCTTTGCATTCGGTTAGCTTCCGCACCGTTGGGGCAATCTCTGGTGATAGGTCAATGAACCTCCACGCCTGCTGATTGTTGATCTTGGAAAGCATAGTTTCAATCAACTGTGTCCACGATTTCACGTTTGCTTTGAAACGCTTTTCCAATACAGCATCTTCCTTGATCTTCCTCGATTTGGAGGAAGAGGAAGATTTTCTATATCTTATCGGGAGGTTTGCTTCCTCCGTGAAGTAAATCGTAAGTCGATGGGCTGCGACTGTGATTCTATCATCCCCGTCAGAACAGTTTCGACTGTCTTCCCCAAAGAGGTCTCGTTCTTTTGCCACTGTGGTCTCCCTATGATAAAGACAGGATATTTCTCAATCGACTTAATGGGCTTGTTAGGCGAATTCGTTTGAGAACCTTGCCAGTTCTTTGAAATCACTCTCTTTCAAGATTCGTATTGCGACACCTTTCTCGATAAGCTCCTCGGCCTTTCTGTGCTTTGAACTCTTCTCATGGCCCGCAAGTTTCTTAATGTCCTGGTCGCCTACCACTAGCACTGTTGTCTTTTTCGTGACCCCAGGGGCCACTTGGCACCCAATAGCGGCTGCTAAATCCGCCGCTTCACAACGCGGTATTTCTAGTGCGCCAGTGAAAACAAGAACTTCACCATAAAGCGCGCCCTCTGGGTTTCCATCACGCTTTATTGCGGGGTCAGAACTGCCTTTTGTTGGGTCAATAGGATATCGGACTCTCTTGAGCCAGGCATCTATGTCTAGGCCGCTCTCATTTATTGCGGCAAGAAGAACATGCGCCGCTGCTTTTGCGTCTTCTAGGGCGTCATGGTGCTTAAAGTTATAACCGATAATTTTGCATACGTTAAATAACCCATACCCATCCCACGCGCACTCCTTCCACGTCCGACGTGCCACGCGCGCCGAATCGAGCCAAGTACATTCTGGCGCGCTAACTCCATACCGTTGGGCCGCTTGGTGCATTGCGACCCTATCAAAGTGAGTGTGGCAGACAACTACTTTGCCTTCAAGATATGTGCGAAGTGTATCGGTCAGTTCAGGGAACGTCGGGGCACCATTTACAACAGATTCGTCAATCCCGTGGATGGATACATTGAAACCATCGAAGTAATCCTCTGGATCGACGTAGGTTTTCCATTCGTCCGACAAATTGCCATTTTCACAGCCTACAAGACCGATCTGACAAATTGAGGCCATATCGGCATTTGCTGTCTCTACGTCGATGGCTACAAAATTCATAGCGTGGTCTTCCTCCCGCTTCACCTGAAAAGTACCTGTTGCTCTTTACACTATTTGCAGCGTAACCATGCTCCCCCTCAATCTAGCAGAATTCATGGGGACACAAGGAGAAAGAAAAGGTGTCAGAAACCGTTATGTATGCGGCTGCTTTACGCCCCGATGGTCGCGGTGGCCGTTTCGCTCCACGGGCCGGTTTCGCCGCGCGTGTTGACCCAACGCAGCATGTAGTGGGCCTGTTTGCCACCGTCGGCACCATCGAAATCGGTCGTGTAGGGCGTGCGCGTATCGACGGCCAAAAAAGTCAACTCGCTCGGATCGACCGGCGGGGTCGGACCGCACGATTTGGGAATCATCTCTACCCTGCCGGGGTCCCTCCCGCTGATGCTCGGCATTATCCGCCCGGCCCGTGGGAATGTACAGCCCCCTTGGAGAAAGAAACCGGTGGCCCGGGGGGTTCCCAGGACCAATCGGAGCCGTCCCGGGACGGTCCGGGGGCGTCCCCCGACG
Source organism: Planctomycetota bacterium (assembly GCA_018897395.1). Taxonomy (GTDB): domain Bacteria; phylum Planctomycetota; class Planctomycetia; order Pirellulales; family Thermoguttaceae; genus JAHIKV01. The sequence continues at coordinate 3,711 of JAHIKV010000198.1, read as the reverse complement.
AACCGGGGGTGTCTGCGGACCGTCCGGCAGACACGACCGCGGGCACCGCGATGCGAAACGTGTCCGTGCCGGCAAACTGAATTTGATAGCGGAACGTTGTGGTGACCTGCACCACGTCTTCTTTGACATTGGCAACCGTGCCGACGAAGGCGAACATGCGCCGCGGCCGTTCGGTAATCGTCTGCACAATGCTGACGGGCCGCGTGACGAACGAAAACGCCGCAGCCAGCGTCGAACCTCCGGGGGGCTGCGGCCGGAATCCTTTGGCCGTCAGCTCGGCGGGCGTGGCTGCCCGGGCGGCTCGCAGTTGTGCCACGTCGGTTTTCACCTCCAGCGATTCCGGTGCAATCACGGCAACCAGCCCCTCCTCACGCGTAACGTTCAAGGGCTCCAGCAACGGTAGTGTCAACTCACCGGCGGGCTTGTCACGCGATTGGCTTGCAGTGACGGTTACCGTCAGGTCGCCGAGCAGTTTCTTGGTGAAATACACGGTCAAAATTTGAGCGCCCGCGGCAGAGGCAACCTCGAACCGTTCCATCGATTCCGTGCGAACCTCGTCGACTTGAAACCCGGCCGGCAGACGAAACGTCAGCGCAAAGATCCCTGACCGCGAAACCTGATATCTGAACTCGCCGCGTGTGGTCAGCCGCGCCTTGTCCAGCAAGACCGAAAGGTGACTTCCGACGACAATCCGCGGCTTCAGTTGCGAGGCGACCACCAACAGCTTATGATCCGGCGTGAAGAATTTGTAGAAAGTGCTGTTCGGTTTCCGCAACGACGACGGAGCGTCGGCGGCGTCAATGCGTGTGATCGATTCCCGCACGATATGTTCCAGACCCACGTCTTCGGCGATGCGGACTGCCAGGGTCCCGCTCTCCCGTGCCACGCCGACTGCACGCACGTCCCCCACCTGGAAGGCTTGTTCGGAGATGGGCGTTTCCGTATGCAACTCCAGGCGAACCGTCTCCGTGGCTGGGGCGTGCAACCGCACTTTCACGCGCTGGCGGTCGCCTGCCGCCTCTGTCTGCCAATCGCGCAAACCGGGCGCCTGTACATCCAGCAGACGCTGATCGGACGGCACTTCGACAATCAGTTCGCCAAGCGACCCGCGCAGGATCTGATAGTCGAAGACGGCGTGCGTGTGGACAACGCCGTCGCCCACGTCGACGGCAATCGTGTCGGTTACGTTAGCCAGACCGGCAGCCTTGTCTGAGCCGCCTGACTTAGGTTGCCAACTGACCGTGAACTGCTTGGTGGATCCCAGAACCGCGCGTACGCGAGTGGCATCTTTCGGAACGGACCGTAGCTCTGAAGTGCGCCGCGGCGTGACGTGTACGGCCAAATCTTTCTCGGGTATTTCCAGTTCCAAGTTGCTGACTCCCACGGCCGGACATTGCACCGTGAAGCTCCGTCCCTCGGCGGCCGATTTCACTCCGGTCACCAGGCCCAGCTTAATCTGGTGTTTGCCTTGTCCTCGTACAAGTAATTCGTATCGCCCCTCCCCGACGCCTCGCAGCAACACGGCTCCGTCTTCGGTCCGCGCCGATCCAATCGCGGCATCGCCGAATTGCACCGGCAATCGGGCCCATTCCGCGCTCAGCACCTCGACGTCCAACGTTGCGTCCAGATGCACCAGTTCACCCCTGACTGACCCAACATAGTCAGCACGCGTGATGACACCATTGACCGGCGGTTTGATTGGCTGCTGATCGGGCTGAATCAGCCGATTCCACATCTCCAGAAACTGCGCGTAAGGCAGCACGATCGAGGAATCCTCGCGCTCGAATACATCGCGCAGGTTCTTGAACGGTACGTAAATGACGTGTTCCTGGCGCAAAGGCGGTCTGGCATTGGATTCTTTTGTGCCAGGTTGTTTCTTGTCGGCCGGTTGCGTAGCGGGCGGTTGTTCAGCGCGGGGCGCCGTCTGGGTCGGAAGCGACGGTGGGGCGGACGGCGCATCCTGCCCCAAGCCGGAACTGCCGAGCGAGAACACAAGAACCAGAGAGAATACGTACACCCGTGACATGATGTTGCCTCCCAACGCGGTTTCGTCGGGTAAGAGTCTCACTTGTGCGGAGTAGGTAAGCCGATCTGATAGCGAAGTGATAGAAACAATCGTCTCCTGCCCCCCCAATGTAACCACTGTCAACAATTCTACTTCCCGGCCACTGCAAATGCAACCTTCCCACAGCCTTTCTTGCAAGTTCTTCCGACCCCAAAGCTCGCAGGCTGACAAAGCAGCGGCGGTCCCCCAAAAGCACTCCGAATCTAGAACCCACTGCACCTCACGAGGCTCGTTCGTGAGTCCCACCGAGTGATCCGGCGGAGCACCTGCGCTGGGCAGCGGATTCCGCTCTTCTTGAACGGGACGGATACCATGAGATCACACGAACGATTTCGTACCGGATGTCGCGTGATACGCCAAGTTGCTCAAGCTGATAGGTGATCGCCACGACACCTTCCGAGGACCATGCTTGTCCGGCCGTGGCTAGGCGAACGGCGCGAGGTGCGGGCCGACTAACGTCGGCCGCTTCGAGCGGGCTGGTCCGAGAGGACCTTCCTTTGCCGGCACTCGTTCGATCACTTTACGTTGCCGCTGACTTTCGGGGCACAAGATTCCGAGATCGCCGTCTCGTAATTCAAAACGCCGAAAAGCCGTCAGAAATGAGGTTGTTGACGTAGTCCCGGCCGTCCCCAGGATCTGCCTGGGGGACTATAATACACGAACCACTTCGAGCACTAGCTTTTTCAACCGCCCAGGCGCTGGCTTTTTGGCCCGCCGTTCACGAAGGCGTCGAGTGCTGGATCAGCACGGACGCGGCCGGAGCAGACATAATCGCAGGCCCCCTGGTAAGCGATGCCCTCGGTAAAGCGACCTTCATGCTGGAAGACGCCAGCGGCCCCTTCTATGTCTAGCGGCAGAAGGCTGGGGTGAACTTCACCAATCCGCGGACCCTGACGTGGGACAGCGGGTCGGGCGCCTATGAACTGGCCCCATAATTCAGGTCGCCGTTGGCGGTAACTTGGAGGTAAACCCGCCGGCAACGCTGCCAAGACCATGCCCGTTTCTTGAACGCGGCATTGGCCGGCGACCGCTTCTCTTTCTCTGCCAGCCACGCCTCGATGTAGTCGCTGATCTCATTCCACGTCCAGCCGTGCTTGTTGCGGACGCGGATTATCTCCCCGATGATTCGCCTGGCTTCCACGTCTGGTATGATGGTTGCCCTGATCCACTTGCCATTCTTTCCCCGGCGGCCGGCCAGTTTGAACCCAAGCGGCGCCCTGCCGGCGCCGATGCGTCCCTCCTCCTTCAGCGCGGCGAAGACCTCTTTGATCCTCTCCGATTTCATGGCCGACTCCATCCGAGCGACGGCCGCCAGGATCGTCAGCAGCAGTTCCCCCATTGCCGTGTTGCCGTCAATCCGCAGATCGGCGAAGTGTACGACAATGCCGCGGGTCTTCCAGTCGCGCAGCGTCAATAGGCAGTCTTCGGTGTTGCGGAAGGCGCGATCGAGGTAGGCGAAGACAACATGATCGCCACGCCGCAGGGTCCGGTTCATGGCGCCGCCTGCCGGCCGATTGCTGACCCGGCCGTTCCAGAGAAGCCCGTGCGGCGACGGTTCACGGCCGAGTACAAGGTCCGCGTTCTCCGCGAGGCCGATCGCTGCACCCAGCCGGGACAGCTCGGCGTGTTGTTGCGTCGGGAGGGGC
>JAHIKV010000197.1 GCA_018897395.1 Planctomycetota bacterium | reverse complement strand
CATCCTGCGGACCAGTCATTCACCTCCAGTTGCTCTCCACCCCCTCTCACGAGGACGCAGTTACTATTGGTTACAAAGTTCAGACCCAACTTCGACAGGGACTTCCACCCTGCTGATTCGATACACTTACAAGCGCACTAGGGTGCGTGAAACGCATCCTACATTTACTGAGGCGTGATGCCCATCGGCGGGAAACAAAAGACGGGAATCAATATCGCCATCCAGCCGATCGCCAGCCGCAGCCAGCCCATCTTGCAGCGGTCGTCGGCCGTGGGCGGATGGTCGACGCCCAACAGGACCACCAGCACCAACAGGATCACCCATCCGTATAGCTCGTTGTAGAGGACGAACGGGATCGCCCCGATCAACAGCCCACGGGCCAGCAGATGGGCGCGGCGGCGGCCCAGCAGGGCGTAGGCCACATGCCCGCCGTCGAACTGGCTGATCGGCAGCATGTTCAGCCCCGTCACGAACATCCCCACCCAGCCGGCCATTAAATAGGGATTGAACTGACCGAGATAAAATCTGCTCGGATCGGCGAAGTCGGGCCTCAGCCAAGCGATCATGCATTGCAGCAGCAGCGGATTGTGAAAGCATATCTCGCCGGGCATGGGCGGGTCGGGCTTAAGCATCCGGATGCCGATCCAGGCGATCGGCAGCGTCACGGCCAGGCCGGCCAGCGGCCCGGCCACGCCGAGGTCGAACAACTCGCGGCGGTTCGCCCGCGAGCCTTCCATGCCGATCACCGCCCCAAGCGTGCCGAAGGGTATCACCGGCACGGGAATGAAGTAGGGCAAGCTGGCGGGGATCCGGTGTCGCAGGGCCATCAGGAAGTGGCCCATCTCGTGCGTCAGCAGCACTGCCAGCACGACCACCATGTAGAGCAGTCCTTGCCGCCAATCGATAACCTCCCACGCCCCGCGGAACAGGGCATCCAGGTGGCTGATCGGCTTCCAATCGACCGCGCCGACCCAAAACGTCGACGCACAGGTGGCCAGCAACAAGATCGCCGGCAAGGCAACGCGGCGGTCCTCGTCGGGCTGGGAACGGTCTTCGGTCGGCAGGGCGTCGGCGGACATCCATATTAAGATAGCACGTTTTGATCCGAACATAAAGCCGTGATCGATGCAGCGCGGCTTTATGCCCATTGTCGCGGCAACGATTTTTCGCTAAATTTACCCTCGTTCCCACGGTCCTCCGTGGGAACGCACCGTCCGAGACGCTCTGTGCCGCCGCCATCGACGCGGAGCGTCGAGAAACATGGGTTCCCACGCAGAGCATGGGAACCAGGAACGGCTCTGCATGGGAACCAGGAACATTGTTCGCCCCTCACCCCCCGATCCTCGCCCCTTTGCCATGACCGAACCATACTTCCAATCGTTGTTCGCCGAACGGATCGGCGGAGCCAATTACGGCAAAGGGGGCGCGATCTACAAGTTCGAGAAGATCAAACGGGCCAAAAGGAAGGCCCTGGCCGAGCATCCAGAGCGGAAGCTGCTCGATTTCGGCATCGGCGAGAACGATGAGATGGCCGACCCGGCGGTCCGCCGCGTGATGGCCGAGGAGATCAATCGGCCGGAGAACCGGGGCTACGCCGACAACGGTATCCCGGCCTTCAAGGAGGCGGTCGCCCGGCTGATGGACCGCGAGTTCGGCGTCCGGCTCGATCCGGCCACCGAGATCAATCATTGCATCGGCTCAAAGACGGCGTTGGCGATGTTGCCGGCCGTGCTGATAAACCCCGGCGACGTTACCTTGATGACCGTGCCCGGCTACCCGGTCGCCGGCACGCACACGAGATACTACGGCGGCGAGGTACATCGTCTGCCGCTGTTGGCCGAGAACGATTTCTTCCCCGACCTGGACTCGATCCCCGCCGACGTCCGTCGCCGGGCGAAACTGCTGGTCATCAACTATCCGAACAGTCCGACGGGCAAAACGGCCACGCGGGAGTTTTACGAGCGAGTGGTCGAGTTCGCCCGAACCAACCGCGTTGTGGTCGTCCAGGACGCCGCGCACGTGATGTTCAGCTACGACCGCGCGCCGTTGAGTTTCCTGCAAACGCCCGGCGCCCGCGAGGTGGGCGTCGAGGTCCATTCGCTCTCGAAGGGCTGGAACATGATCGGCTGGCGAATCGGTTGGGTATGCGGCCACGAGCGGCTCGTGCGCGCGCTGGCCGACGTGAAGGACAATTGCGACTCGGGCCAGTTCATCGCCATCCAGAAGGCGGCGGCCGCGGCGCTCGACGCCCCGGAAATCCCCCGCCGCACCCGCGAAAAATACCGGCGGCGATTGGAAAAACTCGTCGCCGTGCTGGGCCGGTGTGGATTCGACTGCCGGATGCCGGGCGGGACATATTTCCTCTACACCCGCAGCCCGCGGGCCATCGCCGACGGAACCAGCTTCGCCACGGCCGAGGAGTGCAGTCAATACCTGATCGCCGAGCACTCGATTTGCACCGTCCCCTGGGACGACGCCGGGGCGTATCTGCGGTTCTCGGTCACCTACGAGGCCGGCGACGAGACGGCCGAGGACGCACTGATGGCGGAGACAGAACAACGTTTGCGGCGGATCGGACCGAGGGAAGGGTGAATGTAGAATGATGAATGATGAATGATGAATGATGAACAACAGCCACCCTAATTCATAATTCATAATTCATCATTCATCATTCCCTTTCCTCCCGTTTCCCTCGACGGACTGAACCCGCCGCAGCTCCGCTTCGAGCTTGGCGCGTTCCACCAGACAATTGTGGCGCAGGCGTCCGTAGTAATGCTTGGTGGCCCAGATGTCCACCAGCGCCAGCAGGCCGACCCAGCAAGCGAGCAGCATGGTAGCCAGCCAAAACACGGCGGCGAACCAGCCCGAGCGGATCCACCAATTGGTCGCCGCGTGGCCGACGGAGAGCGCAACGGCCAGCACGGCGAGCATGGCGCTGGTCTGCATTCGCCGGCGGAACCGCCGACGGCGGTAGTCGAACTCCTCGGCGTCGAGTTCCTTTTCCCACGCCGACTTCCAGGCCCGCAGGTGCGCGGACGTCATCCCCGCCGCCGCGAGCAGAAGCACAAACGAAACGGCGAGTGTAGCGTAGAAATCCATATTTGTTTAACGGATGTCGCGTCGTCGATGAACATCATCGACCGCTTGCGGTTTCGCACCCTCCGCTTCTCACTTCACCGTTTTCAACCATTCACGGATCACCCAGCCGACCTTGGCCAGGCTCAGCGGGGAACATTTATCGGGCGTGTCGCCCTGCGTATGCCAAGGCGGGTAGTCGAAATCGATCACGACGATGCAGGGAATGCGGCCGATCTCGTGCAACATCACGTGGTCGTCGAGGAAGTCGACCTCGCGCATCGGCTTGGCGACGAACTCTCGCACTCCGAGCCGCGCGGCGATGCCCCAAATCTCCGCGACCAGCGGTCTGGTGTCGCGCCACCAGAGGCAGTTCCGCTCCTGGAGAATCCGCAGGTCGGCGTCGCCGATCATGTCCAGCAACACGCCCCAGCGGTAGCGGTATTTGGGCCGCTTTTGCGCCTGTTGCTTGACGTACTCCCGGGCGAAATACTCCGATCCGAGGAACATCCGGTCCCACTCGCGGAAGATGTATTCCTCGCCGTCGAGCAGCACGAAATCGACGCCGTAGTTGATCTTCAGCGCGGAGATTTCGTGGGCCAACTCCATCAGCAGCGCCACTCCGCTGGCACTGTCGTTTGCGCCGACGAACGTGCCGCGCGGGTTTTTCGGATCCTCCAGCGGAAAGGGGAGCGTGTCGTAATGGGCACAGAGCAAGATGCGGTTCGTGCTCCGCAGATGCCAACGGACGATGATGTTCGCCATCGGCACCCAAGCGCCGTTGCGTGGATCGCGGACCTGAAACCGTTGAAACTCGACCTGCCCGCCCAGCTTCTGAAAATGCTCGGCCAACATCTTCTGTTGCCGCGCCATGCCGGGCGAGCCGCTCGGGCGCGGGCCGATCGCGCAAAGCTGCTTGAGATACTGATACGCCCGGACGCCGTTGAAGGGGATGTCTTGCAGCGCGAGCCGGGTGCCCGCCGCGGCGGCCTCGCCGTTGGGGCCGCGGTCGCAAAACAACTTCCACCCGGCCATAGCCAACCCTCCGGCCGCCACGACCGCCGCCAACAGAAATGTTCGTCGAAATCCCATGCAATAATAGACCGTAACATTGGTATGCTGGTCTTCAAGCACTCAATCCCCCGACACCCTCGCAATTGTACTGAGTTGCCGCTCTTCTCGGCAGCGGGGGAGCCGATTTTTTTCGTCTTGCCCCGAATCCCCGAAATCGGCTATCCTACCGCGCTGAGCCGATGGACGCGCCGGGGCGTCCTTCTGCCGCCGGAGGGAAAACCCCCGGCAAAATGGTTGATTTCCGAGTTTGCCGAAGGGAAGCGAGCAAATGATCGACGTTCGAGAGATTACCGCCCTGCACAAAACGACCGTGGCCGCGTGGCACGAGCGGGCAATCGACAACCCTTGCGAGGGGTTACTGCGGCTGGTCTGTTTCCAGCACCAACAGAACTTCCGACTCTGGCACCAGGAGGACATCGCCCGAAGCCCGAACGTCGGCGATACGGAAGTGGCCGGCGTGAAACGGTCGATCGACAAGCTGAACCAGCAACGGAACGACCTGATCGAGCGGCTGGACGATTTCTTGATCGCCGATTTGTCGGCCTCCGGAGTTCGGCCCGGGACCGACGCCCGGCTGAACACCGAAACGCCCGGCAGCACGATCGACCGGCTTTCGATCCTCTCCTTGCGGCTGTACCACATGGAGGAGCAGGTCCGGCGCGGCGACGCCTCGGAGAGCCACGTCGCCAAGGCGCAGGCCCGGCTCCAGGTTCTCGGCGAGCAACACCGCGATCTCTCGAATTCGCTGGCCGAACTGCTCGACGATCTGTTCGCCGGCCGCAAGCGGCTGAAGGTTTACCGCCAGTTCAAGATGTACAACGACCCGACGATGAATCCGTATCTTTACGCCGCCAAACGCCCGGCCGCGTAGGAAGAAAGGGATTGGGGATTAGGGATTAGTGGCCTCTAATCCCTAATCCCTAATCCCTAATTCCTCCCTCACGGCAGCGGAATGTCCTTCAACTCGTAGTCGAAGCCGTGGGTAATGATCGAGCCGGGCGTCTTGTAGACGAAACTGTACCGGTCGATTGGCCCCTCCACGGTGAACGAGAAGGCCACGCCCACCTCGTTCTCGCCTTGAGCGGTGGTCTCGTAGCTGCCGTAGGAGACCGGCTTGCCGTCGGGGCCTTCCAGAAACGCCGCGTTGTCGAAGATCCAGGTGCGGTGCGATTCCAGCGCGTCGCCGGCGTCGTCGAACCGGACGCGGATGCGCGCTTCCCAAGTTTCGGCCGCGGCTTTATGGTTGGTTTTGCGCACCTGTTCCAAGGTGACGGTCACGCCGGCGATCCGATGCTTGACGTTCTTCGCAGCGGACAGGTTGCGGAAACGGAATGTCTCGGTCCGGCCGGGGAGCGTGGCAATCAGCTTGCCCTTGAGAGAAGCGATTTGCCGAACATCGTCCGACGGCGGGGCAAACGCCAGGTTCAGCTTCACGGCCGACGCCGCGCCGCTCGGCGAGGTCTCCAATTGGGCCTGAGGGTCGGCGACCGGCAGCGGACGGCCCGACCGATCGACCGCCGTCACGTCGGCCATTCGCTGCAGGAGGATTATCGCCCGCAACCTCGGCTCCCAAGCGGCCTCGACCGTCACAATCAATGAGCGGCCGTCTTGTTCCAGCAGATCGCGTCGGGCGACGATGCCGGTGGCCTCGAAGCGTAACGGGCCACTGTAACATGCCCGGCCGAAGCGCGCGGTCTGCTTCCCACCAACCTTGGAAACCACGCCGATCGCCCGCCGCTCGGCGAACGGATAGACCGTCAGCCCGGCCTGGTCCAACACCCGATCCAGCGCCGGCCAGAAGGGCGTTCGCTCGAAGTCGATTTTCAATTCCGTGTCGGTCGTCGGCTGACCGAACCTTCGGCGGTAATCGACGATCGAGTTGCCCGATTGTTGCTCGAATGCCGCAAGCACTACGGATAGCGGCGTGGACCGGGCGTCGAGCGTGACCGTCGACGCATCGGCAGCCGCGTCGGACGCCGATTGCTGGAGTTTCTGCCGGACGCGGGCCAAACGCTGACGCACCTCGGCCGGCGTGCGGTCGGTCTCCTCGGGCAGCAGATCGAGCACGGCCGGGCCGAGTTGGAGCAATGCCGCCTCGGCGGCGTCGCGGCGCTCCAGTTGCGGCGAGTCGAGTTGGCGGACCAGCCGACGGACCTCGGCCCGCAACTCTTCCGTGGCCGGTCGATCGGCCTGTACGCCCAGCATCGAAACGAGCAACAAGACGCCGTGGATCATCGACGCACCTCCTTCCATGCCCATTGTACTATTTTCCATTGGTTGAGGCGACTGTATAAAGCGTCGGGCATACTGGTCAAACAAGCGTCGAATGGCTATAAAGAAGTGTTGTCGGCAGAATCGTTTAACCAGGAGCCAACGGCGACGGGGGTGTCTCCTCCCGCCCCCCCCGTCGCCGTTGGCTCCGGGTTAAACGATTGAATCCCATCCCAGAGCGCGAATACACCGCACCTGGCCAATATCCATGCCATGAATCAAGCAGCCCAGAGCGTGGCCCCGCGACAGGACGACCCGCCCTATCGACCGGGCGAGCCGGCGGCGCTGTTCATCCCTTGTTACATCGACCAGTTTTATCCGAGCATCGCACGGGCCACGGCCCGGCTGCTGAAGCGATACGGCGTGCCGGTCGTTTATCCGACTGCACAGACCTGCTGCGGCCAGCCGGCCTTCAACTCGGGCTATTGGGAAGAGGCGCGGCGGGTGATCCGCCATTTCTGCAACGTCTTCGAGCCGCACCGCTGGATCGTCTGCCCCTCGGGCTCCTGCACGGCGATGTGCCGCGTCTTCTTCGAGCAGGCGGACCCCGATCCGCGCATCGTCGGCATCGGCCGAAGGGTGTTCGAGTTGACCGAGTTCCTGCACGACATCCTCGGGGTGACCGACACCGGCGCGACGTTCCCGCACAAGACGACCCTGCACGTCGGCTGCCACGGCCGGCGCGAGTTGGGCATGGCCGGGCCGCCGCAGAAATTGCTCGAAAGCGTCCGCGAACTGTCCTATTGTCCCCTGCCGGACATGGAAGAGTGTTGCGGCTTCGGCGGAACCTTCAGCGTGAAGATGCCGGGCACGTCCCTGGCAATGGGCGAGACGAAAGTGCAAAACATCGTCCGCAGCGGCGCGGACGTGGTCGTCAGCAACGACGTCAGTTGTCTGATGCACGTCGGCGGAATACTCCGCCGCAAACCGGAAACCAAACACATCCGCACCATGCACATCGCCGAGGTGCTGGTGGCCGGGTGGGATGACACGTAGTTATTCTCGTTCCCATGCTCCGCATGGGAACGGGCGATTGACGACGCTCCGCGTCGGCGTTGAGCTCACACACCGACGCGGAGCGTCGGAAGCAGTGGGTTCCCATGCGGAACATGGGAACCAGGAGGCTTGAAACAATGCTCAACTTCACATACCACAATCCCGTCAAAATCGTTTTCGGGCACGGTTCGATTGCCCAATTGCCGCGGCTGGTCCCCGCCGACGCCAAAATCTTGATGATCTACGGCGGCGGCTCGATAAAACGCAACGGCGTCTACGACCAGGTTATCGCCGCGCTGAAACGCAATCCGCCGGCCGAGTTCGGCGGCATCGAGCCGAACCCCCGTTACGAAACCTGTCTGAAGGCCGTCGAGCGGGTCCGGGCCGAAGGGTTCGACTTCCTGCTGGCCGTCGGCGGCGGATCGTCGCTCGACGCCGCGAAGTTCGTCGCCGCCGCCTCGGTCTACAAGGGCAATGACCCTTGGGACATGATGTCCAATTGGGCACGCGTGCCGGCCGATTCGCTGCCGGTCGGATGCGTGCTTACCCTGCCGGCGACCGGCTCGGAAATGAACGGCGGGGCGGTCGTCAGCCGCGAAGAGACCAAGGAAAAGCTGTTCTTCAACTCGCCGCACAGCTTCCCCCGGTTCTCGATCCTCGATCCCGAGACGACCTATACGCTGCCCTCCCGGCAGACGGCCAACGGCGTGGTCGACGCCTTCGTCCACACCACCGAGCAGTATCTGACCATCCCGGCCGACGCCCCGCTGCAAGACCGGCAGGCCGAGGCCATCCTGCTGACGCTCATCGAGGAAGGCCCGAAGGCGCTGGCCGAGCCGCAAAACTACGACGTGCGGGCGAACCTGATGTGGTGCGCCACGCAGGCGCTGAACGGCCTGATCGGCTGCGGCGTGCCTCAGGATTGGGCCACCCACGCGCTGGGCCACGAGTTGACCGCCCTGTACGGCATCGACCACGCCCAATCGCTGGCCGTCGTGCTGCCCGGCATGTTGCGCCAACAGCGCGAGCGCAAGCGGGCGAAGCTGCTCCAATACGCCGAGCGCGTCTGGCAACTGTGCGACGGCGACGAGGACGCGCGGGTCGCTCAGGCCATCGAACGGACCGAAGAGTTTTTCCGCTCCCTCGGCGTCGGCACTCGGCTGTCCGACTACGACATCCCCGGCGACGCCGTCGGGACAGTCGCCTCGCGGCTGGAGAAGCGGGGGGTAAAGTTAGGCGAACATGGTGATTTAGAAAAGAAGGACCTCGTGAAAATACTGACGTTGCGTGTATAATGGTGTACATGCATGTCTCTTCTAAATAGGCGCGAGTTCTTGCAGGACGAAGAAGAATGATCCCGAAAATTATTCACAGTCGCTCACAACTTCATTGCCACTTAAATGAATATGAAGAAGGTGCCCATTCGCTCTTTGTTTCGGCCAACACCTATCCTGAAATATTTGACTTGCTTTGTTCAGACATCACCAAGAAGTCGCCTAAAGGGTGGAGGAAGTCTTCGGGCGGCAAGATGTGCTATCTATGGTTTCCTTCGGATGCACTGGACGATGATGACCTTGCGGATATCAACGACTGGAAGGAACATTTCAAACAGTATGTTTTGATTGGCTTAAACGATAATATTTCGGATTATTTCAAGGATGAACTCGATTTTTGCATGGCTCTGGACTTTAACTTCTTAGATACACAAGCAAATAAACGCACGTATTTCGGCGTAGCGGTATACCAGTTAAAGTATAAACAATCCTTGCCTGGTATGATCGTTCTACAAGCGGCGCTACAGGAAGCTATTAACTACCTGCCTTTGCACGCCGAAACGCGTACTACACTTGTCTTAACAAACGTGCCGTGCGATCCGGGTGCCTGCAATGTTCCGTGCAAACTCGCTTCGGAAATTGCAAATAAAATGAACCTCGCTTACATCCGGGCCGACCTCCTCTGCGACAAAAGCGCCTTGAAGAGAATCTCCTTGGATCGAAAGATTCCCGAATGGCAAGAACTCTACGAATGTCCAGGCTGTATTGTTCTTAATGGCAACGTGAGGGATAAAACTGTTTTGATCATCGACGACCTGTACCAATCAGGGGCAACAATGTGGTGTTACGCTAAGTATCTTAAAAAATGTGGGGCGAAGCATGTTCTTGGTTTACCATGTGTAAAGACCTTGCGGGATACCGACAATCAATGATTGATTCTGCACTTCTTCAGTTCGTGGTCGCTCAAGGCGCGGGGGATGCAACAATCCGCCGCCTCGCTGATTTTGCCGCACGGGAAGGAATATCGCCGGATTGCGTCGTGGGAATGCAACCATCGGAAATTGCATCAGCACTTGGAATATCCGACAAAGTGGCAATCAACATTCTTGCTTCACGTGAAGCCTCTTGCAGACTTGCAGACGAACTGCGATCGCAAGACATCGATCTTGTCTGGCTGTTTGACCCTCGATACCCGGAAAAATTGCGGAGCAGTCTGGGCAAGGAAGCGCCTCCAATCCTGTTTGTAAAAGGAAACATAGAACTTTTCACACGTCCGGCCGTGGGGTTCTGTGGGGCAAGAAACGCATCTGAAAAAGGGCTTAGGGTAACCGAACTATCCACCCGGATTCTTGCCGAAGAACAAGTTTGCGTGATCAGCGGATACGCCAGCGGCGTCGACGAAACCGCTCACCGTTCCGCCATGGCCTCAGGCGGGACAACGATTATGGTTTTAGTGGATGGTATACTGCGTTTCCACTTGAGAAAAGATTTTAGGGATGTGATGACATCGGAGAATTCCCTGGTTGTATCGCAGTATCCACCGAATCTGGCCTGGATCGGCCGAAATGCCATGAAAAGAAACAAAACCATCGCTGGCTTATCCGATGCCGTGATTTTAGTCGAGTCGGGAGCAAGTGGCGGAACTTATGCGGCCGGTATGGAAACCCTTAGGCAAAATTGTCCTCTATTTGTGGTCGATTTTGCACACCCAGGGCCTTCTGCCGAGGCAAATCCTTTCTTCATCGAAAGAGGGGGCATCCCAATTCGTGGCAACGGCAATCAACAACCAAACCTTGGCAAAGTGCTCGAGGTTATACGCAATCCAATGCAAAGACATTCCTGCTGCGAACAGGTGCTTTTTTAGAATATCGCTCCCCGGAAATTTGCACTCCGCAAGAACTGATGGGAGAACAGGACTATGACTGACGAAATCATCCAAGAGGTGTGGCGGGTAAAGGACCAGCTTGCCAAACAGTTTAACTACGACTTGGAAGCCCTGGCCGCGGAACTTCGCAGACGACAAAAGGAATCGGGACGAGAAGTCGTCAACCTGGAAAAGGAAGCCACGAAGCAGAACACAGGTCGGTAGGTTATGCTTCAGCATATCATCCGGGCAAAATGCCGGGCGTTATGCTAAAGCATAACCTACAGAGCTTCGCCCCAATAATCCATGCCCACCGAACAACTCCATCTCGACGGCGCGGAATTCCTCACGGAAAAGACCAAGGGGCTTTGTGAGCCTTCGGCCCCCGAGTCGCTGGGCATAAACGCCGAGCGGTCGAGCAAATCGAACCGAGCGGTCACCGACTCCGTCCCCTGTTTCCAGCAATGGCGCGAAGCGGCCCATCAGGTTAAACGATACGCCATTGCCAATCTCGACAAGCTGCTGGTCGAGTTCGAGCGGAACATCTCCGCCCGCGGGGCGGTGGTGCTTTGGGCCAAGGACGCGGCCGAGGCCAACGAGCACGTCCTGCGCATCGCCCGAGAGCACAACGTCAAAAGCGTGGTCAAGGCGAAGTCGATGGTCACCGAGGAGATGGAGCTGAACCGCGTGCTGGAGGACGAAGGCATCCGCGCGGTCGAGACCGACTTGGGCGAATACATCGTCCAGTTGGCCGGACAACGGCCGGTCCACATCGTCACGCCGGCCATCCACATGTCGGCCGCCGACGTGGGACGGCTGTTCGCCGAAAAGCTCGGCGAGCCGATGACCGAGGAACACACCAAGCTGACCGACATCGCCCGGCGGCATCTGCGGGAAGAATATCTGCAAGCGGACATGGGCGTATCGGGCTGCAACTTCGCCGTCGCCCGGACCGGAACGGCGGTGGTGATCGAGAACGAGGGGAACGCCGGCCTTTCGACCGCCACCCCGCCGGTCCACGTCGCGGTGGTGGGCATCGAGAAGGTGCTGCCGCGGCTGGAAGACCTGCCTCTGTTTCTCAATTTGCTGCCACGCAGCGGCACCGGGCAGAAGCTGACCAGCTACACGCATCTGATCCACGGACCCGCGCCGGGCCGCAAGCTGTACATCATAATTATTGACAACGGGCGTAGCAACGTGCTGCTCGATTCGGCCGCCCGATCCGTCTTGTATTGCATCCGTTGCGGGGCGTGCATCAACAATTGCCCGGTCTATCGCCACGTCGGCGGCTGGGCATACGGCTGGGTCTATCCCGGGCCGATCGGCTCGATCCTGACCCCGCACCTGCTCGGCATGAAGCAGGCGGGCAAGCTGCCGTTCGCCTCGTCGTTGTGCGGGGCGTGCGGCGAGGTCTGCCCGGTGAAGATCGACATCCCGCACCAACTCGTCCATCTCCGCCATCGGGCCGTCAATGAGCCGTCCCCGATGCGCTCCTGGACCGAGCGGCTGACCTGGTCCGTTTGGGCGTGGATGATGGCCGGACCGGTTCGATATAAACTGGCGATGACCGGCGTGCGGATCGGGGTCCGCCTGTCGCGGTTCCTCCCTTGGCATCCGGGCAAGCTGGGCGCCTGGACCCGCGGCCGCGAGTTGCCCGAAGTCCCCGGAGCCGATTTCCGTCATTGGTGGAAACGAAACAAAAACAAGTACGAACCATGAGCAGTCGCGACACGATTTTGCGGCGTTTGCGCGGTGAATTGTCGAAATCTCCGCCGGTCTCCAAGCCGGAGGCGGTCGAGGTCTGGCCGTGCGAGAATCTCACGCCGGCGGAAATGGCCGAGCGATTCGCCAAGGAACTGACCGAAGTCCACGGCGAGGTGATTCGCTGCGCATCGATCGAGGACGCCCGGCGGCGACTGGCCGAGCTGGCCGCACAAGCCGAATGGATCGCGTTGGGCGCAATGGACCGGCCGATGGTCCGCGACGCGGCGGCCGATCTGCCGGCGGAGATGGTCCAGTGGGCCGCGTCCGATTGGCAGCCGCGCCGGATCGCCGAGTTTTCGGCGAGCGCGATCGAGGCGGATTGCCTGTTGGCCGACACCGGCTCTTGTCTGATCTCGTGTCCCACGGCCGAGGACCGGCTGATTTGCTACCTACCGCCGGCGTGCGTGGTGATCGCGCGGGTGGACCAGTTGACCGAACATCTACCGGCGGCGTGGCCGTCGATCGCCGCCCGGGCGGCCGAACCGACCCTCGGCGGCGAATTTCTGATCGTCACCGGCCCGAGCCGCACGGCCGACATCGAGAAGATTCTGATCCTCGGCGTCCACGGGCCGAAACGGCTGGTGGTGATGCTGGTCGGGTAGTAATAACACCCCCCGCCACAACACGCCCCAGACCAACCCACCGGAAGTACGCCGCGTTTTTTCCTTGGAATTTCGGCGGGCCCGCGCCATAAGAGATAGTAGGGGACTCTCTTCTACGCTTCGGCTTCCATTCCGGCCCGAGGGGGTGTTCGGTGAGCGGCGCGGACGCAAATCGCGACGACAAGATAGTGGAGTTGCTGACCGGCGCTCAGCAACTGCTTACCCGCTACATCCGTACCTTGGTCCCCAACCGGGCGGACGCCGAGGAAGTGCTCCAAGAGACAAATCTCTTTATCTGGCGCAACGCCGACCAGTACGAACCGGGCACGAACTTCACGGCCTGGGTCTGCCGCATCGCTCACTATCAGGTGCTTTCCCATCGCAAGCGGCAAGTGCGCAGCCGGCTCCACTTCAGCGACGCGCTGGTCGAACAGTTGGTGCAAAACGCCGCCGAGAACGCCGCCGAGCGAAACGACGAGGTCGAAGCCTTCGAGTCGTGCGTGGCAAAACTCTCCGAGCAGGATCGGGCGCTGATCGACCTGCGTTATGAGCCGGGCGCGACGGTGCAAAGTGTCGCCGATGAAGTAGGCCGCTCGACCAAATCGGTCTATTACTCCCTGGGACGAATCCGCACGTGGCTGCTGGAATGTATGCAACGAGCCCTTTCCGAAAGGAGGAGAGGGTGATGCAGTCCGACGCGAAATTCGCCGAACTGAACGACTTGCTCTCGCGGCTCTGCGACGGCGAGATGGACCGGCCGGACTGGGACCGGCTGGAGACGCTGCTGTTGGACGATCCGGCGGCCCAGGACTACTATCGGCGGTTCGTCGTCCTGGACGTCGACCTGGCCTGGCGCGCCGCCGGCCGTTCCGCGGGCTTGTCGTTGGAATCGTCGGCGACTGAGGCAAGGGGATCGGAGACAGGAGATTCGGGGTTCGGGACTCGGGACTCGGGACCGCATGTTTCCCGAACCCCGAACCCCGAACCCCTATTTCCGCCGATCATCCTCGACCTGTCCCCCACTAGCCACTATCCACTATCCACTCCGTTCGTCGGCAGTTGGGCGTTCTCCTGCATGGTCTCCGCGGCGATCATGGGCGTGGCGATGCTGGGCGCTTGGGCGGTAAAAATCACCCACCACCAACATTTCGCCACGGCGCCGGCGCAGTCGGCTCCGTCGCGTGATAGGCCGGACATGGTGTTCGTCGGCAGGATCACCGGGCTGCTCGACGTGAAGTGGTCTGCCGATCCCCGCTATCTGCCGCCAATGGGCTACGCTCACGTATCTTTGGGCCGCAAGTACAAGCTCGACTCCGGCCTAATGGAAATCACCTACGACTCCGGCGCGAAGGTCATCCTTCAAGGGCCTTGCTCCTACGAAGTGGAATCCAGCAGCGGCGGCTACCTCGCGCTGGGAAAACTGACCGCAAGAGTGGAGAGTGGAGAGTGGAGAGTGGAGAGTGGCGGAAGTCCGGCAAATCAGAAATCAGAAATCAGAAATCAGAAATCCTCTCCACTCTCCACTCTCCACTCTCCACTGTTTTCCGTCCGTACTCCCACCGCCGTCGTCACCGACCTGGGCACCGAGTTCGGCGTCGAGGTGGATAAGTCGGGCGTTACCGAGTCGCACGTCTTTAGCGGCTCGGTGAAGGTGCTGGTGTTGGACGCCGATGGAAACCTCCCCTCTCCTTCCGGGAGAGGGGCAGGGGGTGAGGGCAACGGGCGCGAAGTGATTTTGGGCGAAAACGAGTCGGCACGGGTGGAGAGGGCCGAGGACCGACTGGTTGTTGTCCGCGGCTTGGCACCTGGGAAAGTCGATGGTTTCGTCCGCAGCCTCCGGCCCAAGCCCGTTGACGCCCCCGAGATCGTCGAGAGGTTCGACGGCCCCAGGCTCGGCGCCGCTTTCGAGCAGAACCCGCCGCGACGATACGTTTTCGAGCGTGGGGCGGCCGTGTACAGCCCGCCGTTGACGGACGACGGTCGGGGTCGGCAGTCGCGGGGCTACATCCGCACTGTGGCGACCGACTTTTGCGACCGCGATTTCGTGTTCGAGGCGACGTTTCAGGTCCGCCTCGACGTCTTTGGCGAAGCGGCCGCCCATCACTGGATTTACTTCGGCATCGGCGACGGCGTACCCAACGCCAATTACTTCGACGAGGTCAGCAGTGGGCTGGTCTTGGCGTTCAGCGTCGACAACAATTGGGCTTTCGTGCAATTGTGCCGCCCCGATACGACGGCCGCCCGCGAAGGCGACGACAACAAGGCTGTGGCGGAAGTGGCGCCGTTTGGCGGTACCCTGGGCCCGGGCCGGCACAGGTTTCGGATGTCGAAGACCGGCAAGTGGGCTACCTTCGCGGTGGACGCGGACTTCAAGGGGCAATTCCACGAGGATTTCACCAGCCCCCCCCTCGACTTGCCGGCCGCCGCGCCGTTGTCGAATGCGACCAACAGCCGTCTGCTGGTCGGCACCGGCAACTGCGACACCATGACGGTCCGATTCGAGGAACTGTCGGTTACGTTCCCGAAGAGCCCAGAGGAGGGTACTTCTCCCGGTGGGGCAACAGTTCAACCATCGCTCCCCCAACAGCAGAAACCGCTAGAAAGGAGGGTGCTTCCATGAACTGATTTGGGTTAGTCACAGGTTGGAGCGACAGTTGAACTGTCGCCCCAACCGCACAGGAATCGCGGAACCCCGTTGGCTTCCGCCTGACGTCTAGGCCCGCCGCGCGGGCCAAGAGGAGGAATCACTTGCAGGACCAAACCTGCGGAGTGGTTGTGGGGTATGGAGGTGCGTCTTACCGAGTTTACCATCAGTTAGTTACAGATTACGTAAAGGGTTGAAACCATGTTATCTCGTATGAACTTTGTTTTTGTTGTTGCCCTGGCGACCATTGGCTGGGCGTGCGTTGCCCCGTGTTCCGCCGAATTGATCCAAAATGGAAGCTTTGAAAATGGCATTGCCAATCCAGGCGGGATTATGAGCGTGGCCATAGCTCCCGGATCGCCGACCTCGGATATCAACTATTGGACGCCGTCGGACACCCAAGGCAAGACGACGTGGGACTACTACACGTCGTCGGACTGGACCGACGGCGGGTATCATGCCGCGCAAGATCTATGGAGGGACGTGATGATTAGCTCGGGCCACAGTGGTGCCGGCGTTAACACTCGCAGCATCGCGCAGAGTTTCTTGGTGTCCAGCGGGAGCAGCTATGACGCCAGCTACTACACATTGAAGCGTTCTGGCAGTACCGCAACGTGGTTCGATGCGTATCTTAGTGTTGACACGGGAACGGTGACGGGGACGCTGGGACCGGGGTCGCCCGGGATCCTGACCGGATCGGGAACAAACACCCTGAAGCTGCAGGCCGCCCCAGGGGCTGCTTGGACTCAACTGAGCTTCAGTTTCGTCCCCTCGGCAGGCGCGACGGCAACCCTGACGCTTACTACTCCCTACACGGCTGGCTCATGGGCTTCTTCGGACGTGTTTCTCGACAACGTCCGTGTGATTCCCGAGCCGGGCACGCTGGCGCTGCTGGCGACCGGTTTGGTCGGCCTGCTCTGCTATGCTTGGAGGAAGCGGAAGTAAATCGTTGGGGTGGCAGTTGAACTGCCACCCCAACAACGACTCCCCTCCCCCTTTGGGAGAGGGGCCGGGGGTGAGGGCGGTTGGCGGCGCAGGATCCCTGTGGCCGGATGTCGCCCTCACCCTTTCACCAAAGAGGGGGCAATTCGTCGCTTGGCACTTGACTTTTTCGTTCCCCGCAGGATGGAGTAGAACCCATGACGTTTAACCGTCGAAGTTTTTTGGCTGCCGTGGGCGCGGCGGCGTTTGCGGATCCTCTGCGCGGAGCCTTCGCCGCCGATGCGGTCGGCGACGACGTGGCCGAGAGGATCCGGCCGTACCTCGATTGTCCCGATCCCGCTCTGTGGCGGCTGGCCGTGGACGTTTACCGGAATTGCGTTCTGGGAAAGGTTCGTCCGCCGGAGCCCCCGTTCCGGCATCGCTGGATCATGCCCGGCGATCACTACAAGGGCCAGTGGATATGGGACACGATGTTCGTGGTCGATTTGCTGGCGGTTCTGCCGGACCAGCGGGAAGTGATCCGCGAAGCGTTTCAGAACTATTGGGACTATCAAGCCCGATGGGACGCCGTCAAGCCCGATTATGCCCGGGGGTTTATCCCATGCGCGATGTTCCCCGACTCGCACCGGTTCTCGGCGGCAGTTCTTCTCAATCCCACCCTCAAGGTCAACCGGGATTGGAAGGTGTGGCCCGCGTACTCTCAGATTCCGATCCTCGGCTGGGGCATGGAGCGGGTGTATCGCCGCAACGGAGATATCGAACTAGTCCGCGCCGGCATCGGTCCCATCGAGCGTTTTCACGACTGGTATTGGCGGGAACGGGACGTTACCGACGTGGGCCTGATCGGGCTAGGCTCCTACGACGGCGATATCCAGAACGCCAGGAACGAGACTTTTGACTACGAATGCGATCTGGACGACCTGAAGATGACGCCGCATCCGCTCCGGAAGGGCCCGAACGAAGGCCCGTGGTACGGCGATATCCTGGTACCCGGCAACACCGCCTACTTGATCCTCGGCGAGCAAAGCCTGGTCCGGCTGGCGCAGGCGGCCGGCGACGCGGCGATGGCCGAGCGCCGGCAGGCGCGGATCCAGAAGGGCATCGCCGCCATGCGCCAACACATGTGGGACCAGAAGACCGGCACGTTTTTGGCCGTGAAAAGGGACTCCCTGGAAAAGGTGCCCGTGGCGACCATCGGAAGTTGGATTCCGCTGATGGCCGGCGTGCCGACCGAGGAGATGGCCGCGCGGATGGCCGACGTGCTGGCCACCGACGAGTGGATGACGCCGCTGCCGGTATGCACGGTGGGCCGGCACGATCCGCGTTTCGGTACGCGGGAAAGCTTCTGGCGCGGCGACGTTTGGCCGCCGACCAACTATCAGATCGCCGCCGGACTGTCGCAATACGGACATAAGGAGTTGGCGGCCAAGATCGTCGACGCCACGGTGTCCAATGCCTTGAAGGTGGGCGTCTACGAACGCTACGACAGCCTCACGGGAAAGCCGTTAGGCGTACCGGGAAACGGCATGTCTTGCACGGTCCTGACCATGGTGCTCAATGGACTGAGCCGACAATACCGAGCGAAGGTAAAGGCAAAATAACCCATGACCGAGCCGCACTTCATAAAGGTGAAAATATGAACTATCAATCACCAGCCACCAATCATCAATCTAGAGGTTTCACGCTTGTCGAACTTTTGGTCGTCATCACGATCATCGGGATTTTGATCGCGCTATTGCTTCCGGCGGTGCAGGCGGCCCGCGAGGCCGCCCGGCAGGTGCAATGCAAAAACCACCTTAAGCAGTTGGCTCTGGCGGCGTTGAACCACGAGCAACTGCTGGGCCACTTGCCCACCGGCGGCTGGGGCTGTCTTTGGGCCGGCGATCCCGACCGCGGTTACGACGCGAGGCAGCCCGGCGGCTGGGTCTTCAATTCGCTGCCCTACATGGAGCAACAGGCGTTGCACGACTTGGGGCTGAACGGCAGCGCGACGGGCCGTTCCCTGACGGCGACGACGCCCATCGCCGGACTGCACTGCCCCACCAGACGACCCGCGATCGCCTATCCCCACGTGCTCGTTTCGGGTTGGGCGTTCCGCAACATCACACTACCAAACAACTTGATCGCCCGGACCGACTACGCCGCCAATTGCGGCGACTTCTTCGGCACCGACTCCGAAAGGTCCTGTTACGAGGGCCCCAGCAGCCTCGCAGCCGGCGACTCATGGAGCGCGAATACGTGGGCACAGATGCGCAACGGCGAGCGGTGGGCCACTGGCGTGATCTACCTTCACAGTTGGCTACCGCTGACGCGGATCACCGACGGCACGAGCAACACGTACCTGGCGGGCGAGAGATATCTCCGACCGGACCACTATTTCGACGGCCTTGACGGAGACGACGATCAAGGATGGGTCGTGGGGCTGGATTACGATGTCGCTCGGTGGACCACCAATGACGGCGGCTCCACGCCGATGCAGGACACGCCCGGCTACTTTAATTGGCTTGCTTTCGGCAGCGCGCACGCCAACGGTTTTCAGATGGCCTTCTGCGACGGCTCGGTGGACATGATAAATTACTCGATCGACCCCGAGACCCACCGTCGCCTGGGCAACCGCAAGGACGGCCTGACGATCGACGGCAAGAAGTTCTAGACGGCTTATCCGAACACCCACCCCGGCGCGCCCGCGATTTCTCCACTGTTGGCAAGGATTCCGGCCCGAGGCCGGGGTCGTTGCGAAGACCTGAATACGGATCGAAAGGAAAACCACGATGAGTCACGATGGTACGGAACCGATGAGCGAAGTGTCCCGCCGGACTTTTCTTCAAGCTGCCGCCGGTACGGCGCTGGGCGCGGCCTTCTTGCCCCAAGCTCATGCCGCGGACGCGCCGGCCGCACAACCTGCCGGCGGTCGCCTAATCCTGCCGCCCTTGATGGGCAACCGCTTCTTCACTTTCAACAGCGTCATCCGGGTCAATCAAATCGAGGTGACGCGAGAGCGGAACGCCGGGCAGGACGAGGCGTCCATCCATACGCCGCAGGCGGTCCAAGCCCTTCGCGACGCCTTCGAGAAGGGCTGGCCCGGCGGTCGGATGACTTGGGCCTTCAGTTGGCGGGCCCTCCAAGACTCGCGGGAAAACTACCGGGCGATCCGCAAGCAGGTCGTGGGCTTCCATCACCAATTCGGCGACGAGATCACCTTCATCCCCGGCGGATACTTCGCCAACATGTACAACACCCGTCAACAGGTCAATAAGGACTTGCACGACGCTCTGGCGATGGTCTCCGCAATGGTCGGCCACGGCTATCGCCCGCGAATCGTCCTGGCGTGCTATCTCGCGGCCGAGAATCAACGCTTCTTGGCCGAGGAGGAGGGAATCCACGTCTGCCAAGGGAACGCTTGGAGTTCATATGCCATCGACAGCGGCGACGGAGAGGGATCGGTCAATTATCCCTACTATCCCTCGCGCGAGCACTTCTGCAAGCCGGCTCAAGGGAACGAAGACTTCATTGATTGCGTCAACCTGGACGGCTGGACCATGGATTTTCTGTCTGCCCGCCATGCGGGAGCCAGCCGCGGCTTCAACAGCCGGATGGGCGTTGGACCTCTCGAGACGGTTTTCGCCTATGGCACGGAGGTGGGCGTCAAGGAGATGCTCGCTACCACCGCGGCGCACTTCGATCAGGGGTTTGCCCTGAACGGGTTTGCTTGGGTAACCAATGGCTGGGAGGCCTGTCTCGTGGAAGGGTGGGAAAACAACATGCCGCCCAGAGAATGGTGGGCAAACAACATGCCGCCCAGAGAAGGGTGGGAAAACAAGTTGAACAAGGATCGCAACGGATTGGATGGACTGGTGCTCTGGCTGAGCGAGGTTCGCCGTCGTTGGCCACACGCGACGTGCATCACCCAGGGCGAGTTCGGCTTGACTTGGCGCGAGCAGTTCAAAGACAACTCTCGTTGGAGCTACCGCTTCGTGCAGCGCGGGTCGGGCATCGGTGGATCGGACGAGAACATGGAAATTCGTTGGTTCATGAACAAAGACTTCCGCTTGGCCCTGCTGCGCGACTGGAAGGCCAATGGGCCGGAAATGGTCATCGATTTCACCAGGTACGACTTGAAAGCCGCGGAACCCAAGGACATGTGCCGCAACTGGAGCTTGATGAACCGGTTAAATCAGAAGGGCACCCGCCCGCAGGACAAACCAATCCCCCTGGCGCAATTGGCCAGCCCGGAATTGGCCATGATCAGACGACGGTATGCCGACCTCTAATCGCTGGCTCGCGTCTCTCACCGTGGACAAGACGGTTGGACCAGCCGCTCGCGTAAGACGTGGGTTGTCATAAGGGGGTGTTGTTTCTAGCAACGGTCTCCAGATGGCCTCTTGCGACGGCTCGGTGCAGATGATCAACTACTCGATCGACCCGGAGACGCACCGCCGCCTGGGCAGCCGCGCCGATGGCCTGGTGATCGACGGGAAGAAGTTTTAGTTGCCCACTATAGGAAGGGGTCAGTCCTTCAACGGCCACGGCGGCTGGTTTTTCAACGGTCCGCTAAAACACGCCCACCAGTACGTCGTAGGCGGCGTGGCTGCCGGCGGCGATGCCGAATCCACGATAGATGAACACTATCGAAAAGAACACGCCCGCGATGGTGCGAAACAGGAAGTCGAACGGCTGGAACGGCAAGCCGCCGGGGCCGACGTGATGCGCGGCGGCGAAAATCAGACTGCTTAGCAGCACGGCCGCAATGGTGCTGATACGCGGTTTCATGCCCGTCTGACGCAATCCCCAGGCCAGAAGCGAGAGCAATATCAGCCGGAACAGCAGTTCCTCGTAGATGCCGGCCCCGATGAATCCCACGGCGTTTTGCAGTTTTGTGTAGAGGATGTTAGCGACCGGGGCGTCGATCGCCGCCAGTACACAATTCTGCAGGAAAGGAACCAGGCGAAGGCATAGCCCCAACAAAATGCTTTCGACGGCCATCGTCGAGACCACGCCGGCCGAAATCCGCCACGGCTGCCGGGAAAGATACTGCCAGCCAAGCAGGATGCAAACGGTCAACATCGGCAGCACGAGGTGTTGACCGAAGCCAAATATGTCCAGCAGCCGCCGCATGAAGGCGTCGGCCCCGTTCTGGACCCCCAGCAGCAGAACACCCGCCTCGTAGACCACCAGCAGCGGCGCGATAAAGACCAGGCCGGCCAGCGGCTGCCGCGATTCGGCCCAATACCGCTCGGCCATCTGCCCCAGCGGAACGCGTTCGGTGGAAGTGCCCATCTTCTTCATCTTCGACCGTGACGTGCTCGGGGCTTGAGCCGGGTCCGCCGCGGCAGCATAATGGAACCAAGTTCGCAATAACGACATCAACAAGAAATAGCCGGGGGCTAACAGCCCTCGGAGTGTGACGAACAAAGTTGCAAAGGATGTTTCAGTTCGTTGGCAGCCCTCCGGGGGCTGTTAGCCCCCGGCTATTTACATCAGACGCAATGTCACCCCATCCCACATGCCCATCGAAGCCTACCGCCGACTGTTCGACGCCTTTGGACCCCAGCACTGGTGGCCGGGCGAAACTCCCTTCGAGGTCGTCGTCGGCGCCGTGCTAACGCAAAACACCAGTTGGCGGAACGTTGAGCGGGCGATCCACAACCTCCGCGAGGCCGACCTGCTCGAACCTCGCGCTCTGTACGACGTGCCCGTCGAAGAACTCGAGGAGTTGATCCAGCCGGCCGGATACTTCCGCGTCAAGGCTCGGCGGCTGCGGAGCCTGCTCGTTTTTCTCGTCGAACAATATGACGGCTCGTTGGAGGCCATGTTCCGCTGCGAATTGTCGGAGCTTCGCGGCCGGCTGCTCGGCGTGTACGGCATCGGGCCGGAAACGGCCGATTCGATCCTGCTCTACGCGGGCGGATTGCCCAGCTTCGTCGTCGACGCCTACACCCACCGCGTCTTCGCCCGGCACGGATGGATCGGCTTCGACGCCGACTATCACCAGATTCAGGACTACGCCCAGGGCGAGTTGCCGCAAGACGTGCAATTGTATAACGAATATCACGCGCTGCTGGTCCGAGTGGGCAAGGATTTTTGCCGCAAAACGAATCCGAAATGCGCCGAGTGTCCGTTGCGGGAAATGCT
>JAHIKV010000196.1 GCA_018897395.1 Planctomycetota bacterium | reverse complement strand
CACCACGTCTGACAATCGACTTGGCGTCGAAAGCATTGTCAGCAGGCAAAGTCCAGCGGTTGCCGGACGCAAACAACTCGGGTAAACGGATCGCGCGATTCAATTTGGGAAGAATGGGCATTTTTTCAGAAAGTGCAGGCCGTTAGTCTTCAATTATTTAGCCCCGGGTGAATACACCCGGGGGGTGAATAAACCCGGGGCATTGCGTGGATATACAACACCACTCCCCCGCCGTGTATTCACGGCGGGCTAAATGCAAGAATTCCCGGACTCCTTCCATTATTATCAATCCGTCAAGAAAGTTCCCGTTTGAGGGTCGATGGCCACTCCGCCGGTGAGCCGGGCCAGCGCCTCCAGCACCACCAGCAGCGCGCTGGGATCGAGCAGCTCCTCTTCCGAGTCGTCGGCGGCGTCCTCGGAAACCCGTTCAAAGTGTAGCACGTCGAAGCGGCCGTCGTAGCGCTGGATTCGCTCCCAAGGGACTGGAGTTTTGCATCCGGCGTCTAGTTTTTTCATGTCTTCGACCAGCGCCGCCCCCTGTTCGAGCACTTCCTCGCCGCCGATGTAGCAGATATCCAAGGCAGCGAAATCGTCGGCCGAGACGACCGTCAGCGAATCGAACATTCCGCGGTCGTCGTTGCTGCGGTTGGTCAGCTCGAACCGCTCGTTCAGCGCCGTGATGGTCTTGGCGACGCCGTCGAGCGTCGGCCGCTTCTTCGCGTCGAAGAGCACGAGAAAAGTTTCGCGCCAACGGTAATTGTTGTCCTCGAACATCGACATGGCTGGCGGCCGTGTGGTTAGGCGTTAAGTTTAACCCCGGCGCCCACCCCGGGAACGTGCGCCGCCGTGCCGGCGGCGGCTAAACATTTTTTCCATTCGCCGCGTGGGCAAGGCGGCTAAACTAAATTGCTTGCCCCCAATTCCATCGACCGCCGCGCGGCGGCTTCGACGGCGGAGATCAGCGTCGCCCGAAAGCCGCCCGATTCCAACGCCTGCAATCCGGCGATGGTCGTTCCGCCGGGGCTTGCCACGCTATCGACCAGTTCGGCGGGGGGCAGGCCCGTGGCCAATACCATCTCGGCCGCGCCGCGGACGGTTTGCGCGGCCATCGACGCGGCAACGTCCGGAGGCAGCCCCAACCGCGCGCCGGCCTCGCCGAGCGTCTCGATCATCCGGTATACGAACGCCGGCCCGGAACCGGACAGGCCGGTCGCGGCGTCCATCTGTTTTTCCTCCAGCAGCCAGGCCGAACCCAACGCGCCCAACAGCCGGCCGACCAACGCGCCGTCCCCGGCCGTGGCGCGCCGGCCGAGGCAATAGGCCGAGGCCCCGTGTCCTACCAGGCATGGGTTGTTCGGCATCACGCGGACCAGCCGCGACTGGGCGCCGAACCACTGTGCCAGCGACGTCAGCCGGATGCCCGCCGCGATGGAAACGAGCAGACGGTCGTCGGCAATCTTTCCGCGAAGCCCCTCGGCCACTTCCGCCATCCGCCGCGGCTTGACCGCCAGAAAGATCACGTCCGACCGGTCGGCGACCAGCGAATTGTCGTCGGTCGTCGGCGCGGAGGTGGTTTGGGCGAACCGCCGCCGTGACTGCCCGTCGACGTCCGAGGCCAGCAGGCGGTCGGCCGTGGTAAGTTCGGCTCGCAAAAATCCCCGAGCCAGCGCCGCGGCCATTCGTCCGGCGCCGATGAATCCGATCCGCTGGTCGATCATGTCTCTGCCGCCGCTGAGGGGTAAGGGTATGTTCCGACCCATTATGCTACGGCAAAGCGGCCCAATCCGTCAAGTTGGGGTGCAATGAACTACAAACTATTGTTGCTGTCAGGCCCGTTCACGGGCCTCCTCGATGTTTCATCGCAACATCGAGGACGCCCGTGAACGGGCGTGACAAAGAGGAAGGGGAAAATTCGTCGGTTCCGCTAACCCGGCGTAAACGCCTTGTCGTTTTTATCGCTGGGGAGGAAGGCGTACCGAATGCCCCGTCCGTCCCGTAGGGACGGTTGAACCGTGACGCCCCATTTTCGGCCGTCTCTACGGGACTTTTTGGGGAAATATGGGGGATCATGGCGTCCCAGCAGTGAACTGCTGGGTTATTGTCGGAAAGTCCCTACGGGACATAAATGTGGGTAACGACAAGGCGTGAACGCCGGGCCTAATACCACTGAAGTGGCAAGGACCGTAAACGGCCCTTAACAGCTACCCAACCCGGACCTTGTGTATAACAACATGGTATACGTTGCACGGAAAGTAATGCAACATTCTTTTCGGATGGAAAAGAATGTTACACTTCAAGCCGCTCACTGTATAAATACACCCGCGACAGAACGTGCTGCCCCTTCAACATCCATCCACCGTTTCATCCCAAGTCAGTCCCGTTTCGTCAGAGGCGCCGTCCACAAATAGAGCGTGTGCTTCCGGCCGTCGTCACGCGATGTGAACTGGACGACCTTGTCCGGTTTCACGCCTCGGATGCCGAACTGGTGCGAGACGATTCGAGAGCCGGACTTCAGTTTCTCGATTTGCGGAAGCAGCCGGGTGTTAAGTTTCGTGCTAAGGTATAGCACGACAACGCTTGCCGGGCTGAGGTCCGCCTTGAAGAGGTCTTGTTGTTCGATCTTGACCAATTGCTGGAGCTGGTTCTTTGCGACGTTTTTCCGCGACTCATCGACGCGCTTCGGATCGATGTCGAAACCGACCGCACGGCAACCATATTTTCTCGCGGCGGCGACCACGATTCGACCGTCGCCGCATCCGAGATCGTAAACCACGTCGTCCTTGCCCACGCCCGCCAGTTCCAACATTCGCTCCACAACGTCGTATGGCGTGGGGATGTAATCCACGTCCGGCTCCCGCTCCGCTTGATTCGGGTCGGACTGCTTCCGGTCCGGTGTTTGGCCCGGCGAGATTGACGGGAAGAGGAGGCAGAGCGTAATCGCAATTGCCGCCATAGTTCGGCCGATGATCGGACGGCGAAATGGAAATGGAACAGCTTGTTCTACTGCTTCCCGGGCTGTAAACTGGGGCAATTGCTGGGCGGTAGACTTCGGTCCAATTGAAGTTCGGAGCATGTTTATGGCGAATCAACCAGTTCGGAAGATTATCGGGTTTGTTGCTCTAGTGGTCTGTCCATCTCGACTTTACACGTTGGGTGCCACT
>JAHIKV010000195.1 GCA_018897395.1 Planctomycetota bacterium | reverse complement strand
GCCACGCCGTCTCGGACTACCAGGGCATCTGGATGGTCCACCTCGAAGCGGTCTCCGTTCACCAACGCCACGGTAAATGGTCGGTATGGCTTTCGCCCCTTGAGCGTTTTCAAAATGTGATCAAAGTTATCCGTTTCCACCACCCCACCTTCTTTCTTTACCTTTTGGAAATCCAACCCAATAAGAAATTGTACCCTAAACGATACAATCGGGCAACCGAGTCACTGCGTGGACACGGCGGTTAAACGTCATTGCCCCCGCGACCGCAGTCGCGGGGCGTTTTTCTGATCCCTAATCCCCAATCCCTAATCCCTTTGCTACCCCTTCTTCTTAATCTTCGCCCACGTGTCGACCAGCGACACCGCGCGGTTGAAGACCGGGCGTTTGGCGGTGGAATCCGTGTCGACGCAAAAATAACCGAGCCGCTCGAATTGAACTCTGTCGCCCGGCGCCGCGCCCTTCAAGCTCGGCTCGACGTAACAAGCAGTCAACCGCTCGAGAGAATTGGGGTTTAGGTTTGAACGATAATCCTCGCCCTCGTGTACGTCGCCCGGGTCGGGCTTGGTGAAGAGGTGGTCGTACAAACGCACCTCGGCCGGCGCCGCCCGCGCGACCGATACCCAGTGGATCGTCCCCCTCACCTTCCGGCCGTCGGGCGTGTTGCCGCCGCGCGTGGCCGGATCGTAAGTGCAATGGACCTCGACCGGCTCGCCGTTGGACGGATCTTTCACGACGTTTACGCATCGAACCAGATAACCGTAGCGGAGCCGCACCTCCCGGCCGGGCGAGAGACGATGATACTTCTTCGGCGGCACTTCGCGGAAGTCGTCCTGCTCGATCCACAACTCGCGTGAGAAGGGGACCTTGCGCGTGCCCATGCTCGCGTCCTCGGGATTGTTGATCGCTTCCAGTTCCTCGACCTGACCTTCCGGATAGTTGTCGATCACCACCTTTAGCGGCCGCAGGACGCCCATCACCCGCCGCGCACGGCGGTTGAGGTCCACGCGCAGACAATGCTCCAGCAGCGCGATGTCCACCACGCTATCGACCTTCGACACACCGATCCGGGCGCAAAACTCGCGGATGCACTCGGGTGTGTAGCCGCGGCGGCGCAGCCCGCAGATGGTCGGCATCCGCGGGTCGTCCCAGCCGGCGACGTGCCCTTCCTTGACCAGTTCCAGCAGCCGCCGCTTGCTCATCATCGTGTATGTCAAGTTCAGCCGGGCGAACTCGATTTGTTGCGGGGCGAAGATACCCAACTCGCGGACGTACCAGTCGTACAGCGGCCGGTGGTTCTCGAACTCCAGCGTGCATAACGAATGGGTGATCCGCTCGATCGAATCGGACTGGCCGTGCGTGAAGTCGTAGGTCGGATAGATGCACCACCGGTCGCCGGTGCGATGATGCGTGACCCGAAGAATGCGGTACATCACCGGGTCGCGCATGTTCAGGTTTGGCGAGGCCATGTCGATCTTCGCCCGCAGAGTCCGCGAGCCGTCGGGAAACTCGCCGGCCTTCATCCGCTCGAACAGATCGAGGTTTTCCTCGACCGAGCGGTCGCGGTAGGGGCTGTTCGCGCCGGGCGAGGTGAGCGTGCCGCGGTACTCGCGGAGCTGGTCGGCCGTCAGATCGCAGACGTAAGCCTTGCCGGCCTCGATCAGTTGCATCGCCCATTGGTAGAGCTGCCCGAAAGAGTCGGAGGCATAGAACAGCCGCTCTTCCCAGTCGAAACCCAACCATCGGACGTCCTCGATGATCGAATCGACGTATTCGGTCTCCTCTTTGCCCGGGTTGGTGTCGTCAAACCGCAGGTTGCACAGCCCGCCGAACTGCCCGGCGATGCCGAAGTTCAGGCAGATCGATTTGGCGTGGCCGATGTGCAGATATCCGTTCGGCTCGGGCGGGAACCGCGTATGCACCCGCCCGCCGTGCTTGCCGGTGCGGTTGTCTTCTTGGATGATTGTGCGAATGAAGTCGGTCGATGGGGTATTGTTCGTTGAATTGTCGTTGCTCATATTAACCTTTTATTTTCCGAGATTCTGTTTTCTCTAGCCCAGGCGTTTACGCCTGGGATCACGATCAGAAAGAACCATTTTTTTCTTTAGCCCCCTTCAGGGGGCGTTGATTCTTCATCGTCCGCGATTTTTTCCAACAAAACTGATAACCTGCACGTCTGATGATGCGTCTCCTGATTGTCGATATAGCGCGACACCTTATCCAACTCGTCTTTCCGTAGCGTTAAAACGCCGTAACCTTCCTGCCACGTAAATTTGCAATCCGGTTTAATTTCTTCGTTCACGCGATGGGCCGCCGCGCCTTTCACTTGACCGATATAATCGCTCACTTTAACCGACGGCGGCAATCTGACCAGCAGATGCACATGATCCGGCATTGCGTTATGGCGGATCGGCCAACCGCCGCGTTTCTTTGCTTCCTCGTTGATGATCTTCAGTAGGCTTTGCCGGTGTTCGCGGCGAATCATGGCCCTGCGACCGCGGGTTGCCCAGGCGAAATGATAATACAGTGATGAAAAACGTGCCCCACGGCAATCTTCTCCCCGTATTCATTTCGCCCCCCTGAAGGGGGTTGGTGGAAAAAGAAAGCGTTATTATGGCATTCCGTTCCCCAGGCGTAAACGCCTGGGCTAGAGAAAAGCACGACATTGTGATGCTCAAACATAAACCGCCGCGCTATGACTGCGCGACACTTCTCAGCACCTCAGCCAGCCTTCCTTCTTTTTCCGAAAACCGTTTTAGAGCATAGAGCACGGTTTGCTTGACCCACCCTGCAAGTTGGTGATAAATGCGGGCGAACAGCGGCCGAAGAGTTGAGAACAACCGCTACGTTCAACAGAGGGGTGCAAGACCACAATATAGTATTATTCCAATGAATGGAAAAGGAGGGGTTTCCGCGTGATTTTTGTGGTCCGTGTGGTTATGATGGATAAGTTGGATCGGCGGCACGAGTTTTGGTTGGCGGGTTTGCCCACCAGGCCCCGTCGGCCGCGCCACCGCCGGTCATTGTGAATTGCTTTGTCGATGATCGACGGAACCACCGGGACTCCAATCGCGAGGACGAGTGCATATGCTTCAACGTATTCTTTTTCTTTTTGCGTGGATTGCCGCTATTTTTTCGTGTGGCCCGCTGTTGGCCGCGCGGAGTGAGTTGATCCCTGAAACCACCGCCGCCCGGCACGGTCTGACTCGCCCCTGGTTCGCCCAGGTGGAGTTGGATCAAGGTCGAGGGCGGGTCTCCGACGTGATTCTCCGGGATGGAGTCCTTTATGCCCAGACCGACTCGGCGATGGTCCATGCCATTGACGCGGAGACGGGCAAGACGCTCTGGTCGCAACGGATAGGACGGCCCAAGCATCCCAGCATGACCCCCGACGCAATGGGCGGCCTGTTGGCCGTGGTCAACGGGTCGCGGTTGTACCTGGTCGATCGTTTCGACGGCAAGTTGCTCCATGAGATAGAGGTCAAGGACGCGCCGGGCGCCGGTCCCGCGCTTAGTTCCCAGCGGGTCTATGTTCCGATGGTCTCGGGCATGGTGGTCGCTTACCCGTTGTCGGCGATCGACGAGTCGAAGCGCGAATCGGCCAAGCAGGAGAAGGACGCCGCGGCCGAGGAAAAAACCGGCCCGGAATTGGACCGCAAAGCGAGCGATCCGCCGATGTTTTGCCGCTCCTACGGCCGGGCGCTGGTGCAACCGTTGGTAACGCGCGACGATCCCGGGGGAGAGTACATCGTTTGGCCGACCGACCGCGGTTACTTGAACTTCGCCCGCATCGACCGCGAGATTGTAAACGCCTTCCTGCTCAAGTTCCGGCTGGAGACGGGCGCGAGGATCGCCGGCCGACCGGGATATTTGCCCCCCGACCCCAAGGTTCTCGGCGACTCGGGCGTGGTCTACGCCGTCTCGGGCGACGGATTCGTTTACGCCATTAAGGAAGAGGACGGCGGGACGTTGTGGCGGTTTTCGACCGGAGAGCCGATCGTCCGCTCGCCGGCGGTGATCGGCGACCGCGTGTACGTCGCCACGCAACTGGGCGGGATGTATTGTCTGGAATCGAAGACCGGCAAGAACCTTTGGTGGACGCCCGGCGTGGTGCAGTTTGTCGCGGCCGGCAAGGCCCGCGTCTATGTCGTCGACCGCACGGGCCGTATTCTGGCGCTCGACGCCGCCAGCGGCGCGCGGCTCGACACCATTCACACCGAGAACGTCTCGGTCAAAATGAGCAACACCGATACCGATCGCATCTACCTGATCGGCCGGCAAGGCCTGATCCAGTGTCTCCGCGAAGCGGAACAGATCAAACCGATCGAACACGACAAGGACCGCAAGGCCGCGGCGAAGGCCGGGGCCAAGCCGTCGCCCAAGCCGAATACGCTCGAGACAAAAGAAGCGGGGGACGCCAAACCGGACGATTCCAAAAATCCGTTTTTCTAGTCCGATTATGGGTGGCACGCCCTGAGGAATGAAGGGCGTGGATCGCTACTAACCACGCCCTTCGTTCCTCAGGGCGCGCCACCCACTGTTCCTCAGGGCGCGCCACCCACCGCCCGCTACACAATCGCATAAATTCTATTGCCGGCGGATATTCCGTCTGCGCCGGCCATTCCGGGTGCGCTCGCCACGTATCCGGCCAAGGCGCGGCGCCGGGGGTGCTTGACCTCGGACGCCGAAAACCTTACACCTTGGAACGTGTTATAAAATGTCTCCCCTCTCCCTTTGGGAGAGGGGCAGGGGGTGAGGGCGGCAAGGATCGCACCGTAAATATCAGGTTTTTCTCGCCGAACAGCCCTCACCCTAACCCTCTCCCGGCGGGAGAGGGGACTTTCAGATGTCCGCCTCCTTGGAGATAATGCAATGGATTCGCCTCGCGTTCGTCGCGCTTTGATCAGCGTCAGCAACAAGCTGGGGCTTGTCGGTTTCGCCCGCGGTCTGGCCGCCGCCGGCGTGGAGATATTCAGCACCGGAGGAACTAGAAAACACCTGGAAAGCGAGGGCGTTCCGGTTCGCGACGTTTCCGAGTACACCGGCTTTCCGGAAATGATGGACGGGCGGCTGAAAACTCTCCACCCGAAGGTCCACGGCGGGATACTCTGCCGCCACGACAATCCCGAGGACATGAAATCGCTGGCCGAGCACGGCATCCTAACATTCGAGTTGGTGGTGGTGAACCTTTATCCGTTCGAGTCCACCGTGGCGCGGAAGGACGTTACCCGCGAGGAGGCCATCGAGCAGATCGACGTCGGCGGGCCGACGTTGGTCCGCGCCGCGGCGAAAAACCACGCCTTCACGACCATTGCCACCCGTGCCGAAGACTACTCTGAAATACTCGAACAAATCGCGGCCCACGGCCGTACCACGCCGGAGCTGCGCCGGCGGTTGGCCGCCGAGGCGTTCGCGCACACGGCCCGCTACGATCGGGCAATTGCCGACTTCTTCGCCGGCGCGGAGACCGAGGGGCCGTTCCCCGGCGTGCTCACTCTTGGGCTTACGCGAAAAATGATGCTCCGCTACGGCGAGAATCCGCATCAGCAGGCGGCCCTCTACGCCCGACCCAACTGCCCGGGGGCCAGCGTGGTCGCCGGCCGGCAACTGCACGGCAAGGAGCTTTCCTACAACAACCTGATGGACCTCGACGGCGCGCTGGCGATTGTCCGCCGGTTTTCCGATCCGGCCGCGGCGGTGATCAAGCACAATAATCCTTGCGGCGCCGCGGCGGCCGACTCGCCGGCGACGGCCTTGCGGCGGGCACTAGACGGCGACCCGCAGAGCGCCTTCGGTTCGGTGCTGGGACTGAACCGCGCGGTGGACGCCGCCACGGCCGAGGTGCTCGCCGCGCCGGGGTTGTTTGTCGAGGCCATCGTCGCGCCGCGATTCAACGAAGACGCTTTGGAAATCCTCACCACCAAACCGAAATGGAAGAACAACGTGCGCTTGGTCGAGGTCGGCGAGTTGGACCAAACGCAGTCGCACTGGGCGTATCGTTGTCTCGAGGGGGGCATGTTGATGCAGCAGGCCGACGTCGAGTCGGACCCCGAGGAACTCTGGCGCGTCGTAACCGACGCCGAACCGACCGAAAAACAAATGCTCGATCTTCGCTTCGGCTGGGAAATGGTCCGGCACGTCAAGTCCAACGCCATCGTGATCTGCGGCGGCCGCACGTTGTTCGGCGCGGGGGCGGGCCAGATGAGCCGCGTAGATTCGGTGGAAATCGCCGTGAAAAAGGCCGGCGATCGGGCCAAAGGCGCGGTGTTGGCCTCCGACGCCTTCTTCCCCTTCCCCGATTCCATCGACGCCGCGGCAGCCGCCGG
Organism: Planctomycetota bacterium; assembly: GCA_018897395.1. Lineage (GTDB taxonomy): Bacteria > Planctomycetota > Planctomycetia > Pirellulales > Thermoguttaceae > JAHIKV01. Next base: position 8,160 of record JAHIKV010000195.1, on the reverse strand, counting down.
TCTGTCGGCCGTAATCCAGCCCGGCGGATCGAAAAACGACGAATCGGTCGTCGCCGCCTGCAACCGGCACGGCATCCAGATGATCTTCACCGGCCGACGGCACTTCAAACACTAAGAATACCATCTCAAAACTCCATTGTCATTCTGAGCGCAGCGAAGAATCCGCGGTGCTCTACGAGATTTTTCGCTTTGCTCAGAATGACAGGGAATGGTTTTGAGATAGTAAATAAACCGCTTGCGGTTTCGCATTTTATCACCACGCGGAAACGATAAACGCACCCCCATGTTCGGCTCGCACGTCGGAGAACTGGCCGCGCTCGGCACCGCGACGTTGTGGACGCTCTCGTCGCTGACCGTGACCGCGGCGGGAAAGCACGTCGGCTCGGTCGCGATCAGTTTTCTCCGCATGGCGATCGCCTGCGCGTTGATGATGGTCTACGGGCAGTTGGTCGCGGGGTCTTGCCTGCCGACCGGCGCCGACCTCCAGACGTGGCTCCTGCTGGGTATCTCCGGCATTCTCGGCTTCTTCTTTTGCGACGCCTGTCTGATGAAGGCCATGTTGCTGATCGGGCCTCGGCTGGTGCTGTTGATCTATTCGCTTACGCCGCCGCTGACGGCCTTGGCTTCGCTCTGCATCGACGACGTGTTGACGCTGCGAGATTGGGCGGCGATGGGCGCCACCCTCGCCGGCGTGGCGTGGGTGGTGCTCGAGCGGCCGAACAGAGACAACCCCACTCACTCGCCGCACAACCGGCGATGGGGAATCGCCTTGGCGCTGTTCGCTACTACCACCAGCGCCTTGGGAATGGTAATTTCCCGAGAAGTCATGGGCTACTACGACCAACCGGTGGCCGCCACGCTGATTCGCGCGTTGGCTTCGTTGCCGGGCTACATCGTCCTGATCACGTTGTGGCGGCGCTGGCCGGACATTATCGCCGCCGCGCGCCACCGGCAAGCCATGGCCCCCTTGGCTCTCGGGGCCGCGATGGGGCCTTTCCTCGGAAACGTGTTGATCATGGTCGCGCTTACATCCACGCCGGCCGGCGTCGTCACCACCATTACCGCCACCATGCCCGTGCTGATCCTCCCTTTCAGCGTCCTCTTCTACCGCGAGAAGATCAGCTTGCGGGCAGTCGGCGGGGCCTTCGTGGCGGTGGCGGGCGTGGCGCTGCTGATGCTTCCGTAGGCCGGGGCGTGACCCGGCATGAATGAGCGCCGGGTTGCAACCCGGCCTACTGCTTTTGTCGCATTGAATATTTGAGAGTCAACGAGCGTTTCCGCGGCCTACCCACCACCACGCCAGCAATTTCGCCGCCAAGCGGGCGACCGTCGGATCGCAACCGGGCGACGCCGGCGAGGGAACGAACTCCACGATGTCTCCGCCGATCAGCCGGCAACGCGATTCGGCCGTCACCGCGCGGATCACGTCCATTGTTTGCCGCCACGAAAGTCCACCGGGCAGCGGCGTACCCGTGCTGGGAACAATCGACGGGTCCAGGCCATCGACGTCGATGGTCAAATAGACCTTGCCCTCCAAACCGCGAAGAGTTTCCAGGACTTCGGACCACTGGTCCTTCAGACGGTGTGCGTAATAGGTCGTGATTCGCGGTCCGGCGGCGGCCAGTCGGTGTTCTTCGCGGCTGAGGCTGCGCACTCCGATCTGCACCAGCCGGCATCCCCGCTCCCACAACCGCCGCATCACCGTGCCGTGCGACCAATGCCTGCCGTCCAGTTCGTCGGCCAGATCGGCGTGGGCGTCGATTTGAACCACGACGACCTCCGCCGGATCATCGACCAGGCCGGTCACCACGCCGTGGGTCACGGTATGTTCGCCGCCAAGGGCCAAAAGGAATCGTTCCCGCCACGGTCGGACGTGCTCCCGGATCGTCGAGAGGCAGTCCTCGATCTCGCCGTCGGTCGTCAGCGGCGGGAGGGTATGGAGCCGCGGCGCTTCGGCGAACTCGACCAGCGTCTCCTCGTCGAAGGTTTCGATCTGTAGGCCGGCATCGAGTATTGCCCGAGGCCCGCCGCCGGCGCCCCGGCCGTAGGAGACCGTTTTTTCCACGGGCAGAGGGAGCAGCAGCGCGTCGGCGTTTTCCGCGCCCGGCGAAGGAATACCGAGGAATTGGTTGGGGTCGATGGTCATGGTAATCAGGGTGGATGCCGTTTAGCCGCCGCGTCCACGCGGCGCGTGAGCGGAAGAGGGATTACGGAAGCCGTCTAAAAGGATATGCATGATATTGGGAGGATGCCGATGGTTTAGCTTCGGCGCATACGCCGGGACCGAATGGACTATTTGCCACTGCACCCCCGCACCCGGCGTGGGCGCCGGGGCTAAACGAGTTTTCCTCCTCCACCCTCCGCTTTTCTTTCCAGTATCGCGCGTATCAGCAGGGGCCATGCGATTGTTGCGTCGCAGTGGACCTCGGCGAATCGCCCCCCTTCCTCGCGGCTGACGAATTTTCCCCACGACACGCCTTCGGTGTAGGTGCAACCGCTCAGTCCGCCCCAGTGGACCGGTTCGGGGCATATTCGCACGGCGTAATGGAAGCGCGGGGCGGAAAGCCGGGCATCCATACGCATGTTTAGGATGTCGATGAACGGTCCGATCTGTTGAGCCCAGTTCCGCGGCACTCCGCCGCCGACGGTAAAAATACCCAGCCGCTTGGCGGCAAGGATTCGCCGCGTGTAGTCGTGCAGGTCGAGGAACGGATTGTACGGCGGCACGTCGGCGAAGAATTTTTCCAGGTCGTTTTCTTGTCTCGGCGCGCTCTTCCGGCTCAGAAATTCGCTGGCCACGCCCAGGCCAATGTCGGAATCCGTGAACGCCGGCACGTAGACCGGCACATTCCGTCGATAGGCGCAGCCGAGGATGCTGGGCATCTGCCCTTCGTCGTGCAGCCGGCGGCCGATCTCTCGATTCAACTCCCAGGAACACATCGGTCGATGCGGGTCCCAATCGGCGATGACCCGTGAAACCAATTCCTCCCCGCGGAGCAGGTTGGCCTCTAGCTCCACGGTGTCATACACGCGGTTGTAGCCCCACTTATAGAGTTGGCTGTCGGGGATTCTCGGGTCGTGCTTGAAGTGGGCGCCGCCGGTGGCTTCGGACAGCCCGTGGGCCATGATCGCGCCGGTGCTGATGACGACGTGGGCCAGGTTTTCGTCGATCATTTCGCACAGCAGGCGGCCCATCTTCGCCACGGTCATGGCGCCGGAGAGCGTGACCACGATGAGGCATTGCGGATCGGCCGCCATTGCCGAGAGCACTTCAAAGGCTTCGCCCAATTCGCGTCCTCCGAAAGCGGTGCGGCTCATTCGGCGGAGCAGGTCGGCGAAACCTTCGGCGCGGCGTACATCGAGCGATTCGAGCGGTTGCAGGCCGTCTTCGCGGCCGTCGTGCAGTTCTCGCGTCATGGCCCCATTTCAGGGCATTCGCCGCGGATTGTCAAGGGCGTCCGGTTGCTTGACTCGCCATGATTTCGCCGATACCATTTATAGTGCGTTCACAGGGGACTGTCCCAATTTTCGCGGCGCGAGGAGCATTGCCGCATGAATTGGCTTGACCGCCGCGAAAATGGGACTGTCCCCCTGGTGCCCTACTGCCATGGTGGACTATCTTGACAGTGTGGACGAGGGAACCAGCGCATGAGACAGTTCACATGGATCGACTGGAATCTACAGAAGATCGATGCTCACGGCCTTTCGGCCAACGAGGTCGAGGCTGCATTCGACCGTGTTTTCCACCTCCAGCAACGCAAGGACGGATCGTTCCAGATGTTCGCTGCGACGCCGGCCGGCCGCCGCATCTGGATAATTTGGCGGTATGACCGGGAAGACGATGAAATCCCCGACATCTTTAGCGACTTGGGCGAATCGCCAATCTTCGTGATCACCGCGTATTGAACTGAAAGGGATATACCATGACCAGTCCCGCAGCCGACAAGCGGAGCCCTGCACGTCGAGCCCGAGACGAGCAGATCGCAACAGAGTCAACCTTGGGCGCACTGAACTTGCCGAGCGACGCTGTGTCGTTGCCCGTGGAAAAGCACCTGCAACAGCCGCGCCGCCGCCCCTTGGCCGTAGTGGGTGTCGTGGAGAACGGCTTGGTGCGCCCCCTCGATCCCGCCGTGGAACTGACGGAGCATTCGCGAGTCATCATTGTGGCGTCTGAAGGAGTGTAACCGAGGTGGCCGTCGGCCCTCACGGTCGTATAGACATGGGGTCAGAGCACACTTAGTCAATAGCAGAATCCGCCTAATGACTAAGTGCGCTCTGACCCCAATTTCCCACCAATTTCCCAATTCTTCCCGAAAAGAGCTGCGTCCCCTTTATCATCCCCCTTTATCATCCAAGTCTCCCGAACGGCGCTCTGACCCCAAGTCTCCCGACGGCAACTCCGAGCCAGGTCAGGATAAGTATCCCGCCATGATCTCCTCGGCGTTTACCAATCCTAGAATCGTTCGATCGCCAATCTTGTCCTTCCGCAGATGGATTCCCTGCTCGGCCACGACCGTTCCGAACTTGCGAATCTTAGCCTTGCCGTCGACTACTTTTACCTGGTGAATGAAATCCCGATCCTCGCCATTCCATGCCTCGCAAATCACATACGGACTGTGTGAGGATATCAACACTTGGCTCCGCTGCTCTGGGTTATCGTTGTAGGCCAGTTCCCGCACCGCAGCGTAGAACAACTTGACTGCTTGCGGGGTCAGGCCGTTCTCCGGCTCTTCGATCATCAAGACTGGTGGCCTGTTCGAGGTCGACACCAGAGTGATCAGTCCCAAGTAGATCAAGGTTCCCGAGGACAGGCGAACGGAGGGCACGAGCTGGCGTGTGTCCGAATACCTTGCGGCAAACGCAATTCGTTCGGTGCCAACCGCGTTGAATTCGAAGCTGACGAACTGTGGATCGATGGCGGCTACTTTCTCGTAGATGGCCTCCAGCGTAGAGTCCTTCGCCTCGCTGAGATTGTACAGCGTGGCGGCTAAATCCTCACCGTGATATCCGAGCCTGGGCGCAGCGGCTCGGCTGGGATCCGGCAGGCGCGAAGGCTGTGCCAACACAACTGGATCAAGCCTGAACTTGTTAAACCGGCTGATCTGTTCGGTGCAGTAACTGAGGAGGTCATCCGCGTCGATGATGCTGCCGGCCAGTTTAGCCTGACGGATGGCTGCGAAGAGGCTGCGGTCGTTCTGTAGTTCAACGCTACGGGTGATCGGAAAGGTATCCGGATTGTCCCTATCAAAAAGGACGACATTCTCAGGCTGATTCGTCACGCGCTCGTTCGGAATGCTGAACGCGGGCTCGTCCTCCGCGGTACCCGTCTGAGCGTAGTCGATTTTGTACTCCAGGAATTTGTTGTCTTCCTTGCTCCTGGCTAACGATACCTCGTACCCAATCCTGGAGACCTTGCTGGCGGCTCTGTGTATCGTCGCCCTAAACGAATACGGGTAAGGACCGAACGCTTGCCGCAGATTGCCGCGCGACACCATCGAGAAGTTGAGCATGGCATCGAACAGAGCTGATTTTCCACCTCCGTGAGGCCCGACAAATACAGTCAGCGGGCTCAAGCTAACCGCCGTGTCTTGATGAACGAGGTAGTTTCGAATCTTCAGGTCGCGAATGTACATGTGGACTCCTTGTTGAAATCGGTTCCCAGAAGTCGTTGCCGCCTAACATTGTTTAGATCGTCTAACAAAAGGGAAACTTAGGGTCAGATCGCACTTAGTCAATGGCAGAATCTGCCTAATGACTAAGTGCGCTCTGACCGCCTGCTGGACAAGCCAGCAGTGGCACCCGGCGCTCTGACCCCAAATCTCCCCCCACCTCTCGACTCTACTCAACTCCCTCGCATAATCATCGTCCGACCGATCGTTCCGATGCTCTCCGTTTCATATCCTGCTCTATGATTTTTCGCTGCTCGTACTTCACATCCTCATCAGTCATCGGCAGCTTGTTCTTGCTCCGCCACTCCAATCGCTCTTCGTCGCTCGAGAAGTGGTATGAACCGGATCTGTCGGATGGAGAAGACGAATTTGAGCAGCCCAACAATGCACCAGAACACACTACCACGAAAAGAAATGCTGCGAACCTCATGGCGACCTCGCTTCTCACCTTGTTTGAAGTGTAATGAAGTGGGAAGTTTTGGGGTCAGAGCGCACTTAGTCATTAGGCTCACTAGGTTTGAGCAGACGGTCATCGGCCTGGCGGTGATTGTGCGGAACGACGTGCAAGTGCGCACTCGACACCCCTTGGCGTCAAATTTCAAACGCAAGAGCAGAAAAGGGGACGCAGCTCTTTTCCATTCCTATCAATAACCCGATAATGGTACGGACACATCACCCAGCGTAAGGCTAAATTATCGTCAATGGCGGGGGTTTGTCAAGTAGCCGGCGCGAGATTCCGGGGGAATTGCGACCGGCGTCCGTGCGGCAGGATGGGTTGCCCGTGAACATTGCTTGCGGTACGATCCTAATAGGCCTAGATCAGGAGCTGGCCAAGAGGGGGTAAAACAATGAGCGGCATCGTTGAAGCACAAGAAGCGGTCCGCGCCCTTCCCGAGGAGGAGTTCGGCGCGTTCTCTTCCTGGTTTGAGCAGTATGAGGAGGAGCGATGGGACCGCCGGATTGAGCGGGACCAGAAGTCGGGGCCATTGCGGTCCCTGATGGAGAAAGCTCGGGCCGATTTTGAGGCGGGCAAATGCAACCCCCTCTGAATAATTTCGGCGGGCTGCTTGCGGGGCGGGGGCGAATCGGGTAACTTATGCGCCCTGCCGAAAATCCGGCTCGAGAAGTTTCCAACCCTTTCCGCCTCTAGCCCCAGGAGGACACCGAAGTGGGCGAACCTTTCGTACCCAAAAAGGTCTTCTTCACCAAAGGAGTCGGCAAACACCGGACCAGGTTGCAGAGTTTCGAGTTGGCGTTGAGGGACGCCGGCATCGAGGTTTTCAATCTCGTCCGGGTTTCCAGCATCTTTCCGCCGCACTGCAAGGTAATCCCGAAGAGCCGTGGCCTGACGAAATTGCAGCCCGGCCAGATCGTCCACGTCGTGTTGGCCGAGGCAGCGACCAACGAGCCGTCGCGCATGGTTGGAGCGGGCGTCGGCCTGGCCGTCCCCGCCCAGGGCGAACAATACGGGTACATCTCGGAACATCACGACTTCGGAATCTCCGAGCCGCGGTTGCGCGACTTGGTCGAGGACATGGCCGCCACCATGCTGGCCACCACGCTGGGCATCGAATTCGATCCAGAAACCGCTTACGACAAGCGGAAAGAAATCTACCACATGTCCGGCAAGATCGTCAACACCCGCGCCTGCGTCCAGACCGCCGAGGGAAACAAAGACGGACTGTGGACGACGGTGGTTGCCGCGGCCGTGTTCATTTTCTAATCGGCCATGTAATAATGCGGTTTGGGCGGCAGTTGAACCGCCGCCCAAACCGGGCAAAATCCTTGGGCACGGGAAGGGGACAGGTCCATGTTTTCGGCCAACGGTTCGTCGGCAAAACGCGCTTTCTCGCCGAAAAATGGACCAGTCCCCCGGACTTGCCCGGCGCGGCACGGACAGGGAGGCTCGGATTTCGAGCCGCGCCCGGGACAAGCCCTACGGCGGACCTCGCCTTTGGGGGGAACGACTTTCGACGCCTACTCCGCGAGGTTCGTCCCAGATGCTTCCGGCCGCGGGTGAGGCGGCATGCGACCATCGAATCGCCAACCAGCGCAACTGGCAGTCCATCCGGCGGACAAAATCCAGATAGGGCCGCAACTCCACCCGAACCGGAACGTCCCAATGCTCGCGGCCGATCAGCACACATTCCGCGGCGATTGTTGGTTTGTTGCTCATGGGATTCGCCCTCACGCCCTCATTCCTTGCTACGGAAGCCGACGAAAAAGGGTTCGGGCGGTACAAATCAACCTCGGCGCAAACAAAAAGCCCGGCGAGGATTTATTTTCCACACCGGGCGTGAAGGTCAGAGGTTCAGTATTAAGGTATCGCGTCAGAATAAGTTGATCATATTTGATAGGGGTAGGGAAGGCCGATTGAGTTCGGCCTCCCCCCCCTCCGAACCGGACGTGCGGATTTCCCGCATCCGGCTCTCCGGTTAGTGGTATTACCTCCAAGAGGATTGATGAACCGAGACCGAGAGGGAGACAAGGT
>JAHIKV010000194.1 GCA_018897395.1 Planctomycetota bacterium | reverse complement strand
TTTGCACAAGGAGACCACGCCACGAACGACATGCGGGTTGGAATCGGGCACGACTTGCACCGGCTGCGGCCGGGTGGGCCTCTGCGCATCGGCGGGATCGACATCCCGCACGACCGGGAGGCTATCGGCCACAGCGACGGCGACGCGCTGCTGCACGCGGTGATCGACGCCCTGCTGGGCGCCGCCGCGCTGGGCGACGTCGGCCAGATGTTTCCCGACACCGATTCGGACAACCGCGGCCGCGATTCGGCCGAGATGCTCGCCGCCGCGCTCGAGGCGGTGACCGCCCTGGGCTGGGAAATCGTCAACATCGACTGCATCGTCTTCGTCCAGCGTCCAAAACTCCTTACCCATCGCCTCGGTATTCGCCGGCGTCTGGCCGACATCCTCGGTATTGATCTCGAGCGGGTCGGCTTGCAAGCCAAGACCGGCGAGGGGATCGGCCCGATCGGCCTCGAAAAGGCCGTCGCCGCACAGTGCGTGGCGCTGCTGGGGATTAGAGATTGATACATCCGTTTAGCGGCCGGGCTTGCCCGGCGTGGATGCTTGCGAAACCGCAAGCGGCTGCATCCACTATCCACTACCCACTACCCACTACTCCATGCTCCGCGTATACAACACACTCTCGCGAACCAAGGAACCCTTCGAGCCGGTCCATGAAGGAAAAGTCGGCATCTATCTCTGCGGACCGACCGTCTACAAACCCAGCCACATCGGCCACATGGTCGGCCCGGTCATATTCGACGCCGTCAAGCGATACCTAGCCTACTCGGGCTACGACGTGACGCTGGTGGTGAACGTCACCGACGTCGACGACAAGCTAATCGCCGAGTCGCAGCGGCGGGGCGTGCCGATGGCTCAATTGGCGGCCGAAATGACGACCGACTACATGAACAACCTCGAAGCGCTCGGGGTCGACGCAATAGACCATTTCCCCCGCTGCACGGAGACGATGGACGAGATCATCGAGTTCACCAGAACGCTGATCGAGAAGGGTTTCGCTTATGAGGCGCGGGGCGACGTCTATTTCGAGGTGGGCAAGTGTCCCGGCTACGGCAAGCTGAGCCATCGCGGCATCGAGGCCACACAAGGCGACGGCGGCGGAATGGCCGAGCGGAAACGGGCCGGGGCCGACTTTGCCCTCTGGAAATCGGCCAAACCGGACGAGCCGTCGTGGCCCAGCCCCTGGGGACCGGGCCGGCCCGGCTGGCACATCGAGTGTTCGGCCATGAGCCGCAAGCTGCTCGGCGAGACGTTCGACGTCCACGGCGGCGGGCTGGACCTGATGTTCCCGCACCACGAAAACGAGATCGCACAGAGCGAGTGCTGCCACGGCCGGCCGATGGCGAGGTACTGGATGCACAACGGCCTGATGCAGGCCGGCAGCGAGGTCGGCAAAGTGGGCGGCCGCCATACCCGGGCCGCCGAGGGCGACCTGGCCTCGCAAGAGATCGGCAAAATCAGCAAGTCGAAAGGCTCCGAACCGTTCCGCGATTTGCTCAAGCAATTCTCGGGCGAGACGATCCGCTTCTTCGTCCTTTCGACCCACTACCGCCGACCAATCGACTTCAGTGAGCAGCGCCTGCGCGAGGTGGAGACCGGCATGGACACGTTCCACCGGTTCTTCAAGCGGTTCGAGCGCGTCATGGGCTGTAACTATTACAATATCGAAACACCGAAGAGGATTAACGAATGGGATTTTCCGCGTGATGGACATCCGTTTCTCCTTGCAGTGACAAAACGGTCAGCGAATTTCCTGTCTTGCATGGACGATGATTTTAATACCGGAGGCGCCATCGGCGAGCTGTTTGAACTGGTTCGACTGCTTAATAAATATGTCGATGACGAGAATCTCGAAGAGCCGGAAAATCGTACAAGCGACAATCTGCAGAAGCTCCGAATTGGCGCTAAGAGGCTACGCGAGTTGGCCTCGACGCTCGGTCTGTTCCGCAATCCGCCGCAAGAGTCGTCCGGCTCGGGCGACGACGAACTGACAGGCAAGCTGATGGAGCTTCTGATCGAGCTGCGGGCCGAATCCCGCAGGAAAAAAGATTTCGCCACCGCCGACCAGATTCGCAACCGGCTGACCGAGATCGGCGTAGTGCTCGAAGACCGCCCCGGCGGGACGGATTGGAGCAGGAAGTGAGAATGATGAATGATGAATGATGAATTACATTCTTCCAAAGACCATGAACCATAAACCTTAATTCATCATTCATCATTCATCATTCATCATTCATCATTCATAAATCCCATGTCCCTTCGCATACTCGGCATCGATCCCGGACTGAACATCACCGGCTACGGCGTGCTGGAGGCCGAGGGGGGACGATTGCGGCTGTGCGAGGCGGGCGTGATCCGGGGGAAATCGCGGGGATCGCTCACCAAGCGGCTGCTGGAAATCCACGACGGCGTTGCGGAAGTAATTGCCGGCCTGCGCCCCGACGCAATGGCGATCGAGGAGCTTTATTCGCACTACAAACGGCCGCGGACGGCGATCCTGATGGGCCATGCCCGAGGGGTGATCTGTCTGGCGGCGGCGCAGGCCGACGTTCCCGTGGCGCACTACTCGGCCACGCAGATCAAGCGGATTCTGACCGGTAGCGGCCGAGCGCCGAAGTCACAGGTGCAACATTCGATTCAGCGCGAGCTTTCTTTGGCTGCCGTTCCCGAGCCGCCCGACGTGGCCGACGCCCTGGCCGTCGCGCTGTGTCATTATTATCTGAAGAACAAGCCGGCCTGATGATGGGGCGGCAGTTCAACTGCCACCCCAACGGAGAAATCGTGGGACGATGATGGGGCGGCAGTTCAACTGCCACCCCAACGGAGATGAAATGGGTGCCATGGGTAAGCGGAGCTTACCCGTGATTCCTGAAAAACGTGGGGAACTTTGCACGGGTAAGGAGTTTTCAGTTTTCAGTTGTCAGTAATCAGTTGTCAGTTTCCGGAAGATTACTGAGGGTAAATTACTGACAACTGACAACTGACAACTGATTACTGATTACTGACAACTGACAACTGACAACTGATAACTGATAAGCTTCGCTTACCCATGGCACCCTGCGCGACCAACGCCAAGCGGCTTTGTGATTATTCCCCCGGCGGTTCGATGCCGAAATCGCGGATCGAAAGGAGGCTCTCGAAGCGATAGCCGCGTTGGGTGAACGCCTCCGCGCCCCCTTCCATGCGGTCGATGATTGCGTAGACGCCGACGATTTTCAGACCGAATGCCTCGGCCCGCTCGATCGCCTGCAACGACGAGCCGCCGGTGGTAACGACGTCCTCGACGATCGCGGCGGCGTCGCCCGGTTTGACCGGCCCCTCGATGTACTGATTGGTTCCGTGTCCCTTGGCCTGCTTGCGGACCATGAAACCGACGATCGGCGTGTTGCGCACGGCCGACATGGTGACCACGGCGGCGGTGATCGGGTCGGCGCCGATCGACATCCCGCCGACGGCCGCCGGCATCTCGCCGCCGGTCAGCAGGTCCAGCAGCCCCTCGGCCACCAGCCGCGCCCCGGCCGGATCGAGCGTTACCTGCTTCCCGTCGAGATAATAAGTGGCCTCCTTGCCCGAGGCCAACGTGAACCGGCCGAACCGAAGGGCCTTCTCGCGGACCAACTCGACTAACGCCTGCTTGTCGTACATGGCGGACCTCCCGTGGGAACATTGTGCCGTGGAGCATCCACCGTAACAGATGAGCGGCGAAGCCGGAAGGGGGCGCTTTGTAGGCCGGGTCGTGACCCGGCACTTCTGGCTGTCCGCCGGGTTGCAACCCGGCCTACACCTTTACCGCATCACCTTCACCCGCGACCCGACCGAGAGTATCCCATACAGGTCTTGGATGTCCCGCCGGCCGACGCAGATGCTGCCTTGGTTGTCGTTTCGGCCGACGTCGCGCGAGTCGCCGGCGCCGTGGATGCCGATCCGGTCGGTCAGACCGATCCACGCCTCTCCCAGCGGGTTTTGCGGATCGTCGTGGGCGAAGGAAACGCCGTCGGCGCCGTAATATGCGGGATCGAGAATTTTGTCCCGGACAGTATAAACACCTTCGATGTTGGACTGGTCCTTCCCGATGCCGATGGGAAACCTACCCGCGTAGCGGTCCTGGAGTATTAGGGTCAACTCCTGCTCTTCGAGGTTTACCACCGCGTCGAAGGGGCCGCGGATAACTTTCAATTCCATTCCCTCGGGCAGTGGCTGGTCCTTTGTCGCCTCATCGTTGTTCGAGGCCCCCGGCGGCATCAGGCCGTTGATCCGCGCCAGCAGTTGCCAGGGGACGTTGTACTGCCGGGCGACTTGCTCGATAGTTTCGCCCGACTTGGCGAAATATGCCGGCTCCAGGTAGTGCTGACGCGAGTAGATCACCGTGCCGGCCAGTCGGTCCAACAGGCCGACGATCTGCCGGGCCTGTTCCTCGGGCAGATCGGGGTGGCCGTAGAGCGTGCTTAGCGCGAGATGGGCCTCGGCCAGTTTGCCTTCGTCGAGTTTTTTTCGCACCTCGTCCATGAACGCGGTGAACTTGCTCCACAGCAGGCCGTCGTCCCCCGCGGCGGCCGGCGCTCCAGGCGGCGGCGCAAGATTGCGCACCGCGCCCGGCGAAGACGGACTTGCCATCGGCCTGCCGGCAACTGCCTCGGGCGACACCGGCGCGCCCAAGGTGGACATGGGATTGGACGACGGCGCCGAATTCGCCGACAATGGATAGGGGGTTATGGGCGTCAAGTCCGGCGCGCCGCCCGGCGGATTGTAGCTTGGCGCTTGGCTCGGCGACGACAAGGCTGATGCTGGACCCTTGCCCGTTCCAATTGCCAGCGAGCCGCCCGGCTGCGAGGACGCTGCGCCGATCGGCGGTGGTCCGCCCGGGGTGACCTGAGTCGCGCCCGACATATCGGGACTCGGTGCGCCCGGCTGCCACTGCTCGGCCACACCCGGCGGATAGGCCGGATCGACGTTGTTCCGCGCCAGCGAGACGTAGACCCCGTAGCCCACCGCCGCCAACACGACCATTATCATCAAGTTTTTCAGCGAGTTCATGTTCGTCCTCCTTGACGAATCAGACGAAATCCCTTTCGGACACACGCGATAAGCGGGCCAATCATACGAAAAAGCGGAATACAATGCTACGGCAGTAGTGGTTAGTGGCCAGTGGTTAGTGGCTAGTGATTTGTAAAGATGGGGCGAATGAGTGGTATGGGGTGTTGTTTGATCCACGTTCTGGGTGAGCATCGCCAACAAATCACACAATTTCACTGTTTAGCCGCCGCGTTCACGCGGCGCGGTCCGGTTTTTGCCCCCGGCGTTGCCGCATTGCTTTGATTACCCGTTTTCAGTACAAACTTGTAGGTTATGTTTCACCATAATCTAGCCACTGACCACTAGCCACTAGCCACTTCCTTCCACCCACTCCGTCCCGCAATGTCCATCGACACGACGCTCAGCGAACTGCCCAAGCAATACGACCACGCCGCCGCCCAGAAACGTTGGTATCCGTACTGGGAAGAGCAAGGTTTTTTTCATAGCGAACCGGACCCGGTCCGCAAGCCGTATGCGATCGTCATTCCGCCGCCGAACGTGACCGGCGCGTTGCACCTGGGCCACGCGCTGAACAACACGCTGCAAGACATCCTCATCCGCATGAAGCGGATGCAGGGGTTCGAGACCCTTTGGATGCCGGGCACCGACCACGCGGGAATCGCCACCCAGGCGGTTGTCGAGCGGCGGCTGCTGCAAGAGGAAAAACTCAGCCGGCACGACCTGGGACGCCAAGGGCTGGTCGATCGTATATGGCAATGGAAAAACGACTACGAAGCCCGCATCGTCGCTCAATTGAAACAGATGGGGTGCAGTTGCGATTGGGCGCGGTTGCGGTTCACGCTCGACGAGGTCTGCGCCCGGGCGGTGCGAGAGACCTTTTTCGCCCTGTTCAAGAAAGGCAAAATCTATCGCGGCAAGCGGCTGGTGAATTGGGACACGTATCTGCAAACCGCCGTCAGCGACGACGAGGTGTTCCACGAGCCGGTGAAGGGGCATTTCTGGCACTTTTCATATCCCGTGGTGAATCCACGGCCGGGCGAGCCGACGCACATTACGATTGCCACCACGCGGCCCGAGACCATGCTCGGCGATACGGCCGTGGCGGTGCATCCCGATCCAGCCGCCGCGTTGGAGCAAGCGGAAAAAGAGCTGCGCCGGCGGTTGGCCGAAGCACCGGCCAAAGAGAAGCCGGACCTCCAGAAGCAAATCGACGAGATCGAGCGACGGCGGCGCGAGATGCTCCCCTCGCTGGAAAAACTCCGCGACATGGCCCGCCGCGGCGCGATGTTGGAACTGCCGCTGACCTACAGGAAAATACCACTTATCGAGGATGAATGGGCAAAACCCGAGTTAGGCTCCGGCTGCGTAAAGATTACCCCGGCGCACGACCAGAACGACTACGACGTGTGGCAGCGGCATCCCAAAATCGGGGCCGTCAACATCCTCAACCCCGACGGCACGTTGAACAAACACGTGCCGAAGAAATATCGCGGTCTGACGGTGAAACGTGCCCGCGACGCGGTCGTGGCCGATCTGGGGGCGGCCGAACTTGTTGTGGAGGTCGAGGACCGCGAGATCGACTTGGCCCACAGCGACCGCTCGAAGACGCCCATCGAGCCGTACCTGGCCGACCAGTGGTTCATCAAAATGGACGAGTTGGCCCAGTCGGCGATGGACGCCGTTATCGACGGCCGCGTGAAAATCATTCCCGAGCGCTACGCCAAGGGTTATCTCGATTGGCTCGGCGAGAAGCGCGACTGGCCCATCGGCCGGCAGCTCTGGTGGGGACACCGGATTCCGGTGTGGTGTGGCACTTTTTCCTTTGACGACTTTGGCGAGGAATTGAAGGATAAGCAACGGCGATTGCTTGAAGCCATGCAGAGAAAACTTGAAGATACACCGCCAGAGGAAATCGAAGACCTGAACCAGAAAAAAGCTAAGTTCTTTAATGAAAGTCACGTTGCTGCTTACAAATTCCTCCAACGAGAATATGGAGATAAGGTCGCTGCGCAACATCGTCCAGGAGAAGAACTAAGTGGAGTAAGCGTGTTCGTATGTGTTAAGCCAGGCAACGAACATATCGAAAGAGAATTGGAACAAAGGTGGGGGCTAACAAGAGTTGAAGACGTTCTCGACACCTGGTTCAGTTCCGCGCTCTGGCCGCTCTCGACGCTTGGCTGGCCGGAGCAAACCAAGGAGTTGAAATACTACTATCCGACGAACGTGCTGATAACCAGCCGCGACATCATCACGCTGTGGGTCGCGCGGATGGTGCTGATGGGGCTGCACAACGTCGGCGAGATTCCCTTCCACGAGGTCTTCATCCACCCGAAAATCCTCGACGGCTACGGCGAGGGGATGTCGAAATCGAAGGGGAACGGCGTCGATCCGATCGACGTGATGGACAAGTTCGGGGCCGACTCGCTCCGCTTCGGCCTGGCATACCTGACCACCGAGACGCAAGACGTTCGGATGCCGGTCGAGTTCGAGTGTCCTCACTGCGGGAAATTGATCGAGCAGACCCGCAAGAACCGCGTCCTGCCGACGATCGAGTGCAAACATTGCGGAAAGCGGTTTTCCACCCAATGGGCCGAAAAGCCCGAGGACAAGGCCCTGCCGCGCGGGGCGGTCGTCAGCGAACGCTTCGAGCTGGCGCGGAACTTCTGCAACAAACTATGGAACGCATCCCGGTTCGCGCTGATGAACCTCGACGGCTTCGATCCGGGCCGGGTGTTAGACGACGAATTGTTCGTCGAGGATTCGTGGCTGCTGAGCCGGCTGGCGACCGTAACCGAGCAGGTGAGCGAGGCGCTGGAGCAATACCGCTACGCCGACGCCGCCCGGACGCTCTACGACTTCGCCTGGGACGAGTTTTGCAGCTTCTACGTCGAGATGGTCAAGGGGCGGTTGCAGGACGATGTCGGACGGATGGTCGCCCAGCGCGTGCTGGCCCACGCGCTCGACGTTCTGCTGCGGCTGCTGCACCCGATGATCCCCTTCCTGACCGAGGACGTTTGGCAGCGGCTGGGCCGCTTGGCGCCCGAGCGGGGGATCGACGAACCTCTGCCGGCGGCGGAAAGCATCATGACGTCGCCCTGGCCGGAGTGCGATCCGATGCGGCAAGACCCGGAGATCGAGGCCCAATTCGCGCGGTTCAAGGAGGTGCTCCGCGTGGTGCGCGACATCCGCGCCCGACAGAACGTGCCGCCCAAGACGCCGATCAGGTTCTCGGTCCGCTGCGGGGCGGACGTGGCCGAACTGCTCGCCCCGATGAAGCCTTACTTCTCCTCGATGGCCGGCGCGGAGCCGGTCGAGTTCGGCCCCGACGCGACCGCCCCGGCGCTGAGCGCGGGCGCGACGCTGCCGAACATCGAGGTCTACGTCGATCTAGCCGGATTGATCGACGTCGAGGCGGAAATCGCGAGGAAGCGGCGAGAGGCCGAAAAACTCGCCGGCTTCATCGCCGCGAAGGAAAAGAAACTTTCCAACGCGGGCTTCGTCGAGCGCGCGCCGGCCGAAGTGGTCCAAAAAGAGCGCGAGGGCCTAAAAGACCTTCAAGACCAACTCGCCGCGGTCAAGCAGGTGATCGAACGATTGACCGCGGCTCTGTAGGGTGCGTCCGCGACGCACCAATGTCATTGTATATGGTGCGTCGCGGACACACCCTACCGCTACTGCTCTCGATCAGACCAGTTCCTTGCGTACCGCCCAAACGGCCGCTTGAGTCCGGTCCGAGACGCCGATCTTGCGCAGAATGTGCTGCACGTGTTCCTTGACCGTCTCATAGCTGATGTGCAAGGCGATGGCGATTTCCTTGTTCGTCAGTCCGTATGCCAACTGGCGGAGGACTTCGCTCTCGCGTTGGGTCAAGGGGACTTCGACGTCGGCGGCCAGCCGCGGAGTGGCCAAGGCGCCGGTGACGCGGCGAAGCTCTTCGCGGGTCCAGGCGTTCTCGCCGGATGCAGCCGTGCGGATGGACGCGATCAACTTGTCGCGGGTGCATCCCTTCAACAGATACCCGCTCGCGCCGAGGGCCACCGCCCGGGCAATGTAGGTCGGGTTGTCGAAGGTCGAGAGGATCAGGATCGGCAAGTCGGGCTTGTCGAGCTTGATCCGTCCCAGCGCGGTCAGTCCGTCTCCGTCGGGCATGCGAATGTCCAGCAGCACGACGTCCACCTCGTTCTCCAAGGCGTACTTGACGGCGGTCGCGCCGGTGGCCACTTCGCCGACCACCTTAATCTCCGTGCCGGCCAACATGCTCTTCAATCCGCAACGAACCACTTCGTGATCGTCGGCGATCAGCAATCTGATCTTGTTCGTCATTTTTTGCTCCCGTAATCTGCGAATGTCTTACATTGCCAGGCCCATTTTCCGCCGCTTCGAGGGGTCTTGGCGGATACTTGTTTGATCTGCCCCCAAAACTAGTCAGGGCAGCTTACCCCCATAATCATAGCAGAAATTCGGCTGGGGGGGAGGCCCCTAGCGGATTTTTGGGGGAAACCACGAAAAAAATAAAAATACCCCGCGACCGACCGACGTAAGTGGTTGCGGGGTATCTGCTTAGAGAAAATGAGGCGCCGGTGGGAGTCGAACCCACGATGGCGGATTTGCAATCCGCTGCCTTAGCCACTTGGCTACGGCGCCTTGCTTGGCGACTATTGGTATCGGACGCCTTCCGGCATATTCGTTACCAATGACGTCACAATCGGCATAGTTTTCCAACTCAGTTCGAATCATATCAAACGTCCAGCCGAGAGGGAAGGGTACGGAAGGTCGCGGCTGCGGATCACCACTCCTCCCTTTCACGCCGTCGGCGACACACGATGGGGTGACGATTCGATTTCGGTTGAAGATTTCCGCCTTCGAGATTCGACCAGCCCGCCCACTATCGCCGATACAATAATACACCCTTCCGACGGCGATAATGCCATGAATATAAGTAACCTAACGGCTAAACTGCTTACCATTCTGTTTCCGTGGCGGCAAACACACTTGGTTGACCAACTGGGCGGCGAAGCGGCCAGAGAGTGCCGATCCGACGTCTGGCGGCGGATATGCCTACGCACCCGCAACATGGGTGCTCCCGAAATTAGGGGCTACGCCAGGGCACAAGCGGCGGATGTCTTGCCGGCGGAAGTCGAACGGGTGTTGGACCGCCATCGCCTCGGACACTCGTTGAAGAACCGGGTGCTTGCGGCCGGGATCGAACAGATCGTCGGCATGCTTGTTCGAGACGCGCTCAGCGAGCCGTATTCGGCCGACCCGGAAAAGATCGCCGCCTAATTCTACTGCGCAAGATACAGGCGACCAGCAACCGCAACCCATGAAACATCAACGGGTTACAGCAAACCTGCTCGTTTATCTTTCTTCACCACGAAAACGCGAAAGTACGAAAAGTCGAAAGAACGGCAGATGACCGAGAAACACGTCTTCTTTCGTGGTTTCGTACTTTCGGGTTTTCGTGATGAAAAGCCTTCAATCTTGCGCAGTAGAACTAAAGCCCCCTCATTCCTGGTTCCCATGCTCCGCATGGGAACCCACTACCCCGACGCTCCGCGTCGGCAGGTGTGTGTGCTCCTGGTTCCCATGCTCCGCGTGGGAACCCCGTTTTTCCGACGCTCCGCGTCGGTTGGGGGCGACGCAGAGCGTCGCGTTGGTCCGTTCCCACGGAGGACCGTGGGAACGAGACTGAGGGGCCTTCTCGGCCGCACCTTGTCCGCACTCCGCGACGGCGATAAAATCGCTGTTTTTGCCGTCCAAAGGTGCGGATTATGAATGTTGCGCGGAATTTGGTGGTGGCGCAGAGCGGCGGCCCGACGCCGGTCATCAACAGCAGCTTGAGGGGGATCGTCGAGGCCGCCCGCGAGTTCCAGGCGATCGGGACCGTCTTCGGCGCCCGGCACGGAATCGAGGGCGTGCTGAAGGAAGAACTGCTCGACCTTTCGGCCCAACCGGTCGAAGAGGTCGCGCTGCTGCGGTTCACCCCGGCCGCCGGCTCGATCGGCACCTGTCGGTACAAGCTCCGCTCGAACCAGACCGAGGATTTTGATCGTGTGATAGAAGTGTTGCGGGCGCACCAAGTTGGGTATCTGTTGTACATTGGCGGCAACGACTCGATGGACACGGCCGCGAAAATTGCCCAACTGGCCCGGCAGCGGGGTTTGGACTTGGTGGCCGTCGGCGTGCCCAAGACGATCGACAACGACGTGGGCGATAGCGAGTTCCGGCTGATCGACCACACGCCCGGCTACGGGTCGGTCGCCCGATACTGGATGCACAAGGTTCAGGAGGCGAACGAGGAGAACGCCGGCTCCGCTCCGGCCGATCCGGTGCTGGTGATGCAGGCGATGGGCCGCAAGATAGGATTCATTCCGGCTGCTGCCCGACTGGCCGATCCCGCGCGGGAAATGCCCCTGCAAATTTATCTGGCCGAGAGTCAGTGCGGCCTGGCCCAATTGGCCGACCAGGTCAACGATCGGTTGCGCCGCGCGGGCCGGTGCATCGTCGTGATTAGCGAGGGGTTCGACGTGGGCGATCTGGGCGAGATGAAAGACTCGTTCGGCCACACGGAGTTCGGCTCGTCGAAGCTGACAGTTGCCCAAGTCGTGGTGAACTACCTCAACCAGGTCGGTCTGCCTTGCAAGGGGGCCGCGCGCGGCAACGTACCCGGCACCGATCAGCGCCACTCGATGACTTACGCCTCGGCGGTCGATCTCGACGAGGCGTATCGGTTGGGCCAGAAGGCGGTCGAGTTGGCCGCCGCCGGCCAAAGCGGTTTTATGGCCACGATCCTTCGGGAACCAGGCCCGATTTACTCCATTCGATATGAAAAAGTTCCGCTGACGGAGGTGGCCAACAGCGAACGGACGTTCCCCGCGAAGTGGATGGCCCCGAACGGTTGCGACGTGACCGACGATTTCGTCCGCTACGCCAAGCCGCTCCTCGGCAGCGACATGATTAGCTTGCCGACGATCGACGGCCGGCAGCGGATGACCCGCTTCCAGCCGATTTTCGCCGAACGGAAGTTGTCGAAGTACATTCCGCAGGCGGATCGAAAGAAAACATAAAGCCGCGACCGTTGATCGCGCTGCATAAGAATAGCCGGGGGCTAACAGCCCCCGGAGGGAAAACCCACAATTCGAGCACACTCCGGGGGCTGTTAGCCCCCGGCTATTGCGTCATTTGTTTTCTGAGAGTCGTAATTCAATTGTGAACAACACCATGAATTTCACACCCAAGCACGACTACCTGGTGGGCATCGACTCGGACGGCTGCGCGTTCGACACGATGGAACTGAAACACAAGGAATGTTTCATTCCGAACATCATCAACCATTGGGGTTTGCAGGGGGTCAGCAAATACGCCCGCGAGGCGGCCGAGTTCGTGAACCTCTATTCCAAGAGCCGGGGGATCAACCGGTTCCCGGCCTTGATCGAGGCCCTGGAATGGATCAACAAGCGGCCGGAGGTCAAGGCCAGGGGCGTGTACGTCGAAATTCCACAATCCCTGCGCGACTGGATGAAGCGCGAAACCAAGCTGGGCAATCCGGCGCTGGAGAAGGAGGTCGAGCGGACCGGCGACGCGGACCTGAAACATGCGTTGGAATGGTCCCGTGCGGTCAACGAGTCGATTGCCCAAATGGTCCGCGGCGTGCCGCCGTTCCCGTTCGTCCGCGAGAGCCTGGAAAAACTCAGCACTCGGGCCGACGTCCTCGTGGTCTCCGCCACGCCGCACGAAGCGCTCCAGCGCGAGTGGGTGGAACATGATCTGTCTCGTTACACGGTGGCCATCTGCGGCCAGGAGATCGGCACGAAGAAGGAATCGCTGTCCGTCGGGGCGAAATATCCGGCGAATCACACGTTGATGATCGGCGACGCCCCCGGCGACCACAAGGCGGCCGTGGCCAACCACGCCCTGTTCTTCCCGATCAACCCCGGCGCGGAGGAGGCGAGTTGGCAACGGTTATTCGAGGAAGGGATCGACCGCTTTATAGCCGGCACGTTCGCCGGCGAGTACGAGGCGGCGTTGTTGGCCGAGTTCGACCGACGTCTGCCCGAGCACCCGCCGTGGAAAGTAGTGGATAGTGGTTAGTGGGTAGTGGATAGTATTTAGTTGTCAGTTGTCAGTTGTCAGTTTAGCCGCCGCGTCCACGCGGCGAATTGTGCGGAAGTCGATTAGCGGTCGTCGGCACGACGGCCCGTGAACTTTGTCCGAGACCGACGGGGGTTCCCCATGAAAAAAGAACTTGTCGTTCAACTTCACACCAGCTTTGAGCAGTTAGTGCATAGGGAAGAGGAGAGCGGGGTCGAGTTTTGGCTGGCTCGGGACTTACAGGTGGTGCTGGGATATCAGACGTGGCGAAGTTTCGAGCAGGTTGTGGAAAAAGCTGTAACTGCCTGTAAGAACGCCGGTTACAATCCCAGCGATCATTTTGCCGAAGTCAGCAAAATGATCCCTCTTGGGAAGGGTGCGGAGCGGGAAGTGGGCGATTACATGCTCACTCGGTATGCCTGCTATCTGATTGCCCAGAACGGCGACTCGACAAAGGCCCCGATTGCGTTTGCTCAAACGTATTTTGCCGTCCAGACCCGAAAACAGGAGCTTATCGAAAAGCGGCTTGCCGAGGCTGAACGGCTAAGCGCGCGAAAGAAGCTAACGCTGTCGGAAAAGGAACTCTCGGGCATTATTTTCGAGCGGGTTGGCGATGAAAGGAGTTTCGGGCGGATTCGCAGCCGGGGCGACCAATCGCTTTTCGGCGGGCGAACAACGCAACAGATGAAAGAACGGTTGAACGTCCCCGGCAGCCGCCCGCTGGCCGACTTCCTACCCACGATCACAATTAAAGCCAAGGACTTCGCCAACGAGATCACCAACTTCAACATCAAGCGGGATGACTTGCGGGCGGAAAGCTCGATTGCCGACGAGCACGTCAAAAACAACGCCGAGGTCCGAAAACTCCTCGGCAAGCGCGGCATCGTGCCCGAGCAATTGCCGCCGTCCGAAGACATCAAAAAGATCAAGCGTCACGTGGAATCGGAACAAAAGAAGCTGCCCAAACAGGTGAAGGCGTTGGAGTCGGACGCATCGGACAGCCAGGAATAAGCAACAAAGCCCGGAATACGTCGAGGTGCAACGCACGAGTGCCCCGTATTTTCGCCGCGTGGACGCGGCGGCTAAACTAACAACTGATTACTGAAAACTGAAAACTACCATGCCAAACCAATGCGACATCGGACTGATCGGCCTGGCCGTGATGGGCGAGAATCTGGCCCTGAACATCGAAAGCCGGGGGTTTTCCATCGCGGTCTATAACCGCACCGTAAGCAAAGTCGACGACCTGCTGGCCGGACGGGCCAAAGGAAAAAACTTCGTCGGCTGCCATTCGCTCGAAGAGCTGGTCGCAAGCCTCGCCGCGCCGCGCAAAGTGATGCTGATGGTCAAGGCCGGACCGGCTGTCGATGAGTTCATCGAAAAGCTGATCCCGCTGCTCGAGCCGGGCGACGTGATTATCGACGGCGGAAACACCCATTTCAGCGAGACCGAACGACGCACTAAGTACGTCGAGTCGAAAGGACTGCTCTACGTCGGCACCGGCGTCTCGGGCGGCGAAGAGGGCGCGCTGAAAGGCCCCAGCATGATGCCCGGCGGAAGCGAAAAAGCCTGGCCGCTGGTCAAGCCGATCTTTCAGGCCATCGCCGCCAAGGTCGGTCCCGGCGGCGACGTACCGTGTTGCGAATGGGTCGGGCCGCGCGGCGCGGGCCACTACGTCAAAATGGTCCACAACGGCATCGAGTACGGCGACATGCAGTTGATCTGCGAGGCCTACTGGATGCTCAAAAACGCCGCCGGCCTGACCAACGACGAGTTGTACGACGTGTTCCAGCAGTGGTACGAAGGGGAGTTGAACAGCTATTTGATCGAGATTACCCGCGATATCTTCAGCGTTCGCGACGACCTTTCGGACGGCTATCTGGTCGATATGATCCTGGACACCGCCGGGGCGAAGGGGACGGGCAAGTGGATGAGCCAACTGGCGCTCGATCTGGGCGTGCCGAGCACACTGGTGACCGAGGCCGTCTACGCCCGATGCCTCTCGGCGATGAAAGACGCGCGGGTCCGCGCGAGCAAAGTATTGAAGGGACCGACGGCGAAGTTCCGCGGCGACCGCGTGAAGTTCATCGAGCAGGTGCGGCAATCGCTCTATGCCTCGAAGATTTGCAGCTACGCCCAGGGCTACGTCCAGATTCAAGCCGCGGCGAAGGAGCACGACTGGCCGCTGAAGTTCGGCGAAATCGCCATGCTGTGGCGCGGCGGGTGCATCATCCGCGCCGTGTTCCTCGAACGGATCAAGGAGGCCTTCGACGCCAAAAAGCCGCCGGAAAACCTGCTGCTGGCCCCGTACTTCAAGAAGGCGGTCCGCAAGGCCCAGACCGCGTGGCGCAACGTGGTGACCACGGCCGTCCGGCTGGGCATACCCGTCCCCGCGCTGTCGTCCGCATTGGCGTATTACGACGGTTATCGCTCCGAACGGCTGCCGGCCAACCTGTTGCAGGCCCAGCGCGACTACTTCGGCGCCCACACGTACAACCGCGTCGACCGCGAGGGCGTTTTCCACAGCGACTGGCTCCGGTTGCGGAAAGAACCGTAAGCGGAGTAATAAATTAGCATGAGGGTGTCCGGGAATAATTCCATTTAGCCCGCCGTGAATACACGGCGGGCAGCGCTGAGGGAGATGCAGACCGTGCCCCGGTGTATTCACCGGGGGCTAAATACACCGGGGGCTAAATAGAGGAACCGCAACCCCATCTCCTCTGTGCGGGAAAGAATTTTGTGAACGCATTGGTCACCGGCGGCGGAGGCTTTCTTGGGCTGTACGTCGTCGAACAACTCGTCGAGCGCGGCGATCGGGTCCGGGCGATCTGCCGGAACGACTGCCCGCGGCTGGACGAACTGGGCGTCGAAACGGTCCGCGCCGATCTGCGCGACCGGCGGGCGGTAGTCGAAGCGTGCCGCGGCGCGGACGTGGTGTTTCACGTCGGCGGCGTGACGGGTTTCGGCGGCACGTGGAAACACTTCTTCGACAACAACACGCTCGCCACCCGCCACGTCGTCGAGGGCTGTCTGGCCCACGGCGTCCGGCGGCTCGTCTACACCAGCAGCCCCAGCGTCATCTTCGACGGACGCAGCCAGCGGGGCGTCGACGAATCGGTCCCCTATCCGCGCCGCTGGCTCTGCCACTATCCCCGCTCGAAGGCGTTGGCCGAGCGGCACGTGCTGGCCGGCAACGGGCGGAACGGACTGCTGACCTGTGCGCTTCGGCCGCACTTGATCTGGGGACCGCGCGACAGGTACTTGATCCCGCGGCTGCTGGCCGACGCCCGCGCGGGCCGGCTCCGTCGGGTGGGAAACGGCGAGAACGTGATCGACACGGTGTACGTCGAGAACGCCGCTTCGGCCCATCTGTTGGCGGCCGACGCACTGACGCCCGGCTCGCCGGCCGCCGGCCGGGCATACTTCATCAGCCAGGGCGAGCCGGTGAACTGCTGGCGGTGGATCGACGAGATTCTGGCCCTGGCCGGACTGCCGCCGGTGCGGAAGTCGATCTCGGCCCGTGCGGCGTGGATTTCGGGTCTGTTTTACGAGGCGTTGTACGGGCTGTTGCGCCGCCGCGACGAGCCGCCGATGTGTCGGTTTCTCGCCGCGCAGTTGTCCACTTCGCACTATTTCGACATCACTCGCGCCCGCGAGGATTTTGGCTATCGCCCGACAATCTCGACGGCCGAGGGGATGCGCCGTCTGGCGGCGGCCGGCTTGCCGTGAGAAAGTAGGGTGCGTCCTCGACGCACCATGAACAACCATATCGGTGCGTCGCGGACGCACCCTACGCTGGTTTCATCTTTATCGGCGAGGCAAGGCGTTGCGGGCGACGTAGACGACCAGCGATCTCGGCTCCATCGTCACTACGTTGTTTTGCGGCGGCGGCGGACCGTCCAGCGCGGGATGGATGTCGTCGGGACTCTCAGCCGCCGTGTTCAACAACAGCCGCCAGCCGATATTCCGAACGGATTGCGGCAGGATGAAGTGCCGCGAATCGCTCCCGGCGTGGATCAGCATCAACAGATGGTGGTTCGGCGGCGAACGCGGATCGTCCGGCGGCGCGGCCCCCAACAGACAAATCAGGCTGCGCGAGTCGGCCGACCACTCGACCTCGCCGCCGCTGGGACCGAACCAGCTAACGTCGGGCAACCCGTCGAGGCGCGCCGGCCGGCCGCGGAGGAAATCCGTCCGACGGACGGTCGGCTCCGACTTGCGAAAGCCGATCAAGACGGAACAGAACCGCCGTAAGTCCTCGTGCTCTTGGACCAACCGCCAATCGAACCAGGAGATTTGGTTGTCCTGGCAGTAGGCGTTGTTGTTGCCGCGTTGGGTCCGCCGACATTCGTTGCCGGCCGGCAACATAGGCACGCCCTGGCTGAGCAGCAACGAGGCCGTCATGTTTTTGATCTGCCGCAGGCGGACGGATTCGATCGCCGGATTCTTCGTGGGGCCTTCGGCGCCGTAGTTGTAGCAGTAGTTTTCCGTCTCTCCGTCGCGGTTGTCCTCGCCGTTGTCCTCGTTGTGTTTCTCGCTGTACGAGACGAGGTCGTTCAGTGTAAATCCGTCGTGCGAGGTGATGAAGTTTATGCTGTTGCAGGGCCTTCGTCCGCCGGCTTGGTAGAGGTCGCTGGAGCCGGCCAATCGCGTGGCCAGCGATCCGATCATGTTCGGATCGCCCCGCCAGAAGCGGCGCACGTCGTCGCGGTATCGGCCGTTCCATTCGGCCCAGCGGAGGTTGCCGAACGTGCCCACCTGATAGGCGCCGGCGGCGTCCCAGGCCTCGGCGATGATCTTCGTGTCGGCCAGCAGCGGGTCCTCGGCAATCGCCTCGATCACCGGCGGGTTGGGCAACAGTTCGCCGTTGCGGCCGCGGCTGAGGATCGACGCCAGATCGAACCGAAATCCATCGACGTGGTAGTTGTGGACCCAGTAGCGGAGACAATGGAAAATCATCTCGCGGACGATCGGATGGTTGCCGTTTAGCGTATTTCCGCAGCC
Organism: Planctomycetota bacterium; assembly: GCA_018897395.1. Lineage (GTDB taxonomy): Bacteria > Planctomycetota > Planctomycetia > Pirellulales > Thermoguttaceae > JAHIKV01. The sequence goes on along the minus strand of JAHIKV010000194.1, from coordinate 34,380 downwards.
TGAATAGTTTCGATAGTCGCGTCCACCGTTTTCGAGCATGTAATAGACGCGGTTCTCCAGCCCCTTGAAGTTTAGGGTCGGACCGTCCTGGTTCCCTTCGGCGGTGTGGTTGAAGACCACGTCGAGAATGACCTCGATGCCGGCCTGGTGCAGTGCGAGGACCATCTCCTTGAACTCCCGGACCTGGCAGCCCGGCTCCGTGCCCTGGGCGTAGCCTCGGTGCGGGGCGAAGAAGGCCAGCGGATCGTAGCCCCAGTAGTTCACCGGCCGGCTGGGTTGGCCCGTGCAATCGTTGATCGGGAACTCGAAGACCGGCATCAGTTCGACCGCCGTGACGCCCAGCGATTCGAGGTAGGGGATTTTTTCGATCAGCCCGCGATAGGCGCCGGGATGCTTCACGCCGCTCGACTCGTCGCGGGTGAAGCCGCGGACGTGCATTTCGTAGATCACCGTCTCGTCCAGGCCGCGGCGGATGTGGCGGTCGCCCTGCCAATCGAACTCATCGCTGACGACCACGCACTTCGGCGGCCGGACGATGTCGTCTTCGGCCGGGAGGAAATCGCCGGTCAGGGCCTTGGCGTAAGGATCGATCAACCGTGCGCGGCCGTCGAACCGCAGCCCTTTGTCGGGTTCGAAAGGCCCATCGGCCTGGAAGTGGTAGAGTTGGCCCGGTTCCGCGCCGGAAACGAAGACGCTCCAGATGTCTCCCCAGCGGTTCAACTCGGGATCGAAGCGGACGATTTCGGCCGGTTCCGCGTCGGCGACGCCGTCGTAGAGCAAGACCCTCATTGCGGTGGCGCGGCGGCTAAAGACGACGAACTGCACGCCGCCGTCATGGATGATGGCCCCATACGGCAGGGGGTGGGCAAACCTCAATACGGACGGTCGGTCGGACATCGATAATTCACTCCACGGCCAGACAACCTTACTCGGCAAGCATACCACTGAATGAGGGCGTCCGGGAATTGGCCCGAAAAAACAGCTATTTAGCCCCGGGTGAATACACCCGGGGCACGGTCTGGCGCGCCCAACTATCGCTGCCCGCCGTGTATTCACGGCGGGCTAAATGGTATTATTCCCGGACACCTCAGATAGTATCTTAGTCCTTGGTTTCGCGTAAACCGTCTGATCCACGAGTTTTGGGGGACGGGAGAGCGACGTCACAACCTATTGGCGGAGAACAACTTGCGGTTTCGAGGTCGCCACCGGTGTCTAGGAACGCACTTCTAGTGTACAATGAGAGGCAAAGCCAAATCAAGCCACGGCATACTCCTCATTTGTTATATCGTAGGGTTTACTGGTGACGACATCGCGTTGACTGCCGCAACGGGAGTGTTCCGATGTCGTTCCGTGTTTCGGCGGCCGATCCCTTTTGGGGTCTTTGGGGTGAGCGCTTCGCCCGATGCGGCGTCGTGGCTGCCGCTGCCATGACGAAGCGGGCGTGTGGCGATAGTCCGCCGGACGCACACGTTTGGCAACACGATTCGTAGGGTGCAACTGGGTGGCACGCCCTGAGCGCAGCGAAGGGCGTGTTTCCTTGGGGCCACGCCCATCACTTCGTTCTGGGCGTGCCACCCAAACCGCACCATTCTCAGCGGACAATGGTGCGTTTTACGCACCCTACGAACTACAAACTACCATTAACATCGTTATCGACGGAGAGTCAGGACCGGGTTGGAGGTGTGCCATGAACGCTGAAGACAATCGGAAAGAGCCGACGGAACCTATCGTCGTCACCAGCTTTGCCGTGTTGGGATCGCATCTGTTTTGGGTGGTCCTTGGCCCGCTGGTTCTGCTGTTGTTGTTGTGGGGTATTACGGCGTCGGGGAGCGGTTGGGTGGCCGTGTTGGACATTGCCTTCTTCGTGGTCGTGGCGTTGATGATTTTCGGCCGCTGGTTGGACCAACGGTCGGGCCAGGGGACCAACAGCGCCGGCGAGCAGTCCACGTGGAGGGATTTTCGGCGATACGCGTGGTCGTTGCCGATAGTGGCCGCCTCGGCGTGGATCGTGGCCAACCTGTTGGGCAATCACGTTCTGGACGGAGGCTGAGAATAGAAGATGGCCGTTGAACCATTTGTACTGGTGGATTGCAGTCTTGCGCGCCGCGCCATCGGCCGGAGTTGCTCGAATCTGCGCGAGTTGCTCGACGCCGTGCGCACGGTGCCCGACCCCGTGTTGGAACACCACATGCTCCGCTGTCCGCTGGAGGACCACTTCGAGATGTACGAGTTTCCCAACGACCTGGCCCGCTGGTGCTGGGAGGCGTTGGGAGACCCGGTGTTGGCCGAAGAACTCGGTTTGGTGGACCCTTACAAGGAGACGTCGATCGCCGGCGTGCGCTCCACTCTGATCGACACTATCGAGGATCGCCTGTGGGGTCTGGAACGCACTCCCTGGTGTCGGTCCGGATTCGAGTTGCATCTTGTTGCCTCGCGGTTGGTGGCCTACGACACCGGCGAGCGGATACCCACACCGGCGGCGCTGGCCGAAACGGTCGAGCGCATGTCCTTGCGGTCCCTGTTTTTTCACGTGCATGAAGCCCGGCGGCGGACCGGGGGGCAAACCGACGATTTCTCGCTCTGGCTGGAGCAGTTCGACACCAGCGAGGCCCTGGCGGCCGGTTTGCGGGAGATCGACTTTTACTTTCTGAACCTGAGTCAGTTGCGTCAAGAAATACTCGATTTGTTTCAGCGACACTCGTCTGTACCGACCGTGACATAGAAGGCGTCCGCATGAAGTTGCTCGATCGTTACGAAGAGGTGGTGGGCCACCAAGAGATCCAGCGGTTGTACCGCCTGGCCGAACGGCTGGCCGGCAAGCGGGTGGTCCACGTCAACTCCACGCGGAACGGCGGCGGAGTGGCGGAAATACTCCGTTGGATGATCCCCTTGATGCGGGAGCTAGGCATCGACGCCAGTTGGGAGGTAATCGAGGGGACGGCCGATTTCTACCGCGTCACCAAGTCCTTCCACAACGGCCTGCAAGGGCTGCCGGTTTCGCTGAAAAAACGCGATTACGACCTGCACTACGAAATAAACCGCGAAAACGCCGAACGCTTGAACCTCCAGGCGGACGTGGTGTTCGTGCATGATCCGCAGCCGATCTACCTGCCGCGTTTCACGCCCGAGGGACAGGTGGGCCGCTGGATATGGCGGTGTCACATCGACGCCTCGCGGCCCGATCGGGGAGTTTGGAAGTATTTGGATGCGGCCCTGCCGCAGTACGAAGCGACGGTTTTCTCGATGGCCGCGTTCACCCGGCCGGTGGCCTGCCCGATGTTTCTGATCCCGCCGTCGATCGACCCGTTGTCGGACAAAAACTGCCCAATCCCCGAGGCGGAACGCTTGGAGACGCTGACCCGCCTCGGCGTCGACCCGGACCGGCCGATGCTGCTGCAAGTGTCGCGGTTCGACCGGTTCAAGGACCCGCTGGGAGTGATCGAAGCCTACCGGCTGTTGAAGCCGTATCACACTGGTTTGCAACTGGTGTTGGCCGGCGGTCCCGCCGAGGACGACCCCGAGGGCGCCGAGGTGCTCCGCGAGGTGCTCGATTGGGCCGGCGAGGACCAGGACTTGAAGGTGCTGATGCTGCCGCCCGACGCCCACCGCGACATCAACGCCTTGCAGCGTTCGGCGATCGTGGTGCTGCAGAAGTCGATCCGCGAGGGGTTCGGGCTGACCGTGACCGAGGCCCTGTGGAAGGGCAAGCCGGTGATCGGCGGCGCCTGCGGCGGAATCACCTTGCAAGTACACGATTACCACACGGGCTTTCTCGTCCATTCGCCGGCCGGCGCCGCCTACCGCATCCGTTACTTAATGCGGTACAACGACAAACGGCTGCGGATGGGCCAGAACGGTTACGATTTCGTGCGCGAGCATTTTCTCCTCACGAGACATTTACGCGACTATTTCACTATGTTGCTGAGTTTGGACCGTCCGGAACCCGACAGTCTTATCGTGTAAGAACGAATCTTAAGTATTTCATTTAGCCCGCCGTGAATACACGGCGGGGAAAAAGGTGTCAGGAACCGTTTTTTACGTGTAATCGGCGTCCGACTCGGCAAAATGCTTGAAAAACGGTTCCTGACACCTTTTTCCGGGCACTGGTCGGAACAATGGTGGGAGGCGCAAACAGGAAAGGAGTACGACATGGCTTGGACCAAACAACGGCTGGGGGACGTGGTGCGGGAGCGGTTGGGCGAGGCCAAATTGGTGGTCGTCGCCAACCGCGAACCATACATCCACACCTACGAAGGGGATGATATCCGTTGCATTCGGCCGGCCAGCGGACTGACTGCCGCGATGGACCCGGTGATGCGGGCATGCGGCGGCACGTGGGTGGCCCACGGCGGCGGAACGGCGGACCGCGCGACGGTCGATCCGTTCGACCGCGTGGCCGTCCCGCCGGAAGACCCCTCATACACACTGCGCCGCGTCTGGCTCACAAAGGCGGAGGAGAAGGGTTACTACTACGGTTTTTCCAACGAGGCCCTCTGGCCGCTCTGTCACGTGGCCTACACGCGACCCCGGTTCGATTCCCGGCATTGGCGCCAGTACCAGCGGGTGAACCGTAAGTTCGCCGACGCCGTTTTGGAAGAAGTGGGCGACGAACCGGCGGCGGTCTTCATTCAGGACTACCACTTCGCCCTGTTGCCGAGGATGCTCAAAAACGCACGCGAGGATTTGGTCGTCGTCCAGTTCTGGCACATCCCCTGGCCCAACCGGGAGGTGTTCCGCGTCTGCCCCTGGCAGGAAGAGATTCTCGACGGACTGCTGGGCAACGACCTGCTCTCCTTCCACATCCAGTACCACTGCAACAACTTCCTCGACACCGTCGATAGGGCGATCGAGGCCAAGGTGGACATGGAACAGTTCTCCGTCACCCGCGGCGGCAGAACGACCATCGTCCGCCCGCAGCCGATCAGCATCGACCCCGATTCGGTGCGGTCCTGGCTGCCGCCGGCCATCGAGGGGATGGAGTACAGTTTGCGCAAACAGTTCGGCCTGCGCGACCGGAAGTTGCTGATCGCGGTCGACCGGGTCGATTACACGAAGGGCATCCCCGAACGCTTCGCCGCGGTGGACCGCCTGCTGGAGCGCCACCCGGAGTTGAAGGGCAAGTTCGTGCTCCTTCAGATCGGCGCGCCCAGCCGGGTCCACATCCCGGCCTATCGGCGGCTGAACGAGCGGATCGACACGTTGGTCGAGGAGATCAATTGGCGCCACGGCCAAGGTTCGTGGCGGCCGATCATCTTCGTCAACGAGCATTACGGCCCCGATCGCATTTTCCCGCTCTACCGGATCGCGGCCGGGTGCGTGGTCTCCTCGCTCCACGACGGCATGAACCTGGTGGCCAAGGAGTTCGTCGCGGCCCGGGACGACGACCAGGGGGTGCTCGTCCTTTCGCGGTTCACCGGCGCGGCACGCGAGTTGACCGACGCCGTCATGATCAATCCCTACGCGACCGACGAGTTCGCCGAAGCGTTGCACGCGGCCCTGACGATGTCGCCCGAGGAGCAGCAGCAACGGATGCGCCGCATGAGAGAGCAAGTCGAGGAAAACAACGTCTATCGTTGGGCGGGTGAGTTGCTCTCCGAAGCGAGCAAGCTCGTCGAGGTCCGGCAAACCGCCGTGGAACCAGAGGCCCGGCAAGCCGTGGAGACCCTGGCATGAGAGAAAAAGGTGTCAGGAACCGTTTTTTACGCGTAATCGACGTCCGACTCGGCATAATGCTTGAAAAAACGGTTCCTGACACCTTTTTCCTGGAGGCCATGGTATGAATCCCTCGATCGAGGACGCGCTCGAGGCGCTGCGAGTGCTCTATCTCGACGGGGGCGCTTTGGTGCTGCTGCTGGACTACGACGGCACGCTGACGCCGATCGTCGCGCGGCCGGAGTTGGCGATCCTCGCCTCCGATACCCGCCGGCTGCTGGCCCAACTGGCGGCGCTGCCGCGCGTACACGTGGGAGTGGTCAGCGGGCGAAAGCTGGAGGAGGTTCGAGCGCTGGTCGATCTGCCCGGCATCTACTACGCCGGCGCCGCCGGGATGGAGTTGGACCTGAACGGGAAGCGCATCGTCCACCCCCGTGCCGAGGAGGCCGAAGCGGCGGCGGCCGAACTGATCGCCCGGCTCACCGAAGCCGTCTCCGACTACCCTGGGGCACGGGTGGAAGACAAACGATTCGCATGCACGGTTCACTATCGCGACGTGGCGGCGGAGCAGATCGACCAATTGCGTGGCCGCGTCGAGGAGGTTGTTCGGCGGGAGGGAGACGGTTTGCGGATCGTCGAAGGCCCGATGGCTTTGGAGATATCGCCCGATACGGGCTGGAACAAGGGGACCGCCGTGCGGATGATCCTCGACCATCTCGACGCGCCGCAGGCGATGGTGGTTTACGCCGGCGACGGAGGGAACGATGCGGAGGCCTTCGACGCGGTCGCCGCCGTGGCGGGCATCACGCTCGGCGTCGGCCCAGACGCCCCGTCGATCGCCCGGTTCCGCCTCCCCGACCCCGCCGCGCTGCACGTGTTCCTCTCTCGCCTGTGGAAAAGGTGTCAGGAACCGTTATTGACGGGTGAAGGGGCATATTGGTAGAATCTGCGGCATGGGACGACCTTCGAGAACGACCGCCGGCGGGTTGGCATACCACGTGCTTAATCGAGCGAACGCTCGAATGCGTATCTTCGACAAGGCGGACGACTACGAAGCCTTCGAGCGGACCCTGGAGGAGGCCGTGCAGCGAGTGAAAATGCGCCTGTTGGCGTACTGCGTGATGCCCAACCATTGGCATCTGGTGGTCTGGCCGCGGAAGGACGGCGACCTTTCAACCTTTGCAGGGTGGCTGACGCTGACACATACGCAACGCTGGCATGCGCATCGGCATTCGGTGGGATCGGGGCACTTGTATCAAGGGCGATTCAAGTCGTTTTTGGTGGAGTCGGACGAACACTTGTGGACGCTGTGCCGCTACGTGGAGCGCAACGCGTTGCGGGCCGGGCTGTGCCAACGGGCGGAGGAGTGGCGCTGGTCGAGCGTTTGGCGGCGCGAGTCCGAGGACGAGGAAAAACGAGCCGTGTTGTCCAACTGGCCGTTCGACATGCCCGAAGACTGGCTGCGGCGTCTGAACCGAGCGGAAAATCCGCGGGAGTTGGAGGCGTTGCGCCGGTGCGTGAATCGAGGTCAGCCTTACGGCGGCGATGAATGGGTCGCCCGCGTTACGAAGCGGTTCGACCTGGAATCCGTCTTCCGGCCCCAAGGGCGACCTTATAATAAATCCCAAAACAACGGTTCCTGACACCTTTTTCCGGACCTGACACCTTTATCCTATTCGGCAAAATAATAGAAAAAACGGTTCCTGACACCTTTATCCTGCGCACTTCCGCAGGTATTCGATGCTTTCCCGCGCTAGCCGCTCGGGGCCGGGGGTGTAGTCGAAGACCTCGACGGACACCCAGCCGCGATAGTCGATCTCCCGCAACGCTCGCAGGATCGGCACGAAATCGAGCTTGCCGAACCCCGGCCCGCGAAGGTTCGGGTCGTTGACGTGAAAATGGACCAGCCACTTGCGATTTGCGCGGATCAGCTCCGGGATCGGCGTCGATTCGGACGACATCGCCTTGCAATCGAGGATCAGCCGGCAGCGGGGTGAATCGACCAGTTCGATCAGCGTCACGGCCTCGGCCGCGGTGGTGATGAAATTGGTTTCCGCGGGGGCCAGCGGTTCGACGGCCAGCGTCACGCCGGTCTTCTCCAGCGCGGGCATCGTTTCCTGAAGCACTTCGGCCGCGTGCTTCATCCCTTGTTCCTTGCTCATTCCGGGGGCGAGTTCGCGCTGCTTGGGCGAACCGAAGATCAGGAGTTTCCCGCCCAGATCGGCGCAGAAGCGGGCCAACTCGCCCAGGTATTCCGCCGTCTTGCGACGAACCTCGGCGTCGGCCGAGGTGAGGTGGAAGCCCGTGGTCTTGGCCAGCAGCCAGTGCAGGCCGACGATTTCCAGTCCGGCCCGCCGTGCCTGACGCCGCAGCTCGGCCCGGCGCTTGGCCGTGATGTCGGTGACGAAATTGGAGATCGTGAACGGCGCGATCTCGACGCCCGCGTAGCCGCACTTGGCCGAGAACTCGCAGACCCGCTCGAACGGCCAGTCGCCGAAGGTCTCGTTGCAGATCGAATACTTAAACTTGGCCGTCGGTCGGTCATCCTCGCCGAGGCAATTTTTCATGGAGGCATGGAGGAGGGGAGCAAGTTCATGGCCGCACCGACACCCGTCGCCATCGCGGCGCGGGAAAGGAGCCGGCGGCGGCTGAGAGCGGCAGTGTTCGAGGTTTGCATTGGTGTGTCCTTTGGATTGAGGCGTTGCATGTGAATATGCTGGGTAATTCCATTATTGTAGGAGGCGACTCCAGTAGGGTGCGTCCGCGACACACCGCAAACAAGTAGGTCAGGCATTCGCAAATTTCGGTGCGTCGCGGACGCACCCTACGGTGCTGCCCTACCGTTCGACCGTCCGGAGTTTCGGCAAAGCCTTTTTCAGTTTTTCGATTCCGGCTTCCGTGACTTTGGCGTCCCTGAGTTCGAGCTCTTCGAGTTGGCTCAGCCCTTCGAGGTGTTTCAGCCCGGCGTCGGTAACGCCGGTGGTCCAGAGGTCGAGCGACCGCAGTTGGGTCAATCCTTTGAGGTGTTCCAGGCCGGCGTCGGTCACGTCGGTGAATCCGAGGTCGAGCCGGCGAAGTTGGCCGAGTCCTTCGAGGTGTTTCAGTCCGGCGTCGGTCACTCTGGTGCGCCAGAGGATGAGTGTCCGCAAATTATCCAGTCCGGCGAGGTGTTTCAATCCGGCGTCGGTGATGATCGTATCGCCCAGATCGAGCCGGCGGAGTTGGTCCAGGGCCTCGAGGTGCTTCAGTCCGGCGTCGGTGACGTATGTGTGCCAGAGGATGAGCGTCCGCAGTTGGCGCAGTCCTTTGATGTGTTCCAGTCCGGCGTCGGTCACTCGGTTGCCCAGCAGGTCGAGCCTGGTAAGTTGGTCGAGTCCTTCGAGGTGTTTCAGTCCTTCGTCGGTGACGGCGGTATACCTGATGTTGAGCCGTTGCAGTCGCGGCATCTCTTTTAGATGCGCCAGTCCGTCGTTGGTGATCTCGGTGTGTCCGAGGGTGAGCGATTCGAGCCGGTTGAAAACTTTGAGCCGTTTCAGCAGCGAGTCGTCGGCCGGACGATTTCCCAGTTCCACCCGCACGACGGGCCGGTCCAACCGCTGCTCGTCGCGGGTGATAATGCCGCCAAGTTGTTTGATTTCGTCGATCGTCCGCTGCTGTTCCGTCCGCTGGTCCGCCGTGCAGCCGGCCAGCAGCGAAACGAACAGGAGCGAAGAAGCGAGTTTGGCGAGGAACGTTTTTTTCATGTCGTTTGTCCTCGCTGGTGCGGCTTTCGTTGGGATAGCTTTCACGGGTGGCACGTCCCTGAGCGAAGCGAAGGGCGTGGTTGACCGGGAATCCACGCCCTTCGCTCCGCTCAGGGACGTGCCACCCGACCACCACCTACCACCCGTTATCCACTACCCACTACCCACTACCCACTATCCACTACCCACTACCCACTACCCACTATCAAAGCCCCTTCGCCGCCAGGTAGCGTTCGGCGTCCAGGGCGGCCATGCAGCCGCTGCCGGAGGCGGTGACCGCCTGACGGTAATAGTCGTCGGCCACGTCACCGGCGGCGAATACGCCTTCCACGCTGGTATAAGTTCTCGCGGGCGTGGTCCAGCGGATGTACTTCTTCTCGGTCAGCTCCAGCTTGCCTTTCAGGAACGCGGTGTTCGGCGTGTGTCCGATCGCCATAAAGACGCCGGCGACCTCTTTCGTCAGGTCCGGCTCGCCGACGGTGCTTTGCAGCCGCACGCCGGTCACGCCGCCGGCGTCGTCGCCGAGGACTTCGGCCAAGGTGCGGTTCCAAAGGATTTCGATCTTCGGATTATCGGCTGCCCGCCGGGCCATGATTTTCGACGCCCGGAGTTGGTCGCGGCGATGGATCATGTAAACGGTGGAGGCGAACTTGGCCAAGTAGTCGGCCTCCTCGACGGCCGAATCGCCGCCGCCGACCACGGCCAGCGGTTTATTGCGGAATCGCGGCAGGGCGCCGTCGCAGACCGCGCAGGCGCTGACGCCTCGGTTTTTGTATTTTTCCTCGGATGGCAGTCCGAGATAGTTCGCCCGAGCGCCGGCGGCCACGATCACGGCGTGCGACTCGCGAGTCGCGCCTTCGAAGGTGGTCAGTCGGAACGGCCGGCAATCGAAATCCACGTCCACCACGTCGTCGGTTACAATTCGGGCGCCGAAGTTAATGGCCTGTTGCCGCATGAGTTCCATCAGTTCAGGTCCGCTGACGCCCTCTTTGTTGTGCGGCGGCATCAGGCGGCGTCGGTCCTCGGCCACGGCGGAGTCAAGATACGCGCCGAGGTCGCCGGCGGGAAAGCCGGGATAGTTTTCCACTTCGGTGGTCAGGGCCAACTGGCCCAGCGGCAGAGTGCCGGCCAGGCGGTTTTTCTCGGTTACGGCCCCTTCGATGACGAGCGGTTCGAGCGCGGCTCGGGCGGTATAGATGGCCGCCGCCCAGGCGGCGGGACCACTGCCGATGACGATTACTTTTTCGGGCACTTGACGGGTTCTCCGGTAACGGTGCGTGGATGCGAACGGCATTTAGCCCCGGGTGAATACACCCGGGGGATATTGAACGTAACAAAATCAATTTTGCGCACAATAGCCGGGGGCTAACAGCCCCCGGAGATAAACTCCAGCAACTTGCGCACATTCCGGGGGCTGTTAGCCCCCGGCTATTACGACATTAGAATGTCAAAATTAGTGCAATTTTCACCATTATATGATGTCCGGTCATCGCGTCCACCCGGTGGCGGTTGTGGAAACCTTGGCGGCGCGTTATGGTTGCGGTCGGGCAGCGTCGCGGTTGGCCGAGGCCGTTGCGTGGAAGGGAGGTCGGGGAGTGTTGGATAATGCGGCCTTTGTAGCCATCGGGTCTTTCGCCGTGTTGGCGGCGGCGTATTTCACCTACGGGCGGTTCATCGCCCGGCGGGTATATCGGCTCGACGCGGACCGGGTCACGCCCGCCCATTCGATGCGCGACAACATCGACTACGTGCCCACGCGGATTCCGATCCTCTTCGGCCACCATTTCGCGTCGATCGCCGGGCTGGGACCGATCCTCGGTCCGGCCATCGCCGTGATTTGGGGCTGGGGGCCGGCCGTGCTTTGGATACTGATCGGGTCGATTTTCATCGGGGCCGTACACGACCTGGGCGCGTTGACCGTAAGTCTGCGCTATCAGGGGCGTTCGATCGGCGAGGTCTGCCATCATCTGATGGGCGGCCGCGCCCGGATTCTGGCCCTGCTGATTATCTTCTTCATGATGTCGCTGGCGATGGGCGCGTTCTGCAGCATCATCTCCAACTTGTTCGTCAACTTCCACCCCGACGCGATCATTCCCTCGTTCGGCCTGATGGCGGTGGCGATCGGCGTGGGCATTTCGGTTTACAGGTTGCGTTTTCCGTTGGGCCTCACTACTGCCGCTGCGTTGGTGTTGTTCGCGGGGTTGATTTTCTGGGGCGTCGAGCGGCCGGTCTGCACGTATCGGTGGTTTCTTGAGCCGGATACCCGCGCCGCGCTGGACGCCGCGCCGGCGCCCGGCGTGCCGGCGTTCGAGTTGCCATACGGGGCCGCGGCGGCCATGACCCACCTGAAAGCCGTAGGCGACGAAGCGGCTGCCGCGGACGTTCAATCCGTCGTCCCCAACGCGCAACTCGGCTGGATCGGCGTCCTCTTGCTCTACGGTTTTCTGGCCTCGGTGTTGCCGGTGTGGCTCCTCTTGCAGCCGCGGGACTACATCAACAGCTTTCAGTTGTATTTCGTGTTGACGACCATGCTGCTGGGGATACTGATCGCCGGGTGGACGGGCGCGGCGGAGAACCACATCGAAGCGCCGATGTTCCGCTCGGGCGTGCCGGACGCACCGAGTATTTTTCCGTTCTTGTTCGTCACGGTCGCCTGCGGCGCGGTCAGCGGCTTCCATTCGTTGGTCTCCAGCGGCACGACCGTCAAACAACTCAACCGCGAGAGCGACGCGCTGCCGATCGGCTACGGGGCAATGCTCGTCGAGGGGGCGCTGGCCGTGCTGGTGATTCTCGCCTGCGCGGCCGGGTTGGGAGCAACAAGCTGGGCGCCGGGCGGAGTCTATTCCTCGTGGAAGGGCATCGCGGGCGGCGAACTCAGCGCCGTGGTCCGCGGGGGGGCAAACTTCCTCGCCCAACTCGGGATACCCACCTCTCACGGCCGCACCGTCCTGGCGGTTACGATCGTCGCCTTTGCCATGACCACGCTCGACTCGGCCACGCGGCTGTTGCGGTTCAACGTCGAGGAGATGAGCCGCGCCTTGCGGTTCCGACTGCTGGCCAACCGCTACGTGGCCTCGGCGGTGGCGGTCTCGGGCATCGCCTTTTTCGCACTGGTGCCCGCCGGAAAGACACTTTGGATACTCTTCGGCACGACCAACCAACTGCTGGCCGGTTTGACATTGTTGGCCGTAAGCGTTTTCCTGTTCAAGCTCCGTCGGGCGATCGTCTACACGATTATTCCCATGGCGATCATGCTGGTGTTTTCCGCTTGGGCCATGGTTTTGAGCCTATGCAAGTTCTGGACGCAAGGGCAATGGTCGCTGGCCGTTGTCTCGATCATTGTGTTGGCGATGTCTTTGTGGCTGGCGGTCGAGGCGGCGATCTCGTTCCGCCGGGGCCGCGGTGGTATCGACCTGGACGGAGAACCGCAGCCCATTCCGGCCGAGGAGCAGGCGGCCATCGACGCGGCACATTTAGGATGAGTGGATTTCCGCCGAAGAAAAAAAGAAGCGGCCAGGGACAATGTCCTGAGTCGATCGAAACCGGCCCGTTCTGGTCGCTACGAACAGTATATCTGATTTTTGATCGAAGTCAATTCACATTTCTTTCATTAAATTTGGCAACTTAGCTAATCATGAACCGACAAAACAGACCAAAAGAGGTCTGGGGCTCGCGTCTGGGCGTGATTCTGGCGGTGATGGGCAGCGCCGTGGGACTAGGAAACTTCCTTCGCTTCCCCGGACTGGCGGCGCGGTACGAAGGCGGGGCCTTCATGGTCCCGTACTTCATCTCACTACTCATATTGGGGCTGCCGTTGGCCTGGGTCGAATGGTCGCTGGGCCGTTACGGCGGATCGCAGGGCCACAACTCCACGCCGGGCATCTATCGCTCGATCTGGAAAAACCGCATCGCCCCATACTGCGGCGTGCTGGCGATCATTATTCCCGCGATGATCTACATGTACTACGTCTACATCGAAGGGTGGTGCCTGGCATACGCCATTCGGTACTTGTTCGGTGAAATGAATTACGGCGCCGATCCGGCGGCTTATAAGAACTTCTTTTTTGACTTCGTGGGGATGAAAGGAGACGGCGTCGCGCTATCGACTTCCGGCGATTGGCCCCTCGGGTCGGCCGTCTTGTTCACGGCGGTCTGCTTCACCATCAATTTCATATTGATCTATCGCGGCCTGGCCAAGGGAATCGAGTGGTTCTGCCGCTGGGCAATGCCGCTGCTGATCGTTTGCGCGATCATCGTGCTGGTCCGCGTGTTGACCCTGGGAACGCCGAACCCCGAGCTGCCGGAGCAAAATCTGCTGAACGGTTTGGGATACATGTGGAATCTCGACGTGAGCGATAAGTCGTTCTGGGCGTCGTTGTGTAATCCAGAGATGTGGTTGGCGGCGGCGGGGCAAATCTTCTTCTCGCTGTCGGTCGGTTTCGGCATCGTCATCACTTACGCCAGCTACATGAACAAGGACGACGACATCGCCCTGTCGAGCCTTACCGCCTCGTCCGGCAACGAGTTCTGCGAGGTGGCCCTGGGCGGGATGATCATCGTGCCCGCGGGGTTCGTTTTCCTCGGCAAGGCATTCGTCGAAAACCCGCCGAGTACGTTCGGCCTGGGGTTCGTCGCCTTGCCGAACGTGTTTAACCAGATGATCTTCGGTCAGGCGATCGGGTTCCTGTTCTTCTTTCTCTTGTTCCTGGCGGCGGTTACCAGCTCGCTGTCGATGTTGCAGCCGGCCATCGCCCTGCTGGAGGAAGGATTGGGGCTGCGGCGCAAGGCCTCGGTGGCCATGCTGGGGTTCATTACCGCCGTCGGCGCGGCCTTCGTGGTCTACTTTTCGAAAGACCTGTTGGCGCTGGACACGATCGACTTCTGGATCGGTACGTTCTGCATCTTCGTGCTGGCCACCTTCCAGGTAATTCTGTTCGGTTGGGTGTTGGGCGTCGATCGGGGATTCGAGGAGCTTGGCCGCGGGGCGGAAATCCGTATCCCACGGTTCGTCAAATTCATCATCAAGTACGTCTCGCCGACGTATTTGTTGGTGATTTTCGGTCTCTGGATAAACCAACAGTTCTTCACGGCGCCGACAAACCCCGACGATTTGACCTGGCCGCAAAAGATTCAGCAAAGCTCCGTGGTTCAAATGACGCTGGGGTTCATCGTCGTCGTTATCATCCTGTTCTTGTTGTTGATTGCCCAATCCGTCAGGCGCTGGAGAGCGGCGGAACGGGCCGAAACGGAGGCCGCGCCATGAACACAGGCGGATGGATCGTTATGATACTTGCGGTCGGCGGCGTGACCGGGCTGTTGTCGTGGTGCGTCTACAAGGTAATCGCCACCCCCGGCTCCACCGAACACCTACATTCCACGGCCGACATCGAAACGCCCGACGTCGAAGAGGACGAAAAGCTTGATTGAAAAGCGCCGCTGGAAAGCTGGTAAGCGTTCACGGGTTGGCTGGGGACTGGTCCATTTTTCGGCCGAAAAACGTATTTCGCGGGCAAACGGTTGGCCGAAAACATGGACCTGTCCCCTTCCCGCGGCGCAAGGGGGACAGTCCCATTTTCGCGGCGGTCAAGCGATTTTCCAAGGCAACGTCCCTCACGCCGCGAAAATTGGGACAGTCCCCTGTGAACGGTTACGGAAAGCTGTTCCGGCAATCAGAAACTCAATGATTGCAGCTTCGGGTAATCGCCCGGGGCGACGATTTCCTCCAGTTCAAAGCCAAGTTGATAAAATCCGCCGCCGATGGGGTTAAGGTGCTTCGCCTTGGCGCGAACGTAGGTCATCTCCCCCTCGATGCGGAAACCCAAGATGGCCTCGTCCATCCCGCGCGGGTGATCGAGCACGACCGCCACGCCGGTGGACGAAAACTCCTTGGTAACGGCCATAAACGCCTGGCCGACCTGGAGGGCCTTGCCTTCCAAGGGAATCACCATCACAACCACCGTCATGTTGACCCGGCTGTCCCGTCGAGGCCCCTCGATCAGCGATTTCAATTCCGGGCAGTTGTTGTTAACCAACTTAATGACGAAACTCCTGACCCGGGGCACTTTGTTTTTCGTGAATAGCGGCATGGATGGTGTTCTGGATTCTCTGGAAGTCGTTTAGCCCAACACTACTTCGTCAACAGCAGTTTACCGGGCGATTGGAGATAGTCAATAACGTCGTTGAGGAACCGGCCGGCGGCGCCGCCGTCCACGACGCGGTGGTCGAACGAGAGACTCAGCGGCATCTTCAGCCGGCCTTCGATCTTCCCCTCGAACACGGACAGCATCCAGCGCGAGCGGCCCAACAACAAGATGGCCACCTCCGGGTGGTTTATGATCGGCGTGCTGTAAACGCTGCCGACCGCGCCCAGATTGCTGACGGTGAACGTGCCCCCGCGAAGCTCGTCGACCGTGAACTCGGCCGAGCGGGCACGGGCCGCAAGCAGCGTCAGCTCGCGGGCAATATGCAAAATGCTCATCCGATCGGCGCCGCGCATCACCGGCACGACCAGGCCGCGGGGCGTATCGACCGCCACGCCCACGTTGACGTACTGCTTGTAGACGATCTGTTCCTTTTCCTCGTCGATGCTCGCGTTCAGCAACGGATGCTGCCGCAGCGCCAACGCCGCCGCGCGGATGACGAACGGCATCGCCGTCAACTTGATCGTCGGGCCAAGGTACGCCGGCGGGATGGTTTTCCGCATTCGTTCCAGTTCGGTCACGTCGGCGTCGTCGAAGTTGGTGACGTGCGGGATGGTGCTCGCCGAAGTGACCATTTGGGCGGCGATGGTGCGGCGGATTTTCGACATCCGCTCGCGGCGGACCGGGCCGTAAGAATCCTCGCCCAGTTCGCCCGGCGGGACGGCCGGCTCGCGGCTGCCGCGCTGGGCGGGGATGCCCGCGGACGAGCCGACGGCCGCGGCGCGGACGTCTTCGACGGTGATCCGTCCACGCTTGCCGGTGCCTTGCACCCGGGCGAGATCGACGCCCAGTTCGCGGGCCAGACGCCGGGCCTCGGGACCGGCCGGCGCGGCGGACGGTCGCGGCTTTTTAGCATCATGCGGTTTCGCAACCGTCTCGACCTCCGTCTTGACGGTCAACAGCGGTTGGCCGACCTTGACGGTTTGACCTTTGGCGACGTGGACCTTCGTGACCTGGCCGGCCAGGGTGCAAGGGATTTCCAGCACGGCCTTGTCGGTCTCCAACTCGATCACCCCGTCGTTGGCGGCGATCACGTCCCCCTCGCGCACCAGCACGCCGACCACGTCTCCGCCAGCGACATTTCCGCCTATTTCGGGCAGTTTGAAGTCTGCGTTCATATCCAAGTTTACACCATAATTAGGCGCGGCGGAAAAACGGTTTTTTCGTTAATGCCGGACTATCCAACGCAACAGAACGACCGCGGGAATCGAGAGCACGACGTTGCCCGTCCAAAAGGAGATCGGCGGCAACGTGCCGGAGGTCGAAAGGTCCTCGCCGAACATCAGCAACGGATAGTAGATCGCAAGGATCGGCAGGAAGCAGACGAAAAAGTTCGTCAACGCGTCGGCGTGACGCCAAAGCATGGCCACCGGCGTGCCGATCAACGCGAAACAGAGGCAAGTGAACCCGTTCGACCAACGGCGGTACGGCTCGGTCTTCAGGCGTAATATCAGATGGCGATACTCGGCGATCTTGTCGGTTTTCGCGGTTATCTCGGCGTCGTCGGTTTTCGATTCGGGCGTTCCCAGGGCCTTGTTCGCCTCGCGGAGGTTTTCGAGCTGCCGCAACTCGGCCTCGGTATTGGCCTGCTCGGATTGTAGTATTTCGATCAGGCGGGGTATGCTTCCCAGCGAGACCCAATCGCGGTGGAACGGCGGCGTCGGCGACACGACGATCGGCACGGTATACTCTTGTTCGTCGGGGAACGACATCCGCATTTGCCCCTCGAAGTCCACCTCCCCCTGTCGGCAAATGATCCGCAGCAACTTGGCCCGCCAATCGGTGTGCAGCTCCGCCTCGGCGGCGTTAAGCATGATCCGCGGTCGGCCGGGCTGCTCCTTCAACGTGATCGACGGCCGGATCAGCCGCCGGCCGTCGACGCTTTTCACGGCGATGCGGAACTGGTCGCAGTCGTACGAACCCTTCTTCCGCAACATGCCGTAAGCGATTTCCTCGATCGACTCGTATGCGATCCGATGCACACTGGGCCGGCACCAGGTGGCGGCGATCTCGTACATCCAGACCGTGCCCAGGCTGAGGAACGCGGCCAGCACCAACACCGGCCAAACGGCCGCCATCGGACTGATCCCCAGCGACTTCAAGGCCACGATTTCGTTCGCCCCGGTCATCCGGCCGAACACGCTGCTGACCGAGTAGAGCATGGCGGCGGGAATGGTGATGCCGAGCATCTCCGGCAGCATGAAGGGCATGGTCCGCAGCATCACCAACGGCGGCAGGCCCCGGTGCATCCCCTCCTTTACGCCCATGCCGATGGTGACCATCAGCGTCAGCACCGCCAACGCCGCCAAGAAAAACTTGAAAACCTCCCAGACCAGGTACCGCGTCAAAATGTACATGGATTGAATTGTGTGGGGCGGGCGGGCAGGGGTCAAGCTCAGTTAGCGGTAAGAGGGGATTTCGGGCGGGGCATGGGGCGCCGGTTTTTTGACTCAAAATTTTTGCCGCAATAGCCGAGGGCTAACAGCCCCCGGAATGTGCGCAAATTGCGGGTCTCCTCTCCGGGGGCTGTTAGCCCCCGGCTATTATTCACGACATTGATTACCCGACATTCAATAGCCCCCTTCGCACGGCGAGGGTTGACCGCCCAACACAACGCACATTAGCCATCCCCCCTATCTTTACAGCCCGTGATACCCTGATATTGACCCGTTTTGGTGCAACAGGTATTCTCACCGCTCCATAAAACCGCCTCTCCGAACCGCGGGACTCGCATGGATGTGTATTGGCTTTCGGTCTATCTGATCCTGTCGGGGCTGGTGATCGTCTGGTCGCTGCTGCTGGCGTTACAGACATGGGAGCATCGCCGCTACGTGCGGAGTTGCATGCGCGACATTCATCGGCACCAGCCGACCGGGCGCGTAGCGCTGTTCGCCCCATGCAAGGGCGTCGATCTCGAACTGGAAACAAACCTTCGTGCGCTGTTCGAGCAAGACTACGATAATTACGAGGTAACGTTCATCGTCGAAAGCGTCAACGATCCGGCATACCCGGCCATCCGTCGGGCGATGGCCGGCCATCCTTGGGTGCCGGCGCGGGTGGTCGTTGCCGGGCGGGCCTCGGACAGCGGCCAGAAGGTACACAATCTCCGCGTCGCCACGGAGCATATTTCGCGGCGGGTAAAATACATTGCGTTTGTCGATTCCGACGCCAGGCCCAGGCCCGAGTGGCTGCGGATGATGGTCGCGCGATTGAACGAGCCGGGCTGGGGCGCCGTCACCGGCTATCGCTGGTTCACGCCACATCGGGCGACCGTCGCCAACGCCTTGGTCTACAGCATGAACTGCGACGTGCTGTCGCTGCTGACCCGCAGCAGCCACTACCTGATCTGGGGCGGCTCGTGGGCGATCCTCCGCGACGTGTTCGAGGCCGTCGGCTTGCGCGAGGCATGGAAGGGTACGCTCGGCGACGATCTGGTCGCCAGCCGGGTTATGCAACGCTTTCGGCTGCCGGTCCGCTTCGAGCCGGCCTGCGTGGTGGCCTCGCCGCTGGACGAATCGCTCGGCAAAGCGATGTCGTTCATCCGACGCCAATATCTCATCGCCAGACTGTACACGTTCAACTGGTGGCTCTTCTCCTTGGTGTCGGCCACGTTCACGAGCCTTGTCTGGCTCGGCAATTTTGGCGTGTTGGCGTGGAGTCTGTTGACCGGTTCGCCGTCGCCTTGGATTCCGCTGACCGTGGCCGCGGCGCTCTATATGGTGACGGTCTACCGAGGCGCGGTGCGTCAAAGCCTGGTGAAAACCTATTTTCCACATTGGGAAAAGGCCTCGCGACGGATCCAGCGGTTCGATATTTGGGCCAACCCGCTGGTGGAACTGGCCCATTGGATCGGCGTGGTCAGCGCTTCGGTCGGACGCTGGATCAACTGGCGCGGCATTCGCTACCGCGTCCTCCCCGGCGGAGAAGTGCAAAAGATCGTCCGCAACGACCGCGAAGCCGAACAACCGGCGGAAGAAACTCTGTATTACCGCAAGGCGGGATGAAGCTGCCGCGGGGGGGTGCGGTCACGCAAATTGACCTGTACAGCAAATTGCGGTAGACTTCAGGTAGTTCGTTACGATGAAAGTGTTGAAGTTTCGCGGGCGGTCTTATCCACCGTGTCGCTCCGCATTTTCGCGGCGGGCAAGCCCGCCGGCTAAACGTCATTACCCAGCCGAAGTCTGATCCGATACCTTCATTCCGGTCAGCGGCGGTGGAAAGAACGTGATGGGAATGTTCAAGAAGAGAGTAAAGGTATCAAACAGCAAGAAACCGGAGTTGTGTTTCGAGGAGGAGTTTTGGATCGACACCGGAGCCTTGTATTCTTTCGTGCCCGAGGACTATCTCGAACGGATCGGAGCGGAGCCTTCCGCCACGCGCAATTTGGTCCTTGCCGACGGGAGGCAGGAAACGAGGCTTTTTGGTTTCTGCGATTTTCAGATCGAAGGACTGGAGGGGAATATCCCGTGTCCGGTCGTTTTCGCTCCGAAGGGTTCGTTGTTTTTGATCGGCGCCACGGCGCTCGAGAATTTCGGCGTGGAAGTCGATCCGATCCACAAGAAACTCAAGCCCATTCTGGCGGTGATCGGCGGTTTTCTGGGGTCAAGCTGAGCGTTCTCTCGTTTGCCGCGATTAACCGCCGAGAACCGTAGGGTGCGTCCGCGACGCACCGCTATTTTTGGTTGTGGTGCGTCGAGTTTTGGTTGTGGTGCGTCAAGGACGCACCCTACCTTACCCGCCGAGCCGAGTAGGGTGCGTCCGTGACGCACCGATATTTTTGGTTGTGGTGCGTCGAGTTTTGGTTGTGGTGCGTCGAGGACGCACCCTACCTTACCCGCCGAGTTCTTTTTCGTATATCCGGTACGTCTTGTACCGTTTCGCGCCGACGGCCTCGATCGGGCGGTTCACTAAATCGTTGTCCTCGAAGGTCCAGCTCAACTCGGCGCCGGTGTAGCCGAGCACGTTTTTGCCGTGGTCGAGCGTGCGAAGGATCAGCATCTCGGCCACTCCACGGCGGCGATATTCTTTCAACACGTCGAGCACGACCATCCGCGCCGTTTTGATCCGCCGCTTGCGGCGCAAGAGCCGCAGCAGCCCCAGCGGCAGGCCCCAACGGGTCAACCGGCCGTGCAGCGGGCGGATGGCTTCGTTGATGTCGGGCATGGTGATGGAGAACCCGACCGGCCGACCCTCGATCTCGGCCAAAAGCACCTGGTCGGCAATGGCCATTTTCGACAGCCGTTTGGCGAAGTATTGGAACTCGGCCTCAGTGAGCTTGACGAATCCCCACAGGTCGCACATTGCGTCGTTGTAAATCTCCCGGCAGCGGGCCATCTCGGCCGCGAAATCGTCGGTGCGGAAGGGACGGATCACCACGCCGCTGCGCTTTGCAATTCTTTCGGCCCGCTCCTGCCACCGGGAGGCCAGATCGTGCGGATCGACGAACCACCAGGCGTACAGGTCTTTGGCCTTCCGCAGACCCCACGATTCGAGCAAGTCTGCGTAATACGGCCGATTGTGGTTCATCATAATCCGCGGCGGAGCGTGGAAACCCTCGATCAACAGGCCGCAGGGGTAGTTGGTCGAATAGTCGATCGGGCCCATGACGGTCGAGCGGCCGTGCGACCTGAGCCAGCCGGCCACCGCGTCGAGCAAGGCATGGGCAGTGGGCCGGTCGTCGACGCACTCGAACATGCCGAAGCAGCCCACGTTGGCGTCGTGCTGCCGGTTGTATCGCGAGTCGTCGCTGACCAGGATCCGGCCCACGCATTGATCGCCGCGAAGGGCGATGAACTTCGTTGCTTCGCCGTGTTTATAGAAGGGGTGCTTGCGACGGTTGAGGAACTCCTTGACTTCCACCAGCAGGGGCGGGACCCAGTGCGGGTCGTCGGCGTAAATTCGCCACGGCAGCCGAATGAAACGGTCGAGATCGCGGCGGTTGCGGACCTCGCGGATACTGAGGGGGGCGGAAGAAAATGATGAATGATGAATGATGAATGATGAACGATGAACTGTTTGACCGTGCCTCTGCGATTCATCATTCATCATTCTGCATTCATCATTCCTTTCCACTCCTCGTCCCTCGTCCCTCGTCCCTTCTTCATCCA
Source organism: Planctomycetota bacterium (assembly GCA_018897395.1). Lineage (GTDB taxonomy): Bacteria > Planctomycetota > Planctomycetia > Pirellulales > Thermoguttaceae > JAHIKV01. The sequence continues at coordinate 12,678 of JAHIKV010000194.1, read as the reverse complement.
GATCGAACAACCGATACGTCTTGGTAATCTTCGCTCCGCCTTTTTTCAGGCTGCCGTAGGAGAGAGAGTTCGATTCGAGGACCCAGGAGAACTCGGCCTCCTCGATGTCCCATTCGATGGCCTTGGGGACCAGCCCGTGCAGCAGAACGAGACCGACGCCCATCCGCTGATACTCGGGCAACACGTTGGTGCTGATCAGGCGGATGCGTTTGATCGCCCGACGGTTCCGCAGCAAATGAACAAAGCCGAAGGGGAACAGCCGGCCGTCGATCTTCTTGATCCGCGGATTGTAATCGGGCAGGCCGAAAGAGACGCCGACCACGCGCCCGTCGATCTCAGCCGCGATGGCCATCTCGGGGATGATTATCCGTCGCAGGCCGCGGGCCATGTGGCGGACTTCCTCGGCCGACATCGGCACGAATCCCCACGTGCCCACCAGCGATCGGTTGTAGATCGACAGGAACAACTCCACGTCTTGCTGGAACCGGGAGGTGTCCAGCGTGCGCAGCTTGACGTCGTACCGTTCGATGATCTGTTCGGCAATGGGGCCGAGCTTTGCCCCGATCTTGGGCAACATCTCGATTTCACCCCAGAAAGCGTACAGGTCCTGGGTCTTGCGGAATCCGTGGTTTTCGATCAGCCGCGCGTAGTACGGCGGATTGTAGGTCATCATGAACGTCGGCGGCGAGTCGAACCCGTCGATAAGCAGCCCCAGCTCGTAGTTCAACGAGGGGTTGGTCGGCCCGCGAAGTCGATGGATGTCTTGGTCGGCGAACCAGCGGCGGACGGCGTCGAACAGCCCGTCGGCCGCCTCCTGGTCGTCGAGGCACTCGAAAAATCCGAAGAAACCACGGCGGTCGTCGTACTGATCGATGTGCCCCTGGTTGAGGATCGCCGCGATCCGGCCGCGGACCTCATCGCCGCGATAGGCTAGAAACGTCTGAATCGTGTTCCGCGCGTAGAAGGGGTGCGGACGGTAGCCGACCAACTCCCGCTGGTTCCCTCGCAGCGGCGGAACCCAGTTGGGGTCGTCCCGGTAGAGAGTCCAGGGAAATTGGAGGAATTGTTTCTTTTGCCGGGCGGTGGAGACGCGCTGGATGACGAGGTTCGACATGGAGGCCGATTCTACCGGACAAGGTGCGAAACCGCAAGCAGCGCCAGTTGTTTAGCTGCCGCCGGCACGGCGGCTTGCGTCGGGTGGCACTGGCGTCTCGCCAGTGATAAGTTGAACACGGGCAAGATGCCCGTGCCACCCGCCGGCCCGCCACCCGCCGCTAAACAGATTAACGGATTCGACGACGGTTATCCGCTCTCGGCGGCTTTGCTGACGTTCGACGCTGGATTATCCTCCGCGGCGCGTCGGCCGGCGGACTCGGCCGTGCCGGGCACGATCCGCGCGCCGGGTAAATTGGCGTCGATCACCTGCTTCAACTCGTCGTTGCCGATGACTTCCTTCTCGATCAACCGCTCGGCCAAGGCCACCAGCGCCTGGCGACGGTCGCGGAGGATGCCGCGTACGCTTTCCAACGATTCGCCGATAATCCGAGAGATTTCCTCGTCGATCTCCCGGCAGGTCTGTTCGCTGTGCGTCCGCTCACGGGGAAAATCCTCGCCGCCCGCCAGAAAAACCGAGCGGCGGCTCTCGCGGAAGTTCACCTTTCCCAGCCGGCTCATGCCGTAGTCCATGACCATGCTGCGGGTGATCTCGGTGGCGCGTTCCAGATCGTTTTGCGCGCCGGTCGCCACGTCGCCGAAAATCATCTCTTCGGCCACCGTGCCGGCCAGGAGCGACTGGATGCGGCTCTCCAACTCCGCTTGGGTGCTGATATACCGGTCCCCCTCGGGGCGATACATTGTGTATCCCAACGCCGTAGGGCCTCGGGGAATGATCGAAACCTTGTGGACCGGATCGGAATTCGGCAGGCTGTAGGCAACCAGCGCGTGGCCGCTCTCGTGGTAGGCGATGCGTTGTTTTTCATCGGGATGTATCACGCGCTGGCGCTTCTCCAGACCCGCCACGACGCGTTCCACTCCCTCGTTGAACTCGATCATGGTGACGGCGGACTTGCTCTCGCGGGCAGCCAACAGGGCGGCCTCGTTGACCAGGCTCGCAAGATCGGCCCCGACGAAGCCGGGCGTGATTCGGGCGATTTCCTTCAAATCGACCGACTCGTCGAGCTTCACCTTGTCCACGTGGACCTTTAGTATTTCCTCGCGTCCGCGGACGTCGGGACGGTCGATCAGCACGTGCCGGTCGAAGCGGCCCGGGCGCAACAGGGCCGGATCGAGCGTTTCGGGGCGGTTCGTGGCCGCCATCACGATCACGCCGCTGTTCGAGCCGAAACCGTCCATCTCGACCAGCAGGGCGTTGAGCGTCTGCTCGCGTTCGTCGTGACCTCCGACCACGCTCGAGCCGCGGGTCTTGCCCAGCGCGTCCAACTCGTCGATGAACACGATGCAGGGGGCCTTCGTCTGGGCCTGTTGAAACATGTCGCGGACCCGCGCGGCGCCCACGCCGACGAACATCTCGACGAAGTCGGAGCCGGAGATGCTGAAGAACGGCACGCTCGCCTCGCCGGCGACCGCCTTGGCCAGCAGCGTCTTGCCCGTGCCCGGAGGGCCGACCAGCAAAACGCCCTTGGGAATCCGGCCGCCGAGGACCTGGTACTTCTCGGGCGAGCGGAGGAAATCGACCACTTCGCGCAGCTCGTCGACCGCCTCGTCGATGCCGGCCACGTCCTCGAACGAGATGCCGAGGTCTTCCTGGGCATAGAGTTTACCGCGGCTGCGTCCGAAGGCCATCGCCGATCCCGCGCCTCCGAGCCGGCGCATCATGAAGAAAAAGATCACCATGATCAGAATCATCATGGCGAACATCAGCCCCATGCTGCGCCACCCGCTGGGCGCTTCCTCGGCGTCGATGTTCGTAAAACCCTTCGCCTTCGCAAGATTGAATAATTCGTTTTTGTCGTTTTCGAGTCCCCACCGCGGGGTATGGAAGGGGACTTTCGGTTTCGCTTTTTCGCGTTTGTCCGTGGGCGAGATTACCTCGCGGGTCACGGCGCCGGTGATTTGTTGCGGGCCGAACTTCAGATCGTCCAAGTGCGAGTAGAGGACTTCCGTTTCCTTGCCGGCCACTTTTTCGCGCACGTCGATGGCGCCCTCCGGGCCTTGCTCGATCAGCCTTTGCAAGTCGACGATTTTCAGTTTGACCCGGCCGCCGTTATCCATCAGGCCGTACAGGAACAATGCCCCAACGGCGAAAATGAGCAGATACCAGGCGACATTCATACCCGTATTCATGCCCGTCGAGGGGGACTTGCGCTCCGGCGGGGGTGATTTTTTCGGGCTTTGTTCATCGTTCATTCGCGTAGTCCTTCACGGAGCAATGCCGCCGAGCAGATCACATTCTATATTGTACCATGCCCGGCGTGCGACGGCTTGACCGATTATGCGGACGAGGATAAAAAGGGAGTTATGGCACTTATCACGTTAAGGGTGATCGACGGGGCCGACCGGGGCCGGGTCTTTGCCGACGCGCCCACCCCGCTGACCATCGGCCGCGAAGAAGGCAATCCCATCCAACTGAACGACGACCGGATCAGCCGCTTCCACCTGAAAATTCAGGAAAACCAGGACAAGGTCGTGCTGACCGACCTACAAAGCACCAACGGCACGAAGGTCAACGGCGAGCCGGTGCAGCTTTGGGTGCTGCGGCCCGGCGACGTGATCTCGCTGGGGCATACCGTGTTGGTCTTCGGATCGCGCGAGCAGATCGCCCAGCGGTTGGCCGCGTTAAAGGAAGAAAACCTTTCGGCCGGCGTGACGCTCGACACCGACGAGTTTGCCGAGGCGCCGAGCGCGGCTTCGTTGGACTTCGAGTTGAACTTCGCCAATGATCCCGACGCGGAAGTTATCCTGCACACGCTTGCCCCGCCCGAGTTGCCCGAGGGGCTAAGCCCCGGCCAGGCCGCGCAAACGGCCGAGATTCTGCAATACCTTCATCTGCGGATGCGCGGGCTGATTCAATCCGTCCACTCGAAAGGCAAAGGCGATCGGGTCACCTTGGAGCAACACAAGTGGCAGAACTTGATCGACTTGCAAGACCTGCTGGCGGGCTATCTGCGCGGGATAGGCGAACCGAGCGAGTGACGGGATTGATAATTTATTTCTTCCGACAAGTCCTCAGGGCCATCGAGAGGTTGGAAGATGAGGAAGATGAATCGCGGTAAGAATGACCGCTATACGTATCGAGTAACGTGGTCGGAGGAAGACAAGCAACACGTCGGGATATGCGCAGAGTTCCCGAGCCTCAGTTGGCTGGCGTCTTCTCCAGAAGCGGCGCTGCGCGGAATCCGGGCCGTGGTGGCCGACGCCGTCAAGGACATGCGGGCAGGCGGGGAGCCGGTCCCCGATCCCCTTTCGACGCGACGTTTCAGCGGCAAGTTCATGATTCGGGTTCCCCCGGAAATCCACCAACGTTTGGCCGTCGAGGCCGCGGAAGCGGGCGTCAGCCTGAATCGTCTGGCCAGCGCAAAACTTTCTCACTGAGCCAAGTAGGCCGGGTCGTGACCCGGCAAGGTTAATGGTCTGCGGCTGATATTGACCGATCGCCGGGTTGCAACCCGGCCTACTCTCCCCGTTACTTCAGCGGCTTGGCGTGCATCCGGCGGAGCGTTTTGGTTGCGGGGTCAACGGTCACGCCGGTGTTCTCCAGGGCCACCACGCCTAAGATCGGTTCCGTTTCGGGCGGGCCGAAGATGACTTGGGTTACGGTTTCGGCGCCGAGAAAAGTGACTCGCGCGAAACCATACTCATATTCCACCGGCTGGCCGTTGGCCAACTCGTACACGGCCTTGCCCTCGGGGCGAATGCCTGCTTGAATCAGCTTGTCTTTCGGCGCCATGCAATCGATTTCGCCCGTGTCGACGAGGAATTCGGCTTCCCACGGCTCGGCGTCTTGAGCCAAACTCGCTATGCGTGTGGTAACGTGGGTAATGCCCATGCTTCGCTCCTCACCTTTAGACTCCCTACTGAAGCATAGCGGGGCAACCTTCACCCGTCAATACGGGGGCGTTAGTGCAACTGCCGCCATATCGCAGCAGGGGTTCTACCGGTGCATCGCCGTCGGCGATAGAATTACACGTCCGCTCGCTCAAAGCACGGAGGACCACCATGAGCACGCTCCCTTTCGCACACTTGCACTGTCACAGCCATTACAGCCTGTTGGACGGGGCCGGCACGGTCCGCGGGCTGTTGGAGCGGGCGAAGGCGCTGCGGATGACCGCACTGGCCCTGACCGACCACGGAAACCTCCACGGGGCCGTCAAGTTCTACCAAACGGCCAGGGAATTGGGCATTAACCCCATCTTGGGGCTGGAGGCGTACATCGCCCCGGGAAGCCGATTCAACAAGGAGCAGGGCAACTCGAAAGAGGCCAGTCATCACCTCACGCTCTTGGCGCGCGACCGCACCGGATTCCGCAACCTGGTGAAACTCTCCTCGGCGGCTTTTCTCGAAGGATTCTACTTCAAGCCGCGGATCGACAAGGAGTTGTTGGCCGCCCATCGGGAAGGGCTGATCTGTCTGAGCGGGTGCGTCTCCAGCGAATTGAGCCGCACGCTGCTGGCCGGCGGCGAGGCGAACTTCCAAAAAGCACTCGACGTGGCCGCCTGGTATCAAAAACTCTTCGGCGAAGACTACTGCATCGAAATCCAAAACAACCTCCTGGAATCGCAGCGCGTGGCGATGGAAGGGGCCGTCCGGGTCGCCGAGCGGCTCGGCATCCCCCTGGTCGCCACCAGCGACGTGCATTACATCCACCGCGAGGACTCCGACGCTCAGGACATTCTCCTCTGCGTCAACACCGGCAAGTTCCGCACCGACGCGAACCGGATGCGGATGGAGAGCGACGAGTTTTTTCTGCGCAGCGCCGAGGAGATGTACGCCGCTTTTCCCGGCCGGGAGGATGCCCTGCGCCGCACCCAGGAAATCGCCGACGGCGTGGATATCGAATTGGAGTTGGGGCGCCGGCACTTTCCCACATTCACCCCACCGGACGGCAAGACTTCGGAAAACTACCTGCGCGAGCTGTGCGTGGAGGGTTTGAAAGAGTGTTGCGCGAACCGTCCCGACCGATACGCCGACGGCAAGTTTTCCGAGGAGGTGACGGCCCGGCTCGAGCGCGAACTGAAAGTCATCAACAAGCTGGGGTTCTCGAACTACTTCCTGATCGTTTGGGATTTCGTCCGCTTCGCCCGCGAGAAGGGGATTCAGGCCACGGCCCGCGGCTCGGGCGTCGGCTCGCTGGTTTCCTACTCGCTGCACCTGAGCCACGTTTGCCCATTGGAGTACGACCTGCTGTTCGAGCGGTTCCTTGACGAGAGCCGCCGCGAGGCGCCCGACATCGACATCGACTTCTGCCAGCAGCGGCGCGGCGAGGTGATTCAATACGTGAAGGAGCGCTACGGCATGTTGAACGTGGCGCAGATCGGCACCTTCGGCACGCTGGCGGCCCGGGCGGCGATCCGCGATGTGGGCCGCGCGCTGGGGTTGTCCATCCCGCGCGTCGACGCGGTGGTCGCAATGGTGCCCGAAGAACTGGGCATCACGCTCCGCAAGGCCATCGAAAAGAGCGACGGACTGCGAAAAGCTTACGAGACCGACGTCGAGGTCCGTAAATTGCTCGACCTTGCCCAGGGTATCGAGGGGCTCGCCCGAAACGTCGGTACGCATGCCGCCGCGGTCGTGATCGCCGACCGGCCGCTGACCGACTACGTCCCCTTGCAGCACGTCCAGGACAAAAAGGAGGTCATCACCCAATGGGCGATGGGCGACGTGGAACGCGCCGGCCTGCTGAAAATGGACTTCCTCGGCCTGCGAAACCTCACGATCCTCTCGAAAGTCGTTCAACTGATCGAACAGACGACGGGCAAGAAGGTCGATCCCTACGGCTTCCCGCTGGACGACGCTGAGACCTTCGCCCTGCTCTGCCGCGGCGAAACGAAGGGCGTGTTCCAGTTGGAGAGCGGCGGCATCCGCGACCTGTTGCAGCGGATGAAGCCCAACCATTTCCGCGACATCATCGCCACCAACGCCCTCTACCGCCCTGGCCCGCTGGAAGGCGGCATGGTCGACGACTATATCCAGGTGAAACACGGCCGACAAAAGGCCGAGTACAAACACCCCGTGATGAAGGAAGTCCTGGAAGAGACCCACGGCGTGATGGTCTACCAGGAACAGGTGATGCGGATCCTCAACCGATTGGGCGGCATCCAACTGGCAAACGCTTACAGTTGCATCAAGGCGATCAGCAAAAAGAAACTGGAGATAATCGCTAAGTTTCGCGAGGAGTTCGTCGAAGGCGCCCACTCGCAGGGGATGTCGAAAAAGGAGGCGGCCGAGCTGTTCGGGCTGATCGAGAAGTTCGCGGGCTACGGGTTCAACAAGTCTCACAGCACCGCCTACGCCTTGATCGCCTACATGACGGCCTACCTGAAGGCCCATTATCCGATCGAGTTCATGGCGGCGCTGCTCTCGAGCGACATACCCGGCCGGAACTTCAAGCGAAAGGACTCGCTGGTCGAGCATATCGAGGACTGCCAGCGGATGGGCGCGGAGGTGTTGCCGCCGGACGTGAACCGCTCATACCCCGAGTTTACCGTGGCCGAGGGGAAAATATGTTTTGGTCTGACCGCCATCAAGGGTTGCGGTGGCGCCGCCGCCGCCGCGATTGCCGCCGAACGCGACGAAAATGGACCTTACCGCAGCCTGTTCGACTTCTGCGAGCGGCTCGATCCCGGCACGGTCAACCGCGCGGCGGTCGAATCGTTGGTCAAGGCCGGGGCGTTCGACTCGCTCGGCGCTCGACGCGCGCAACTCTTTGCGGCAATAGATCGGGCAATGCAGGCCGGGACCACCGCCGCTTCCGACCGGCGCAGCGGACAGAAGTCGCTCTTCGGCGGCGACGAGGACGCGCAACCGGACGCCGGAGAGGCAAACCTACCCGACGTGCCCGAGTGGGACCAACGCGACCAATTGGCCCGCGAAAAAGAGGTCCTCGGGTTCTATCTTTCCAGCCATCCGTTGGCCGAACACCGATCGACGCTGGCCTCATACTGCTCGCACACCACGGTTGAGGCCGCCGAATTAAAACACCGCACCGAAGTCATGCTCGGCGGCATGATCTCGGCTATCAAGTTCTCGCACACGAAGAACCCCAAACCGGGAAGCCCCAGCCGCTACGCCATGTTCGACCTGGAAGACACCGAGGGCCTGATCCGCTGCATCGTCTGGCCCGACCAGTTCGTCCATTACGAGGAACTCATCAAACCGGACGCCATCGTGGTCGTCCGCGGCGGGATCGATAAACGCCCCGGCTCCGAGGAAGCGAATCTTATCGCGGACGAAATCATCGCTCTTGAAGACCTACCCGCCCGCTGCACGCGCGGCGTGGTGATTCGGCTATCGGAGGAAGACAACGGCCGGCAAAAGCTCGAACAACTCCACGAAATCCTCCGCGGCTATCCGGGCAATTGCGAGCTGCAACTGTTGCTCTGCCTCGAAGACGGCCGCCGCGTGGCGTGCAAATGCGGCGGGATGGCAGTGGCCGTCAACAACCAGATGCGGGATCGGGTGGAACGGCTCCTGGGTCCGGGAAATGTCCGGCTCGTAACCGCTTCGCCATCCTCTGCCCGTCGCCCGAACTTCCGAAAAGCCGTGGCCGGTGGCCGCGCCGGCAGAACCGCCGTTTAGCCGGCGAATCAATAACTGTCGCTTTCGACTGGGGGTGGCACGTCCCTGAGCGCAGCGAAGGGCGTGGTGAACGACCAAACCACGCCCTTCGCTGCGCTCAGGGACGTGCCACCCTCCGACCAAAAATTGCGGATGATTGCCGGGTTGCAACCCGGCCTACTATTGCTTTAATGCTTTCAGTACAACGACTTACGTCATACGACCTCCTTGTTTCCGACGGTCGTTGCTCGCCGGATGCCGCCTCTAATACCGGTTATATCCAGGCCGCTTACTTGCTTTACCCAGCTTTCCTAATTAAGATCAATGGTGTAGAAGTGCAAGCGGGTAAGATTGATTTTTGCTTTTGACTCTAACCTTCGCTCCCACCCTAGATCGTTCGGATCGAAGTGGTGGGAGCGGACCGGACAATTACCCTGGAATTGGAGATCAGAGACATGCGTTGCCGAGGACTGGGCTACTGGTCGATCTGGATGGCGGCGGCGGGGCTGTTCATGGCGTTGGCCCCGTCGGTGGTTTGGGCGCAGGCGACCGCCGGCGTGGCCATCGACGCCGATGGCGTCCTACGCACAAGAACGTTCACCGACCCGGGCGGACAACTTATGCAAGAACGGATCGCTTCGGCCAAGGCCACACTCGATCCAAAGATGGCTTCCTACAGCAAGCTGCGGAAGGTCTCGCTGAACCGGCTGGAACAAGTCATTCTCGGCCGCCAAGGGGTGTTGACCGACGAGATGCGATACATGGCCGGGCTGCTGAGGGTCCGATACGTTTTCTACTATCCCGACAGCAAGGACATCGTCTTGGCCGGTCCGGCCGAAGGCTGGGCGCCGGATCCGTCGGGGCGGGTCGTGGGCATCACCAGCGGCAGGCCCGTCGTCCAGTTGCAAGACCTGGCCGTCGCCCTGCGGATGTTTCCGCCCGACGGCAAACCAACGGAGATGATCGGCTGCTCGATCGATCCGACCCAACAGGGTCTGGCCTCGATGCAACACTTCGTGCAAACCAACCGCCCGAATTTCCGCTATCCGCAAGTTTTCGCCGAAGCCCTCCGCAACAGCCTCGGTCTGCAGATCGTCACCATCAGCGGCGCTCCGCCGAAGACGCATTTCGCCCAGGTCATGGTCGAGGCCGACTACCGCATGAAGCTGATCGGTATCGGACTGGAGAGGCCGCCGGTGAAACTGGTCAGCTACGCGGACCGCGCCAGGCTGACCGACGTCGCCCGCAACGCCATGCAGCGTTGGTACTTCGTCCCCGACTATCAGTGCATCCGCCAAAGCGACGACGGCCTGGCGATGGAGTTGGTCGGCGACGGCGTGAAGCTGATCGGCGAGGATGAAATGGTCACCAGCAGCGGCGAGCGCAAGGCCGCCGGCCGCGGAAACAGGGCCAGCCAGGCGTTCGTGCTCGGCTTCACCAAGAAGTATCCCGAGTTGGCCGAGCGTTCGCCCGTCTACGCCGAACTGCGGAACCTCATCGACCTGGCCGTCGCCGCCGCCTACATCCAGGAGCAGGATTATTACGTAAAGGCCGGTTGGGACATGCCGTTCCTCGGCAGCGAGAAGGCGTTTCCGGTCGAAGTCTACGACGTTCCCAAGACGGTTGAGTCGGCGGTGAACACGATCGGCAAGGGCAACACGTTGGGATTCCCAATCGGCGGCGGCGTGCAGATTCACCCAGCCGAGGCGTTGGATTCCGAAAATATCCTGCCCGACAAGAAGGCGAAAGTGGCCAAACTTCACCAAGAGATCAAGCCCGAGCCGGCCGATGGCCAGTGGTGGTGGGACTGATCCTCTCCAATCTTCTTTGCGTCTTTGTGCCTTTGTAGTAAGTAGGCCGGGTCGAGACCCGGCAGAATGTTTGCCGGGTTGCAACCCGGCCTACGATTGCTGAAAAACACTCCGGTCGCCGACGGATGCTTGGGTAGGCAGTTCCGTCGGCGACTTATTTTATTGAAGCGAGTGTTTCACTTCTTCCGTTTCGGACTTCCACCGGCGGGCTTGCTTTTCGAGCCGGCCGCGGGCCCGCTCGCTTCGACGTTTGCGTCTTTGATTTCGGGCGTCTAGTCAAGTATTTTTTGAATCCCGCCAAACACTCCCGCCGCGTGCCGGGACATTCATTGACGAACTTGGCGAACGACGCCAATCGCTCCAATACCTCGGAGTCCAACACGTGTTCCATGCGGCATGCGTTGGCGTCGGCCAACTTGTCGTCCAACGCAAGGACCTGAACGAAGAATCCGCGGATGATCTCGTGCCGCCGAACGACATCCTCGGCCATCTCTCGCCCCTTCGGCGTCAGAGTGGCCGCTTCGTAGGCGCTGTAGTTCACCAATCCCTTCCGCGAAAGGCTCCGCAACGCCGAAGTGACCGTGGACTTATGGACCGATAAGGCGGCGGCGATGTCCCGCGCCCGGGCGACGCGCTTGTCCTCCACGATCCAATAGATCGCTTCGAGATAGTCCTCCAGCTTCATGCTCAACGACGGCAGATCGGACATCGGCGGCAAGTTTCCGAATGGTTGGGCGATTCGTCGCGCAGCCCACCACTGACCAAATGGGGGCATCGTGAGGTGTTTCGCGGGACAACTGCCTTTGAGTATATGCGAGTGAAAATCATCCTCCAAGCGGTCCCCCCCGCGCGGCTGGATTGACTGAGAACGTTTTGAAATTGAAATATCCGTATTTAGCCCCGGGTGAATACCACCCGGGGCAAGCGGTTTTTCGCGGTCAATCCGGCCCGCCGTGTATTCACGGCGGGCTAAATGAATGATTTTAAAACACGTTCCGAGTTACCCTCCGGGGGGAGGGGGGGCTGTTGGCCACCGGCTATTCTTGAAGGACCTTCACTTTTTCGAGAGGCAATAACTACAACGCCGGGCAGCGGAAGAAAAAAATTCTCCAGCGGCACTTGACAACAATTGCCGAATGCAATAAAAAGTTTGTGTACTCAAACTTTGTTGTTCATCTACTACACCGGGACCGCCGCAAACGGCCTTCCAGACAAGTGACAAGCGATGACCGCCGAAAATGAAAGCCGCGACGAACGAAAGACGCCGGCTCCCGGCAAGGGCGTCCCCGCACACGTCGTGCGATCCGACGAACTGCTCGCCGGCCGGCGCCAGTTGTTGATCGATCACGAAGGGCAGGTATACCGCTTGATCCTCACCAGAAACGGAAAGTTGATTTTGCAAAAGTAAACCGCGCGGGCGCCGTCGCCGCGACGAGACGGCTTCCGCCGACAATCCGATAGACCGTGTTGTTCGTCACGCCAGCCAGCCCATTCAGCGGCGCATGCACTTCTTGCCGCCGCGGCCAGCCAGCCCTACTGGTTATCGTTCCCTCGCTGTTTCCAGCCGCGCCGGAACGGATTATTGGCCTTCACCACAAAGGTGCATGATGTTTATTGACCGTATTGACCGATTGCCGTCAATCCGAAACGTTGCACGGCTCATAGTTGCCGCTCGTCGCCCGGCCCGGCCGGGTTTCAGCCTCGTCGAACTGCTGGTCGTAATCACGATCATCGGCATTCTCATTTCGCTGCTCCTGCCGGCGGTGCAAGCGGCCCGCGAGGCGGCGCGGAGAATGAGTTGCGCCAACAATCTCAAACAGATCGGCCTGGCCTTGCACAACTACCATTCGCACTACAACTGCTTTCCCGGCTTGGGAACGACCACCAGCACGAGTTTTTCGGTACAAGCGAAACTGTTGCCGTTCGTCGAACAGGAGAACCTTCGGAACTTGATCGACTTCACGCAACCGCTGTACCTGGGCAGCAGCCACAGTCAGACGTTGAATCCCGCGCAGGCCGCGGCGGCCCGGACCCGCCTGTCCCTGTTCCGCTGCCCCAGCGACGCCGGAGAAGACATGTACGAGGAGAAGCCGGGCGAAGTGCTCGCCGGAGGCAACTACGTGGTTTGCGGCGG
>JAHIKV010000193.1 GCA_018897395.1 Planctomycetota bacterium | reverse complement strand
TAATCATCCGGGTAATGTGCCGCCGCGAATGCGGTCGTTGATGCAAAGCAGGCCGAAGATGGCGGCCAATATGATCGATAACAGGGCAACCTTGCGAAAGGCGACTTGGCCGCCATAGGTCTCGGCCGGGCCGATCAGTCGCCTGGCGGTTTGCGCGGCTTCGGATTGCGGCGCGGCCGCAATCGCCGATCGCAAGGCGGCGACGGCTTGAGGTTCTGGAAGAACGCCGGCGGCGGTTCGACCGGCAAGGGCAGCCTGGGCGGCTTCTAGGGCTTGGCGAAGGTCGTCGCCGCTCCTGCCCTGGGCTTGACGCATCAGCGCCGGGTAGGTCTCCACAATGTGCTGCAAGCACATTGTGGTCTCTCGGACGGGAAGATGTTCGTGGATATGGCCGTCGGCCACTCGGCCCATCATCGGCACGGTGATCAGGCCCACGGCAACCATGCCAACAGACCCCATCATGGCTAGCGCCAGAGCGCCGCCTTTGGGCACTCGCTCGGAAGTGATTCCGATCATCGTCGGCCAGAGGTAGGCGACTCCGACGGCGAACACCGTACCTGCCGCCAGCGCCGTCACGAGATTGTGCGAGTAGCTAAGTCCGAGCAGTCCAAGCCCGCTGAGTACGGCCGAGCATAAGAGAATTCCCAAAGGAGCCAACTTCCGGACCATTGGGCCGGCCAACTGTCGCAGGAGGGCCATCAGGAGGCTGACCCATACGAGGACGAGAATTCCGGGGATTCCCGCCGATTCCAGCACGGGAGTCAGCCAGGTGTTGGGTCCCAACTCGATGGAGGCGGTCATCATCATGCACAGCGCCAGGAGCAAAAAGAGCGGACGGAAAAAGGTCTCGCGGAACATCTGGCCGAAGGAGACGCCAAGTTGCACTCGCTCGGTCGTGGGAAATCGTTGCCCGAGAAACATCGCTCCGTAGAGCACCGTCGGCACGAAGACCATTGCGAGTTTGGCCTGCCACACGTCGGGCACGGCTTTGTCGAGGGCGAAAGCGATCAGGCCGCAGATCACGATGCCGCCGGGGAACCAGAGATGGAACTTGTTCATCATCTCCGTCTTTCGGTCGGGAAACAGCGTTACGACCAGCGGGTTGCCTGCCGCCTGCACCAACCCGTCGCCCATCGAGAGCAGCAACGACCCACCGAGGAGCATAACAAAACCATTGGCCAGGCACATGGCCATGGCGCCTGCGAGGTGGGCGAGCACTGCCAGACGAAAGACGAGCTTCATGCCAAACAGGTCGCACAGCGATCCGAATAGAAGCATGGTCAGCGTAAATCCCCAGAGACCTGCTCCGCCGATCCAGCCGACTTGCTCGTTGTCGAGTCCAAAACAGCCTTTCAAAGGCGCCATCATCGCGGAGATGGCGACGAATCGGGCGGCGGTTGCGACGACTGCGATTCGAGACGCCGTGAAGAGTCTTTTCGTGTTGATGGCGGGCGCGTTCATGTCGGGCGTTCCTCAGTACTGGATATCAGTTCGTTGGCCGGTGCGGCTGGACCTGCGCATGGCATCGATGATTACGGCTACCCGATAGCCGTCTTCGAAGGTCGCGTTGAAGGGACAGAGCGGCTTATTGTTGGCGACGGCATCGAGAAAATGAAACTTCTCGATGATTTGAGCATGTTCCCAGCCGATGTTGTGTCCCTGTGGCCACCAGTCGCCCACGTAAGGATGACCGCTTTCCGTCACCGAGATTTCGGTGAAGCCCAGCAGAGAGTCGTCGCCGCCGACGCCTGCCAGACAAGCAAACAAGCTATTGGGATGCTCCAGATCCCAGTGGAGCGAGCCGTGGGAACCATTGATCTCCCAGCCGAGAAAGTTTTTGCGCCCCGTGGCCACCACGGAGGACTCCACAACCCCGATCGCGCCGTTTTCGAAGTCCAGGATCGCCGCAGCGCCCTCGTCTGAGACGACATCCGCCGGGCAGCCGGCGCTGGGAATGGCCCTATCCTTGTTGAAGGTTCGCACCAACGCCGAGACGCTTTTGATCTCGCCGACAAGGAAGCGGCATTGGTCAATCGCGTGGCTGCCGATCCCCTGCAAACCTCCCGAAAACGGCCATCTCGAATACCACACCTTGTCGGGCGGCAGGGAAGGATCATGTCCGGCCATTTGCAGATAATGCACGCGGATGTGGTGGATCGCGCCGATGCGGCCGGCGGCGATCAGGTCCTTGGCAAATCGGACGGCGGGCATGAAACGGTAGTTGAACGTACACATGGCCATGCCGGTCGCCGCGGCGGCCGCGGCGCGCATTCGCCGGGCGTCTTCCACGCGAATCGCCATCGGCTTCTCGCAAATGACGTGCTTGCCGTTTTTCAAGGCGGCAATGCACGGCTCGGGATGCACGGGATCGGGGCCGCAGTTGTCGAAGACGTCGATCCTCGCGTCCGCTACCAGCTCTTTCCAATCGGTGCAATACTCCTCGAACCCGTAGCGCGCGGCCTCGCGTTCCACGATCGCGGCATTCTGATCGCAAAGCACCTTCAAACGAGGCGCGACCTTTGCCGCCGGGTAGATGTAGGGGATTTTCTTGTAGGCGTTGGTGTGGCACTTGCCCATAAATCCGCATCCGAGCAGGCCGATATTGATTTCTCTCGGCGTATCGATCGCCACGTTGTGCATTACCACGAAATCTCTCCTTAAGTAACGGCCGTTCACCGCACGATCTTGCACTTGGAAAGCGATTTTGCAAGCCGCTTGACGCCGTCGTCGGAAACGCCGGTCTGACCGATATCCAAGTACTTCAAGTTCGTCAAGCCGATAATGATTGGCAGCGAGGCATCCGTGATCTGCGTCTGCCTGAGACACAGGTGAGTAAGTCTTTTCAGTCCACGGAGGTCTGTAACGGCGGCATCGCCGACGCCCGTTTCGCTCAGCTTCACGCGGGTCAGCTTGTCCATCGTGCCGAGGTACTTCAGACCACTGCCGCTAAGCGGAATGCCGCGAATGTCGAGCCGGCGAAGGTTTCCGAAGTTCTTAATATGCTCGAATCCTTCGTCGGTAATGCTGTAGCAACGGCTGATGCCAATCTCCTCCAACGGCAGGCCGACAAGCAGCGCGAGGCCGGCATCCGTAATGGCCGCGTCCTCGATCGTCAGCCCGCGGAGTGTGCCAATGTTCTTGATGATCGCCAGACTGGCGTCGGTGACTTGATAACCGCCGACTCGGAGCACTTTGAGGTTCTTCAGCCCTCGCAAATGTTCGAGCCCCGCGTCGCCGACCTGCGCACAGCCGCGGAGGTCAATCTGACGAAGTTGCGGCAAGCTCTTGACCAACTCCGCAACCCCGTGGTCGGTGATGCCGACTTCGAGTAGCCCCAGGCTGACCAGTTTCGACAGCCGCTTGAGGTGCGGAACACCCTCGTCATTCAGTAGCGGGCTGCGGCGGATGCTGAGCGATCGCAGGCCGGCCAGCCGCGCAAGCTGCTCCAAGCCGGCGTTGTCGACTTGGGCGTCGAGCAGGGAGAGTTCCGTCAGGCCGCCGAGCGTGCTGATTTGCCGGATACCGGCGTCGCTAATACCGCCGCCCGAAAGCTTTAGCTTCGTAAGATGCGGGAGCGACAGCAAGAGCGGGAGATCGGCATCGCTGACGGAGACCCGGTTGCTGGCCAAATCGACAACTACAAGATTGCCGGTTTTGTCGAAACCGAACTGTCCACCTAGTTCGCTGATGCGGCGGACGACGGCTGCAAATTCCGGGGCCACACCGCGCAGCTCTTTAACGCCAAGGATCGCAGCAACCTGCGTCTTCTCGCTTGGCGCGAGCCTATCGCCGGCCACCCACCGGATGCCGTTGGCGAGAATCCGGGGGTAGTTTGGGTTTTGCCAGGCTGAAGGGCCGTGACCGAGCATGAAGTAGAACACGCGGCTCTTGCCATACTGCTTGACCCAGGCTAGCGGCGGCTCGTTCTTAGGATGGTCGGTGGTCAGCAGAACTTTCACATCCGGCGCGGTGTAGTATTTGTGGTACGTCTCATCGTGAATTGAGAAGTCGTTGATGCCTTTGGTGATCGGATGCCGTCGGTCAGCCACCGTCACCCGAATATCCTGATCATCGGTCGATCCCGACGGCCCGTACTTCTTCCCGTCCACCGTAAACTCTCGAGGGATGTGGATGCCTCCGATGATCTTGCGAAATTCCTCCCATTCCTGGAGAGCGCCGATGTTGTGATGCAGTGAGACTAGTCCGATGCCGGCGTTGAGGAGTTCGACGAATCCCTTCTGCTGCTCGGGCGTAAAGCTGGGCGTCATGTCGAACATGACGATAACGTCGTAGTCCTTTTTCAGGCTGGGTTTGAGCAGGTCGGCCGTCTTGGGCATTTCGGCCTTCGTGTAAACGACACCGGGCAGCGAATCGAACATAGCGTAGAAAGGCTTCTCCTCGAAGCCATGCCCGCCGTAGGTGAGCAATACGCGAATTTGGCCTTTAGCCGGCTCTTGGGCGGCGGCCCTGCGCGAACCGGCAGTGACAAAGAGGCTCAATAATAATGCGATGAGCGTGAATTGACGCATGGGTAGTCTCCGAATATCCAGTTTTTGGGTTCTGGTTCCCACGCTCTGCGTGGGAACCAGCTTTTTCCGACGCTCCGCGTCGAGCCGAACGACGCGGAGCGTCGCAGACGGTGCGTTCCCGCGCAGAGCGTGGGAACGAGGGGTTTTACAGGGTCCATGGCGCCCGCATGTCGCGGTGCATCATCTTGGCCGCTTCGGCATCACCGACGACGGTTGTCGTCTTGGAATCCCAGGTGATTTTTCGCTTCGTGCGAACGGCGATGTCGCAAAGTTGACTAATGACGTCGCTCCGCACGGCCTGGTCCAACGGGCTGACCGTCGGCCTGCGCGACTTGACCGAGTCGAGGAAGTTCTGGTAGTGGTTCGGACTGTCGATCAGATGCACATCGTTCGGGCCGATCTTCGAGGTCAGGAGCGACTTCGGCTCGGCGTCGATGCCACCGCGCCAAATACGCACCCAGCCGTCGGAGCCGATGAACTTGGTCGAATCGCCGCCGGGTTTGAAGGTCATTCGCACGCCGTCGCCGAACTGAATCCGCATGTCCCAATTGCAGACGTTGTCGTAGAGCCCCCCGGTGGGAATGACGCCCGTGCCCTCGACCGTGATTGGTCCGGCCTGATCGGAGTCGTTTCCCCAAATCATGATATCCAGCGGATGCGCTCCCCAGCCGGCCAGGTAGCCGATCGAGTAGTCGTGGATGAAGAAGTGTCCCGGATTCTTGCAGCGATCGGCCGTGTAGGGCACGAGCGGCGCCGGGCCTAGCCAGAGGTCGTAATTGAGCGTGGTCGGCACGGGGATTTCCTTGGTCGAGCCGCCCGCTGAGCCGGCGGGAGCAGTAACCTCGATGGCATGTACTTTGCCGATGCGCCCGCTGCGGACCAACTCGCAACCGAACCGCATGTACGAATAACTGCGTTGCATCGTGCCGTACTGGAAAACGCGGCCGTTTTCCGCAAACACCTTCTGGCAGGCGAGGTCTTGTTCGATGGTCAATCCGAGCGGCTTTTCCACATAGGCATCTTTCTTTGCCTGGGCCGCCAAGATAGCGATCGGCACGTGCCAGTGATCCGGCGTGGCGATAACCACCGCATCAATGTCATTGCGGGCGAGAATGTCGCGAAAATCGCCGTAGATTTTTCCCTTTATCACGCGGGCAAAAGCCTCGCGACGATCCTTGTAGGTATCGGCGACGGCCACGCTCTGCATGCCTTTGCAGTTTTGGAATTCGCGGAACAGCCCGCCGCCCTGACCGCCGACACCGATATGTCCGAGCGTAACGCGCTCGCTGGCCGGCGGCGTGTCGGCGTTGCCCAACGCGGTTGAGGCGATGACGAATGGGGCGGCTACGGCGGCGCCCTTCAACAGGCTGCGTCTGGAAATGCGGATGTTCTTCATGGGTAGTTTCCTTTTAGTTTTGGTGTGGAAAAAGTTGAGCGATGTTGGGGGTGATGTCGGCGTCGGCACGGCCCAAGGCCCAGGCAAGCCCGCCGAGAACGACTTGTTGGAAGATCGGACTGGTCCACACGTCCTCGCGGTGGCCCATCGACGTGTAGAACACGCGGCCTTTGCCGTGCATCCGGGCCCACGTGGCGGGATACGGGGGACGCCGATACCAGTCGCTCTGCATCCCCTTGGTCTCCTGCATCAGGATCACGTGCAGATCCTTGGCGAAGTTATTCTGAACATACCATTCCTCGAACAACTCGAAGCCGTCGCCGAGACCTTCCATGCCTGGAAACTTCGGCGAGGTGACTCTCATTCCGGCTTTCTGCTCGGGGCCATGTACAACGAATGCCCCGCCGAGCATGGCAAGGAACGGGTCGATGGCCGGGCGGGCGCTGTTATCGCTCGCGGCATGGAAGCCAACACATGGCTTGCCGGCCGACACGGCGTCGAGCACGTTCTGCATTTGCCTGCCGCTGAACGGCATGCCGTTCGTGTAGAAGGCCAACAAGTCGTACTTGCCCAAGTCGTCGAGAACGGCCGCGTCCTGACTGCACTCGACTTCAAAGCCGTTCTTCCCGCCCAGTTCGGTAAGCACCTTCTCCGAATGGGCCAAGGGTTTCCCCTGGCGGTCCGCCACCGGATGCGTCCAATTTTTCCCGAACATCATCGCGGAGCTCTTGTTGAAGTAGAGGATCTTCGGTTTCCGTTTGTCCTCGGCGGCAACCCAGCTCAAGGGAAAGGCGGAAAGCCCCAAGACGGCGGCTCCGGTTGTCAACAACATTTCGCGACGTTGCATGGTGACTGCTCCCGGTTATGGGTTTCTCAAGAGATGGGGTAGCCGATCCTTCGTCCATTCAATGGACCGGCGAAGATCGTTCGCTTCGCGCTGCCAGGATTCGTTGCCGTCGGGGAGGTTTTGGGGCCAAGGCTCGAGAATCGCACGCGACCAAGACTGTGCCAAATACCATGCCAAGCCGTCGCCCGGCGGCGAAGGATGGCTTGCCCAGTAGGCCGGCCGCAATACATCGAGCTTGAAGGGGGCGAATTGCGAGTGGATTTCAATGTTCAGGTTGATCTGGGGATTGTGTTTTGCGAGCGTTTCGGCGACGGCGGGCAGATCGATGTCTCCGTCGCCCAATGCGCAGTTTTCCAGAGCGAATCCTTCGCCGGTGCGGAGGATTCGGTAGTTCTTGAAGTGCGTCGTCAAAGCATGCGAAGCAAGTATTTCGGCCAATCGAAGGGGGGCATCCAAATCGAAAGCCAGATTCGCACAATCCACCGTGAACCCGAAAGCCGGGTTGTTCACCCTCGCATAAATCGAAGCCAACTCGCGCACTGTGAAATCGGCATGGTTCTCCATCGCGATCTTCATCCCCAGGTCTTCCGCGGCGCGACATGCCTCACGGAGGATGGCAACCACTTGATCGGCCATCGCGATCATATCATGTCCTTCGTCGCGGGTGAACAGATTGCCCGCCACACAGCGGAGGATGGGCGAGCCGAGCTTCTTGGCAATTTGCAGATGATCGATGACGATCTGGGCGTCGGAAACGTGCCCGTCATAGCCTGCGTCGGCCAGCAATTGGCGTCCCTTTTCCGCCATCGGATGCCAATGCAGAATCGAACCCATGCCGAATTCCACATAAAGACCCTTTGCTTCCGCCGTATCACGGATTCGCGCCAGATAGTCATCGCGGAACGACGAGAACGGTGAGAGTTCAAACAGGACGCCGGCGAGCCCCAGTTCCGCGGCCAACCCGAGTACTCCCGCGGGGTCCAACCCGCTGTTGCGAGTGGTATAGGAATCAATGCCGAGTTTCATGCTAAACCTCTCTTACGGTTGGAGTCGTTCTGCTTCTTCCTTGGCGATTTGGCACCAGGTGACGGCGTTCTCCGGCCGATTGCCCAGGGTATGGTTGTCTTTCATGATGATTTCCACGATGCAGCCCCGAGTCTTCTCCAGGGTTTCTCGGAGTCCTTTGCGAACGGACCCAACGTCGAGTTCGGGAACCGCCAAGGCGGCCGGGTTCGGCTTCAGCGACAAAATGTACCTGTCTCCAAGGTAGCCGGCCATCTTCTCCACATTCGCCCACGGAGAACAGGAGACGCGGCGAAGATTGTGATGTCGTTGGACCACGCGCCAGCGTCCATGAAGTGGTTCGCAGCAGCCGTAACAGGTGAGGCCAAAACGGTCCATGATCGGCTTTTCACAGGGGAAGACGAACTCCTCGTACATCTTCGGAGAGACATGGAGTGTCTCCTGACTTTCGGTAAACCCCCACATGTCACATACGCGAACATGTCCCGCAAAATCCGGTTGCGGCAATTGCGTACTGAACCCGAAGCCGCCGGAACCGACGTAGGTTCCGTCGTTGTTCAGGCTCAATAGGTCGTTGGCCTCGAGGTAGTCAAGTCTTGCGAGGTGTCCTCGCGATATGACGGCGAACAATTCTTTCAGACCATCGGGATTCTCGATGAAATCGCAGAGCATCTCTTGCAGGCCGCGAAATGTGGCTGCAAGATAAGTCACTCCCCGCGACCACCACCACACGCCCTTGAGCCGAACGGTAAGAAGATCGCCAAACACATTCCGGGCGATTTCCAAACAACCGTTGGTGGTTTCCCAGTCGATTTCCAACTGGGGAGAGTGGAGTCTCTTCAAGTCCGTGTCATAGTCCTTGATCGCGCCTTCCCACACATACGAGCCGGATGCCTCGGTCCTGTGATAGACGGGCGCGACGCCCCAATCATCCGGAGAAACGGTATAAGGAACGTCGAAATAGGGATCGACCGGCTTGTCGTCCCCCATAACGTCACCCCAGAAGATTTCTTTACGGAGGTCCATCTCCCAACGGCGCGCCAGCTTGCCCCGGCACTGCATCTGGGCATCGGTAATGATCTCGTTCCACCCATTTTCCGGATCGCAGAACACCAGTGCCCGGGTCTTTTCGAGTTGATTGAGCTTGGTCCACAGCCGGCGCGTTTCCGCCATTCTCGGGCTGGCTGCGATGGCCACGACCTTTTCCGCCAGTGTCCGAAGCACCAGCCGATCCTTGGCCGTCATCGAGAGGTCTTCACGAGTGATACCCGTGGAAATCCTCCCTGCGGCCGTTTGATCCAGACCTGTCGATTTGCCGTTGCCGTAATCTTTCATCCATGTCCGCCTTTTCCGGATACAGGTAGGAGATAGGGAATCGCCTCGGCAAGTCGCTGCCGGGCCTCCTCGTGCGTTGGCCGGTTGGGGAACTGGGTCAAGCGTGCTCCGCTGGGGCAGCCTGCTGCGTAAAGGTCGCTGACGACCATGTGGTAGAGGAGAATGTCGTGCAGCCCGCGGGCACCGAGTCTTCCGCCCACCAAATGCGTGTGGACGTCGAACATGGGCAATTCGGCCAACCCCGCTTCAACCTCTTCCACTAGGCGTCTGTTGTCGGAACTCATCGAACGTATACCTCCACTGTTATGGCCGTGGCGATCAGCTCAATGTATCGCACGCCGACAGGGCGGAAAAGGACGATTCGTGTGGACATAGGTAGCTAGACCCATAGAGCGTCAATTTGTGCGATCGCTCGGGTGCCGAGTCGCAAGGGCATCTTCAGCGGCCGCCTGCAATTCTTCCACTCCGGCTTTGGGACCACCGGGGTGAGTCAGGATTCCTGTCCCCGCGAGAAACAAGTTATCTCGGCCTAGGCCACGGACGTTAGCGCCGATCGTCCGCGGGTTCAGCCCCCCGGAGACCGCAGGCAGTATTGGCGTTAGGGAAGTCCAACCGCCGACAGCCGCCTCGTGCATCCCGCGAATATCGTCTGGCGTGTCCACGAGGTAACTTTCGAACATTCCAGCCCGGAAATAGTCGCCTCCCAATAGCCGCACCATTTTCACGATGGCGGAAGGCGAGATACCCTGGCCTTCAGCCCTGCCCATGGCCTCCCGTCCGCCACAATGAGCGTAGATCGGCACATTGATGTCGGGGTGCCTCCGCAAGATTTCCAAAGCCCCGAAGCCGGCAGCAAAGAAGTTCACCATCAGCGCCGTGGCGCCGTTCTCAATCGCTTCGATGGCGCGCCGGACAACCCGGTCCGGCGTCGTCGTGATGTGCGCCGCATAAAGAACCCTTTGACCGGTTCGGTCTTCGGCCCGTTTAAGGGACTCGGAGACGAGCTTTACCCGACGGCCCAGAGGGCAGTAGGGCGGGTTCATCATCTTCTCGTCGTCCTTAATGAAGCAGATCCCGCCCAGTGCGGCCTGGTACGCAAAGTCGGCGACCTCCTCCGGCGCAAGGCCTCCGGTCGGCTTGACGATCGTGCCGATAAGCAGTTCGCCCTTCTCGCGGCCAACGAGCCGACGCGTCTCTGCAATGCCGAAAGCGGGACCAGCGAACTTCTCCATCATCGCCGGTGGGATGCTGAAGTCGATCAGCCGCGACCTCTCGTAGGACGCCAGGGCAAACGTTGCCCCACCGATCATCGACAACCACAGATTCGGAAATGCCGACGCCTCGATGTCCATGTTTTCAATCGGGTACAGCAGCGAAATCGTGCCGCGCCCGGGGCCCGCAGGGCAGACCTCCAACACCTCCCCAACGCACTGTCGGTATCTGGTCGTGGGCTCTCCCGAGGCGACCCAGTTGCCGGTTGTCTCCAGCACCGCCAGTTCTTTGGCCACCCCGCCTAGGTTCCCCTTTGTCTCAAGGTAGTACGTGGCAACGACCGAGTCCTGAATACCGTGAATTCGCGACATAGAGATATCCGTGTGTAAGGCCTTATCACTGTCTTGTGGATTTCCACTTCCACCGTGTCGACGCACAACACCGCTTGCCGATCACAACTCCTATAACGAATGCATCCACTGGCTGGTCTCCCGTGCGTCACCGTTGAATATCAACGAGCCGGGAACAACGATATCAACCCCACACTGCCGCAGCCGCGGCACGGTGTGACGACGGATCGCTCCGTCGGCCTCGATCTCGAAGGACAGACGTCGCCGTTGGCGTATCGCGGCCAGTTGGCGGACCTTTTCGTAGGCAACTTCCGCCACCTCCGGCGCCCCCTTGACATCGAAGCCCGTCCCCACAACGCACGCGACATCCAGTCGGCCGAGATATTCCTCGATCGTCGAGACGGGGGTCTCGAGCGCCAACGAAATCCCTATCCCGACGTTCCGTCTCCTGGCCGTATCGATCAGACCAGATATGCTCTCCGTGGTTTCCGGATAGAAGAGAATCCGGTTGACCCCCGAAGCGAGGAAAGCATCCACCCATCGCTCTGGCCGTTGAGTAATCAAATGCACCTCGAATGGTTTCTCGGTAATGCCCCGGATCGACTTTACGAGATCGGGGAAGAACAGAAGGAGCGACGTAGCATAGGTCCCGTCCGAGACGTCGAGGTGGTAGCTGTCCGCGTACGGGTCAATCCGCTGAATCTCGGACGCCAGATTGCTCAAGTCTGCCGACCAGAGCGACACTGAGGCTTTCAACGAGGTTGCGTTCATGGGATCACCGACTTCAGGAATGAATTGAGATGACGTCGAAACTGCCGCACATGTTGCTCGGGACTCTCATATTTGGAGGGAATGTTTGCCAGTCGTCCCTTCGCCAAATGCCGGGCCCAAGTGGCGGCCATGTCGAGCGGATGCAATGGGTCGTGGCCCGTGCCGACCACCAAGGCGGGTATGTCGAGTTGTTCGATGGGTTCCCAAGACACGATCGGCCGGTCCCGTGGGATACGGTCTAATCGTGCCCGGCGCTCTACAGCTTGCGGCTTGCGGAATTGTTCAATCAGCGAATCGACGGCTCCAGGCGAGACACGCTTCATGGCAGCCACCTCCGGAAACCTCAGAAACTCGACCAACCCTGATTCCGATCCCAGGTCACCCAACAACTTCGCGATGCGTGGAAACAGGGCCAGGTTCTTGGGCAGCGGTTGTTCGAGCGACGCGGGACGCACCAAGACTAAGCCCCAAATGTGAACGACATGACGCAGAGCGAGTTGCGCCGCCACTCCCGCCCCCATGGAAATCCCGCCGACGACGGCCTCTCGAATCTGCAAGTGACCCAAGAGAGCAGCCAAATCCCCGGCAAATGATGCGAAAGTCAAGGCGTCTATCGGTCCCAAAGGCTCCGTGCCGCCGTGGCCCCGGCTGTCCCAGACGATCAATTGATAATTGTCCGGTACGCCGACAAGTTCCTTGGGCGCTTCCAGATCACCGCCGAGGCCGTGGCAAAAAACGACGGGGGGGCCCTTGCCGATGACCTGGTAACAAAACCGAATATTGTCGTGGACGAAGAATTGATTCACATTAGCTCTCGCGTGTTCCCTAATTCCGGATACCATCGGGCGACTTGCCGACGTACAAACTGAACGCTCGTCGCCACTTGCGATGGCTTCATGTTGTGCAGGAGTAGCGGCCCATCGAAACCACTGCTTTTCATCAGACGGAAATATGTCGGCCAGTCAAGCAACCCCGTGCCCGCAGCCTGATTCTTCTTTGTGTCGTCGCCGGTGATGTCCTTGGCATGCACGATTTCAATATCCGGTCCAAGCAACTCAAACGCCTCTTTCAGCACCACAGTCATGTCAGACAGTGCGTGATGATGGAACAGATTTGCCCCATCGAGAACAATCCGCAACTGCTTCGATTTCATTTCGTCCAAGAGCATCCGTGCCTTAATCGCCGAGTCAACGACGTTCCCTTGGTCGGGTTCGATACCCAGCATGACTCCGTGGGCCTCAGCGGTCGGAATGAGCGCGCCGAGGGTGCTGAGCAAGTCGGCCCATGCCTCGCGCTTTATGTTGTCCGGATGATATTGCCACATATTGTTGCGATTCCGAGTGCCCGTACAGAACGTTACCATCCTCGTACCGAGGGCATCGCACGCCTGAATCAACCGCTGGACACCGCGAATCCCCTGCTTCCGAACGGTTGGATCGGGATGGATGGCGTTGAAAGTCCCCGAGACCGTCACCATGCGAAGGCCGCGGCGCTCAAATGCCCCTCGCACAGCGACACACAAATCTTCGTCCAACTTGCCCGGCAAGCCGGCAACGCCCGCAGACGCAACGCTCAAATGGGCGCAAGTCAGCCCGTGCCCGACGATGGCGTCGAGGATTTCGTCCAGCGCTCCCGTGAATGTTCTTGTGAAAATACCTATTTCCATAACCCCACACCCTCAACCCCGGCACAAAAAGATTTACGGGTCCCGAAAGGGTCGGAATCCGTTAGGCCTCGCCTAATCCACCGCGCCGCGTCTCGACTCTACTCTCCCTGACAAGGGGCACGACAAAAATAATGGCCCCCCGCGCTGCGTCCCCATTTCGACCCAGATTACAAGTGTGCTGCATACCCTTCATTGAGTATAAACAAGTCGATGGTGCAATGGATAGTGACGTGGGTTGCTTGTTCGCGGATTCCCATATACCACCAGCCAACGCTACACCCCCATATTGCGAAGGCTTTCCAGGTTGAGTTTAGCGACCTCCAGCGATGTACGGCGAGAGGGCTGATAATGCTCCACGATATACCACTCGATACCGTCAGTGGCTTTGCAGAACTCAAGAACCCCTTTCCAGTTCACGTCCCCCCCGCCAATGATTGCGTCTTGGGGGCCACCAAACACGGCAAGATGAATGCTGCGGGAACGATCACGGAATCTCTTCAGTAGGGCGACTGGGTCTGCGCCCCCCTCCGCACAATGCCCGGTATCCAATTGCAAATGCACGTCCGGACCTGCATGGGCAAGGACGACCTCGATCGGAATCTGGCCTTCCACACGCTTGATGTCCCGCGCCTGCGCATGGTAGCCGAAGTGCATGCCGTATGGCTTCAATTTGTCGGAAATCTCGGTTAGCAGCTTGACAGCGGCGACGAGGGTCGCTATGGAGACCAAGGACTCCGCCGGCAGACCATGAATGGTAAGATTCGTGCAGCCAAGAGCCTTATGGAACTCCACCGTCTTCTGAAAAGCGTCGTCAAGGAGCGTGCTCAAGAGGAGGTGTGTGCCGCAGCATATCAGGCCGCTTTGATCGAGCATCTTGCGCATGTCTTCGGGCTCATGTCCATAATGGTCCGCATCCGCAAACTCCACGCCCTGGTAACCGATCTGCCGCACAGACTGCAACGCACGAGCCAGGTCCTTTTCACACACATCTCGCACCGAGAAGAGCTGTAGCCCAATCTTCTTCTTGGACTGGTCGGCCCACGCATTCGGAGACCGCAATTCGGTCATCCAAATCGCAGTCGCGCCGGCGCCCAACTTCAACAGGTCTCGCCGCGAGAAGCTCATAATTCCCCTTTCGCAAGAGAGAGCGTGGAAACGATGCTGTAAACTCGCTGATGCAACTGTCATTGCCGCTAACTCTGGGCCGCCAGATCGGCCGCTATTTTGTCAAAGAACCGAATCGACTGGGCAATCTTCGCCAGGGTGCCGTCCCATGGGTTTTCGCACTCGATCGCGAAAAACGCCTCGATCTTCTGCCGATGCACTTCGGCAAGCCATCCCCGAAGATCGCACACTCCCGTGCCCCAAGGGACGTCGTGGGAGTCCGGCCCCAACCCGTCGAGATCCTTGAAATGGAAGCCGATAATCCGTCCCTTCAGCCTCTTCAGGCATTCCAGCGTATCCAGACCGCCGCGAGGCCAGTGTCCGGTATCGGCGCAAGCACCGATCCGTTTGCTGCGGCCTTCGCAAACCCTCAGCACGGCATCGGGGTTCCAGTAGTGCGACGGTTTTGGATGGTTGTGGATGGCAACATTGATATCGTATTCCCGGCATAGTTTGTCGAGTGATTCCATAACCGCCTCATCCGGTTCCGAAACGATCGTCTCGACACCCATATCCTTGGCAAACTCGAACGTTTTGCGGCACTGACCGGTATCTTTCGGAAGAGCAAAGAAAATGTTCACTAGCTTCACACCCGAGTCGGCCAGCTTCTGTTTGATTGCCTTCCGCACGTCGGCCGACAATTCATCGCCGATTGTGACGCCCGGTCGATCCTTACTGAGCTTTTGGCCTGGGACGGCTTCGAGATAGTGCAGCCCGAGGGAGGCCGTATTGTCGATGGCGTCGTAGAACGTCAGATGACGAAACGACCACGTCTGGCATCCAAGACGCCAACCGAGTTTCGCGGCGTTCGGCGCTCCGCCGGCCAACTCGGTGGCCAATAAGCGGGAACCGTCCAGACCGCCCAACCCGATCCCAGCCGCGATGGCGCCCGTCGACGTCAAGAAACTACGACGATTCATGCTGCATCTCATAGGGAGTCCTTTCTAGAAGGCTCTTGCCACGCCGGGTATGGCCACGGGGTACAATCCCACGGCATTGGGTACGGTGGGCGGGGCAGCGTCGAAAGCGTAACTTTGCGGAGCCAAGGCCAGAGTCGATTTCACGGCTTCTTCCCAGGCGACCATTTGTCCGGAATACGTGGCCATCCTACCCAGCACCGCCGTCATGCTGCTGGTGGCGGCGTAGTCGCCTTCAAACCGGTACGGGTCGCTGCCGCGCACGCTGGCAAACAGATCGTCATGTTCTCGTTGGTACGGGTTATCGCCACGGATTTTTTTTGCACGAAGTTCGCGCGGCGTAACCGCGCCCATTCCCCACGCACCCGTGCCGATGGTGAACGAGCCTTTTGTGCCATGTACGTTGTCGGAAACGTGCGCCCAGGTTCCGGGTTGCTGCCGAGCTTGACAGAAGTATCGCACGCCCCCGGCATACTCGAATTCCACCGCATGGTGGTCGTAAATGTCTCCGGTCCCAACACCGGTGCGTACCTGACGTCCGCCCATGCCTTGGGCCCGAACCGGATGATCCTCCATGATCCAATTAGCCACGTCGATCTCGTGACACGACTGCTCGACGAGGTGATCGCCGCACAACCAGCAAAACAGGTTCCAGTGGCGGATTTGGTACTCCATTTCAGTCATCGAATCCGGCTTTCTCGCTCCCTCGCGACCGCCAGGCATGTTGAAGTACGTACGAAGATACATGATCTGGCCCACCGCACCGTCGTGAATCTTCCGAATCCCTTCGAGGTAGTTCTGTTGGTGGCGGCGCTGCAATCCCACCACCACGGACAACCGTTTCTTTTTCGCCTCTTCGTTGGCCGCCACCAGCAGGCGGAACCCTGGAGCGTCGACGCAGCACGGCTTTTCCATGAAAACGTGCCTGCCCGCCTTAACCGCCGCGGCATACTGCATGGGCCGAAAATGCGGAGGCGTAGTCAACAAAACCAAGTCCACGTCCGACTGGATCACTTTCTCGTAAGCATCGAAGCCACTGAACCGCCTCTCGGCAGGCACATCGATCCGTTCCCGTAGCTTGCTACGCTTGAGAAGGTTGTGCAGGCTTCGCTCAATGCGCTCGGAGAAGAGGTCGCCTACGGCGACAAGCCTCACCGGCCCCTGGGTACTGAGCGCTTCGCGGCAGGCGCCCGTGCCCCGGTTACCGCAGCCGACAAAGCCGATCTTGATCAGATCGCTCCCCGCGGCATGGGCAAATCGGGCCACATCGAGCCCTGCCAGCAGCGACCCGCCGACAACCGTCGCTGTAGAGTTCTTCAACCACGTGCGTCGCGAGACCTCTTGGACGGCAGCTTTCTCTTCATAGACCTTCATGGATTGCTCTCCTCGATTTCTATTTTTTTCTAGGACCGGGAACCGAAGCGACGGACCAGAGCGGCGTTCTGCCCGGCTTGGTCGTAGTAACGGTCATAGATCCCGACAATCACAGCATCGGTGGGCTTAATCGCGGCAAATGTTTCCCGAAACGCTCCTTCGAGGTCGGCGCGCCGGTCGGTGCGCCGTCCGGCAGCGAGAATCTTGAATGCCAAGCAGGGCCGCTTGGTCTGCTGGATCGCCCTGAACATCCGCGGCGGATCAGTATCGAGATACACCTCGTTAACCGGCAACGGAACGTGCCCGAGCAACTTCCGAAGAGCAGCCTCGTCGCGGTGCCGCTCGTAAACACACGTCTGGAAGTAGTCCAGATCCCAGCCCTTCGATTCGACGGCGTCGACCACGTCCGGCATGTGGGTGGACACGCCGACCAACAATCCGGCATCGCGAATGCGTTTCAAGCGGTCCTTGACCACGTCGAGTTTCCCCTGCTTGAAGAGCATGTCGGTCACTTCCCCATGATGGGCGATGCCGATTAAGCCTTCAATCTTGGCAAATGGTTTCATATCTTCGTCAGAGCCTTCGAGTCCCAGCAGATACATCTTTCCGCCCGACTTTCGGAAGCGATTATAGCATCCCAATAGAGTGCCGCGTTCATGCCCTTGCCATGTATTGATGCCCACTTCTTCGCAACGGCGAAGTGTCTTAACAACCCGCTCCGGCGTGTAGTAAGCGTGCATTTCCTTGTCCATGTAGGCCCCCGCACTGGTCAACATGTGCGACCCACCATCGAAATTGTGACACCCGACGATCAGCCTTGAAATCGAATACTTGCCCAACGAAATCTGCGGCATGGGCGTGGCGTCGGCGGACTTTGCCTGGTCGCCCGGCACGTCCGCGCCGAGCAGTTGCGTGGTGGCCAACGCCGCCGGAACTGACGCAGCCACGCACAGAAACTCGCGGCGGTCACACCCCTGTTGGAAAGAACCCTCGGAACATGCTTCTAAATTGTGTCGATTGCCGGGGATCATGGAATGGTCTCCTAGATTTAGGATTAATGGACTTGCGTAAGCTGAGCGAAGTTGGGGGTGATGTCGGCGTCGGCATGGCCCAGGGCCCAGGAAAGCCCGCCGAGAATGACTTGTTGGAAGATCGGATTCGTCCACACGTCCTCCCGGTGGCCCAACGACGTGTAGAACGCGCGGCCCTTGCCGTGCATGCGAGCCCACGTGGCGGGGTACGGAGGACGTCGGTAGGCGTCACCCTGCATTCCCTTCATAGGGAGTCCTTTCTAATCACGGTTCCGCCGACATCTGCCTGACTTCGGTGTGCTGGCCCGCGCCGACCGAAGCTTCAATCGCTTCCAAGAGGCAAACCGTGGCCAGGCCTTCCGATGCGTCAGGGTTCACCGGCTCGTTGTCCAGGACTGACCGCGCGAACGCTTCTAGCTGATTCTTGTACGGGTTGCTGTGGGCGCCCAAGGGCGCATACCACTGCTCGGTTCGCGCGTCGAAGGCCCGAACCTCACTGGGGCGATAGTAGAAGGGCACGAACGTTTTCACCTCGACGCTGCCGTGCTCGCCGTAGATGCGGTACCCTTCGGACCAATCGGCGTTTGTCTTTACCGTCAACTCAAAATGCCCCAATCCTCCATGCTCGAATTCGAGAAGTCCGTGCCACGAGTGCTGACCTCGCTTCTCTGCGAGCCGGGCAGTAACGCCGGTGATCGCACCGCCGAGGTAACGGAGGTTGTCTAGCAGGTGTGCGCCGTGGGTGACAAGCGAATAGCGCCGCTTGTCAGCTTTCGGATCAGCCGATGGACGGATGGCTCGTTGGCTGGTCACTGTCGGCGGCAGCAGTGTCTCCAGGAAGGCGGGACGAAACAGCGAGTCGCAATACCAACCGCTTACCGACAGGATCTGTCCGAGTTGCTCTCGAACGAACCGATGGGCGAAGGCAATCCCCGGGTCATGCCGTTTCATGTTGCCGACCTGAAGCTTCAGTCCGGTGCGACGCACCGCGCACAACAACTCCCAACACTCGTCCGCGCTGTCCCCCAAAGGCTTCTCGACCAACACGTGCTTGCCTGCCGCCAACGCTTGGCAAGCCAACGGCACGTGGAATACATCGGGAACTGCGATCAGAACCGCGTCGATGTCAGAATCGTTCAGGAAGGCGGCATAGTCCTGATGGAGCGACTGCACTCCGTAGCGTCGGCCTATCGCGTGGAGCAAATCTTCAGCCCCGTCACAGATTGCCCGGAGTGCTACGCGTCTGGCCTTTGCCAGGGCTGGCAGGTGGGCGAATTGGGCAATCGGGCCGCAGCCTAGCAGACCGATCTTGAGTACATCTTCAGACATAGTTTTGTTGGCTGGAATGCTTTCGCCTGTTCCGCCTCGACAGCAGTGGAACCCAGCCCAAGGATGTCGAAACTCTTGTGCATGGGCGCCTACGATAATGGGAGGGTCGCTGGAACACAGTCCCTATTCTCTATTCTGCCATTCTGCCATCAATGTGTCGGGGACGTCTATGCAATAATGCGCAAAGCAGTTTAGATATTGCGCAGACCGCGCCGATGTCAGTTGCTCTGGATACGGGCCCCCGTTGATCGGCCGGCGTGGATTGGCCATGCGGGCCTTATTGGAACCCGTCCAGGATCAACTCTCGCGTTTTCCGCGGCGGCGCCTTGCTCGGCGCCACACGACTGCCTTATCACCAGTTGGCATGGCAGTTGGATGCGCCGCGTGGGCAACGTGAGATCTGCAATCCGTTGCATCATGGTGGCAACCGCCACGGTCCCGATGTCGCGGCAGGGCTGACGCGCAGTAGTCAATGGCACGGGCAGAAGCCTGGCGTACTTGACGTCGTCGACCCCTACGACACGAACGTCCTGAGGTACGCGAATGCCTTTCGCCAACAACCGCTGCATCAAGTGTCCGGCCGTCAAGTCGTTCGCGCAGACATACGCCTCGGCAGTATCCGCCATCACTTGTTCTGCAAATGCGTCGTCCTCGACGTCGCCTCGCCATATCCACTCGGGCTGTACCTGAACTCCATGGTCGAACAACGCGTCGCAGTAGCCCGCAATCCGCTCTCGGACGCTAAAGGCCACCAGCGGGTGACTAATGAAGTCGATCCGACGGCAACCAAGCTCCAGCAAGTGTTTGGCCAGCAGATAGCCGGCTTGGCGGTTGTCGACGCCGACCAAGTCATATTTGCTTCGGTTGGGGAACTCCTCAAAGTCACGGTCCAGTAAGACGACCTGGATTCCTGCCCGATCCAAAGCTTCCGCAGTCTGAAGGTTGATCTCGCCGTCATTCTGGGAACACCTCGACAACGGAGCAAAGAAAACGCCCGCCACCTTATGGTCGATGTAATTCTGGCAAACGTCCTTCAACTGCCCAATTTTGCCGTGCAGATCTCTCGGCACGCAGTCTCCCCACAGCAGAGAGAAGCCGTGGGCGTGTACTCGCCGCGCAATCTCCCCGCAGATGGGCTCGAAGATCTCTGTTTCGCCCAACCCTTGTATCAGAAGCCCCAATGTCCGATTTCGGGGTTCAGCGAGTGCCTGTACATACGATCCCGAGCCCGCGCGGCGGCACACCAATCCCGCAGTCTCCAAATCTCGCATTGCCCTGGCGACCGTCGGTCGGGAAGCATTGAATTGCCTCACCAATTGCGCCTCGCTGGGCAACCGTTGGCCAGCCACATACCTGCCCGAACGGATGCCCGCCTCGATCTTCTCGAAGATGCGGCGGTGTTTGACCTTGTTTTCTGCTATATCTGCCATCTGATACTATCCTCAATGCATGTTGTATCAGATTCTTGGCGATCTTGTCAATAGGGCGGCCGTTCTCGGGGCAAGAATTATAGAGGCGACGGCGAGCGTTGTTCGAGAAGTGGGCGACGATCGCGGCGTACAGCGGCGTATTCCGTAGCCAAAAACCCCCGATGGTGCTGTTGTCTCCGGGTTTTCCGGGCAAATCCATCATTGACGCTCGCCGCTTGCGGTCGGGCGCCGTCCTGTGTCCTCGTGGTTCTGGCGACACAACCAAAATCTGGCCGGCAAAGCTGTCTTATCAGCTTTTCAAGGTGAATCACGCCAAAACTGTTGCATTTCCTAACGACTCCGGATTACAATGCGGTTATTCCTTTCATGCGGCGGGGAGGGCGGCGAAGGGCCGCCGAGCTTGCGGAGTTGCATCAGTTCCTCATCGGCGATGTAGCCCAAGGGGGCACTCGCCGCGGGCCAGACGTTGGACGATGTCGCGGGCGTCGTGGGGATCGCTTTTCCTCCGTTTGCCGCGGCGATTGGCCAGTTCGCCGTCTGCAATGACCAGCACCTCGAACCAACGATGCCACCTGTCGCCGCCTCCCGCCAGCAATGGGGGGATACACGATTCGGCGTTCCTTGTCTCACGCTGGTGTCAAATCGTTCCGGGCATGATGCGTGGCGGCAACAGCCGTGCATGACGCCCGTAACGATTTGACGCCAGCGGGAGATATAAGATAGTGGAGGTGTGGAACACTTTACTGTACCCTCATGCGGCGGGTATTCGTATGGATGCTGCCGAAGAACTCGCAATGCACTGGACGAAGGCCCAACCCTTTGTGGCGGCTTACATTACGTCGTTGCTGCGCGACTTCCACCGCGCCGAAGACGTACTCCAGCAGGTAGCCGTTATCCTCGTGCGTAAGTTTGGCGAGTACGACTCACAGCAGCCGTTCTTATCCTGGGCCCTTGGCATCGCCCGGTTGGAAACGCTCAAAGAGCAGCGGCGGGAGGCCCGCGACAGACACGTCTTCGGCACCGATTTGGCGGAGCAACTCGGCGCGATCTACGAGCAGATGTCCGGGCAGTTTAAAGCTTATGTTCCCATGCTCGAAGGCTGTCTGGAAGAGTTGGACCACCGGGCCCGCAAGGTGCTCGACCTACGATACGTCGAAGACCTCAAGCCGGCCGAGATGGCCGAGCAGTTATGCATGACTCCGGGCACCGTGCGGGTATTGTTGCACCGGACCCGCACCACGCTCCGCGATTGCATCGAACGGCGGATGAAAAATCTAGGGGATCGTCCATGACGGGCAAGGAACTCAAACAGATCGACGCCTGGCTCGACAGCGATCTGTCCCACGAGGACGCCGCCGGCCTCGAAGCTTGGCTCCGGGCCGATCCAGCCCACCTGGAGATGTTCGCCTGGGCGAGCATCATTCACCGCTACCTCCGGGACCTGCTCCGTGCGCAGGCTATGACTGAGAAGGCCGGGGAAGGCGAGAATAGTCAGCAGGGCACGGATCCCGAACCCCAATCCTCCAGTTTGCCGACCTCGGTCCCCGTTGCCCCCATTATCATCGCCCCGTTTTCCCCTGGCCACTATTCACTATCCACTCCGTTCGTCGGCAGTTGGACGTTCGCCTGCATGGTCGCAACGGTAATCGTGGGTGCGATGCTGCTGGGGCTCTGGGCGGTAAAAGTCACCCACCACCAGCATATCGCCACGGCGCCGTCGAAGTCGGTGCCGTCGGACGCCAGGCCGGAGATGGTGTTCGTCGGCCGCATCACCGGCATGGTCGATGTAAAATGG
Organism: Planctomycetota bacterium; assembly: GCA_018897395.1. GTDB lineage: Bacteria > Planctomycetota > Planctomycetia > Pirellulales > Thermoguttaceae > JAHIKV01. The sequence continues at coordinate 3,443 of JAHIKV010000193.1, read as the reverse complement.
TCGGACGATCCCCACTATCTGCCGCCGCCGGACTTCGCCCACGTCCCCTTAGGCGGGAAATACATCCTCGACGCCGGACTTATGGAAATCACTTACGACTCCGGCGCGAAGGTCATCCTTCAAGGGCCTTGTACCTACGAAGTGGAATCCACCGCCGGCGGCTATCTTTCGCTGGGAAAACTGACCGCGCGGGTGGGGGCGGTTGAAGGAAAAGGTTCAAGGTCCAAGGTTCAAGGTTCAAGGTCTGCTTCACTAACCACTAGCCACCAACCACTAGCCACTAATTCTAATCCCCAATCCCTAATCCCTAATCCCTTGTTCGCCATTCGCACTCCCACCGCCATTGTCACCGACCTGGGCACCGAGTTCGGCGTGGAAGTCAGCCGGGAGGGAACCACCACGTCGCGCGTCTTCCGCGGCTCGGTGAAGGTGCAAGTTGTCGGCGACGGTCGGCAAGATGGCGTGGTGCTCCGCGAGAACGAGTCGGCCCGCGTCGAGCAGAGTGAAGGCGCCGGCGTTCCACGGCTGGTGCTGCCCGGCGCGGTCGGCAATCCGCCCACGTTCGCCCGACGCCTGACCGAGCCGCCCAAGCTGCTCGACCTGCTGGACATCGTGGCCGGCGGCGACGGCACGGGCCAGCACCGCGAGCGTGGCATCGACCCGACCACCGGCATGGAAGACCCGGTGTTCCTGTTCCGCGAAATGGCCCGCCCCGGCGAGCGCCCATACCGGCTGGTCGGCTGGCACAAGCTCATCGACGGCGTGTTTGTTCCGGACGGCAGGGCGGGGCCGGTGCAGCTCGATTCCGGCGGCCACGTCTTCGCGCTCCCCGGCACCGATGGCCAGTTCTATGGCAGCATCTGGGCGCGGGCGGCGAAGGTCGATCCGCGCGTGAAAGAAATGAACTATTGGGTCCACGCCATCGACCGCTACGAGCAATTCACGCCCGAGAAACGCGGACTCCTCTGCCTGCACGCCAACGTCGGCATCACGTTCAACCTCGAGGGCATGCGGAAGATGTACCCCGACCAACGGCCGGCGCGGTTCCGGGCGGTCGCCGGTGTGGGCGAGGACCCCAGCATAAAAGAGGATCCCCGCCTGAAAGACATGGAAGTGGGCATGGCCGACGTTTGGGTCTTTGTCGATGGGCGGTTGAAGATGAGGCGGCAGCTTCGCCGGCGGGACGCCCCGGTCGCCCTGGACGTGGAGCTAGGCCCGAGCGACCGGTTCCTTACGCTCGTTTCGACCGACGGAGGCAATGGATCCGCTTTCGACCGGGTCGTCTTTGGCGACCCCGTGCTGAAGATGACCCCAGCGGCGTCAGAAAAGTCGGTGGAGGACAAATGAGAATTGCGCCCGGCAACTCGCAGAAAGGAGATGAAACAATGAATGGTCCATAGCGAACAGTGCCTCTCGTTCCCATGCTCCGCGTGGGAACGGACAATGTACTCCTCACGCTCCGCGTGAGGAACAATGTAGTCCGCACATTCCATGTGCGGAAACTTCCGTCACGCGGAGCGTGACGAGTACCGTGGCATGGAGGTGTGTTTTTACCGCGTTTATGTTTTTCGCCGGGCGGGTGGTCCGCCCGGCGGCAGAGTATGTGATTTGTGTGCGTAAAACCTTTTTTCTTGGAGAAATGTGATGACTACAAAGTATTACGGATGTGCATTGGCCGTTCTGGTGTTGCTGGTGGGTGCGGGAACCGTGCAGGCCGACACGATTCTCTACTCCACAGGTTTCGAGAGCCCGGCGGTGGTTCTCGGCAATTTGACCACGTCGACGATCGCTGGGCAGGATGGCTGGGTTCGATACGAACCCGTCGCCAACACCGGTGATTTCGTGGTCGGCACCGGCACCGGCGCGGACACGACCCAGGTTATAAAATCGAGTACCGCGGCTAGTGCTACTACTTCCGCCACGAGAAGCCTGAGCCTGGCGTTCACCAGTTCGTCCCCTGCCGTCACAACGTCGGCTATGTTCCAAAACGTCGGGGGCGACGTGTTTAACTTGGCCGGCCTCTGGTGGGGCACCGCTTGGACCGATTTTTACCCGAAGAAGACCACGATCGGCATTATGGCCACTGGTGGGGTTAGTAAAGTGGTCTTGGGCTGGGGTAACTTCTATGGCCCTGCCCTAACATTAGGAAGCTGGTACGAGATCAAGGCCGTCACGACTTTCGCCACCACCGGCGGGCTGACCGATCTTTCCTACCGAAACGTCACGGCGGGAGACTCGTTGTTCACCCCGCTGGCGACGGGCGTCGCCGCGGGCCTTACGCCAGTCAGTGGCGTATATAATGCCACTGGTGTTATCCTCTACATGAACGCTGGCACCGGTAAATCGGCCTACCAGGACAATTTCTCCGTGAGTCAAATCCCGGAGCCTTCGACGCTGGCGTTGCTGGCGGCGGGGCTGGCCGGCCTGCTCTGCTACGCATGGAGAAAGCGGAAGTAGAACGAATGTTGGATGTTGGATGGCGGATGGTGGATGTGTCCGAAAGGGCGCGTCCACCATCCAAAATCCACCACCCGACGGTTTTTCCATTAACGAGGGAGATATTATGCGCTCAAATCCACCATCCACCATCCAAAATCCAAAATCTTCACACGGTTTTACTTTGGTAGAGCTTTTGGTGGTGATCACGATCATCGGCATTCTGATCGCGCTGCTATTGCCGGCGGTGCAGGCGGCGCGGGAGGCCGCCCGGCAGACACAGTGCAAGAACAACCTCAAACAGATCAGTCTGGCCTGCCTGAGCCACGAGGAAATACAGGGGTTTCTGCCGGCGGGCGGTTGGTATGCTACTTTCGCCGGCGAACCGACGCGCGGATTCGATCGGCGGCAACCCGGCGGCTGGCTCTACAATATCCTCCCCTACATGGAGCAGTCCGCGTTGCACGACCTTGGCGCCGACGGGGACCGGCAGGGAATGAACGTGTGCGCATCAACGCCCATAGCAGGTTACCATTGTCCAAGCCGTCGCGCCGCAATCGCCTACCCGTACCCGGCTGGCGCCTACTATTTTTACATGAACCTTCTCCGTCCCCACCCCACGGTGATGGGTCGCAACGACTACGCCGGGGCTGGCGGAGACCTCCCATCACCCCCTGGGGTGAATATGCCGGATTCCGTTGCGGAGGGCGATGCCATGAGCGCCAGCGCTTGGGCGGGCGTCTACGGAGCGGGTGACACTGGTGGCATCTTCCGCGTGCGCAGCGAAACGACCATGGCCTCAATTACAGATGGCGCCAGCAACACCTACTTGGCGGGGGAAAAGTACCTCACTTCAGATCACTATTACGACGGAATAGACGGTGGCGATGACCAGGGTTGGGATCAAGGCTGGGACTGGGACACGCTACGATGGAGCGGTAACAACGTGACGTATCAGCCGAGGCAAGACCAATCCGGCTACACCAACTGGTATACTTTCGGCAGCG
>JAHIKV010000355.1 GCA_018897395.1 Planctomycetota bacterium | reverse complement strand
TGATTTCTGCCTTGTCTACAACCCTTACAGGGCTATCCCGGCAGACGAACGCGTATTCGCCGTCAATCCGGAAGTCGCAAGGATGGCAATAGAGAAAGGGATCAGATTAATTCCTTCGAACTATTTCTTCTCAAAAGCGTGCGAACTACTCTTAGATGAAGTGAGCAAGTCTGAATGGATCGAGACCCTCTTGAGCATCACCCCTGACGTGTCGGGTAAGAAAGCAATTCCATATGCACGATAATGTGGCTTCTCGGCCTCTTGAGACGCCAGTTGCAGTTGAGAGAAGTAGAACTGTTTGATGTCATTGAGGACATTGCGGAAGTGGCAATACCAGGGTGTTTAAGGATCAAGCAGGCACCCAGGGGCCAGGTGGTGCCCAAGCACCCTCGAAGGATTTCCCGGACAGCAAAGGGCCTATGAACTCCGTAATCGATTGGGCCACTTCCTCCAGGTTGGGAGAAGACTCCAACCTGTTCTTTCGACAGAAAGCTTGCCATTGTGAAAACTTCGTCTCATCTCTCGAGAAATTGTGAATGAGTGTAATCAGTTCTGGAGAAGCTTCAGTCCCTCGGTTAGTGAATGTTTTACCAATCGCACTCCTTAATCTTTCCGCTCATAGCAGCGTCTCAACGTATGGACGCATGACGTTCTCTACTCTGCAGACGCAGGCGAAGTGCATGAGCCCTTCAACATTGAAACCCGGTTCCTTTCGATAGAGCTTAAGAGCTTCTATAGCGACATCCATGCCCAGTTTGTTCCTGAACTTGAAGCAATCAGCTACGGTCTTTGCTGGACTGTACACCTGCACTGGAACCCCATCCACCTCGTGGGTCTCTATGCCCTCCGTGAACGCCAGTTCAGAGAACTTGAACACGCGAACCGGTGGAGAGTCGATCCGCGGCTCTTCCGAACCCCTGGAAAGCGCGACATATACCTCATGGGGGACCTGGGTCGTGAGCTCATGAAAAGACAGAGCGGACAGGAGGCAGATTACTCCCCTTGGCACCCTGAGGGCGACGGTAGTAAGGTCGGGATTCGACAGGGCGGGGTAGTCCCGCCAGTCTGTAGCGGCCACGGCTGATCGTCTCCAGTAGCCCTGCATCCCTCATGGCATATAGAGTGCGTCGATGAACCCCGTACTGAAGGATGTCCTTGGTGGACATCACTCCACCGTGTTCACGAAAGACATCCAGGGCTTTCTTGATTGCCTGTTCACTCATTCCAATTCACCTGGACATTTATACCATAAGATATTGAGATGTAATGGTAGTATTGTCCATGTAACAGAGTGTAGTGACTGAGTCTTGAGATCGATAATGTCTCTTATAGCGAACAAGAGCTGGCAACTTATTCAAATGGGTTAAAAGGTGGTACAGAAGTCTTGAAAGCCGTCGAGCCTTCACGACCTAGAGGGGCCTTAACCCCTTTGCTTTTCCTATGGGCTGGAATTGAAACTCCCTTTATAAGATGATTGTCAGGAAAGCTTTGCGGCTGAGCGGCTGCTTGAGAGTAAAGCGGCGATACTGTCAAAGGGTATCAATTGGTTGATGACCTTGAAATAGCACGACACGGCTGGGATTCAAACTTCCCTGAATTCCGCGATACGCCAGCCCGCGTAGTACGAATCAAGCTCGAAGAGTTCGTAAGGGTTGTCAGCGGTTCCCAGATCAGGGCATGGGACGAGTCAATCCCCGAGCTCCAGGACGAAGTTCGGGAAGTGTTGGAGCTGGACGAATACGCCAGGGAGTACTGGGCGGTGTTGGAATATGAGTTGCCCATGGAGTCCCGGCGTGCCGACGTAATCCTGCTGGCAAGAGGCGCCGTTGTTGTTCTTGAGCTAAAGGGCAAGGATTCCCCTTCCCAGGCGGATATCGATCAGGTTTCCGCCTACGCCCGTGACCTTCGATGCTACCACTCGGAGTGCGCAGAGAGACCGGTACTCGCGGTTGTTGTTCCGACGAGAGCACAGGGCTACCTCGGGGAACAGGTTGGCGTGCACATTGCGGGGCCGGACGCGCTCGATGCCCTGATTATGGATATTGAGAAGGACCCGAAGTCACCGCCACTTTCCCCGCAGCAGTTCCTGGCCGAATCATCTTACAGGCCTCTTCCAACGCTTGTTCAAGCGGCAAGAGAACTGTTTCAAACGGGTAGGATACGACCTATTCATCGAGCCAGGGCGGCAACGGACCCGGCTGTTGACTGCATATCCGGCGTAATCCACGAGGCAGCGGCAAAGAAGGAACGTCGTCTTGTACTCCTTACCGGTGTTCCAGGTTCTGGGAAGACGCTCGTAGGGCTCAGGATAGCCCACGCCCATTTCCTGGATGACCTAGCTATACCCCGTGAGAATGGAACAGCTTCAGCACCTGCAGTGTACCTGTCCGGCAACGGACCTCTCGTTCAAGTACTTCAGTATGAACTGCGAGAAGCTGGCGGTGGCGGTAAGGCGTTCGTCCGTGGAGTTAGGGACTACGTGAAGAGGTACTCTGGAAAGAAAGATCTTGTCCCATCAGAACACGTTCTGATCTTTGACGAGGCGCAACGTGCGTTTGATGCGGAGAAGGTAAGCGCGACACACAAAGGGACGGCTGGCTTCGAGGCGGGCAAATCTGAACCGGAGCATTTCATCGAGTTTGCCGAGAGAATTCCCGAGTGGTGCGTTGTGGTAGGGCTGATAGGAGGTGGTCAGGAAATCCATGTTGGCGAAGAGGCGGGGCTAGTACAGTGGCGGCACGCCATAGAGGGGTGCAGCAACCCTGCGGATTGGGAAGTACACTGCCCGCCTGAGGTCGCGGATATCTTCTCAGGAAGTGAAGTGAGAAGAACTGTCAACCGCCAGCTCTCTTTGGATACTGAGATAAGGTTTCATCTCGCAACAGACCTTCACGATTTTATCGCCTCGGTTCTTGAGAACAAGCCAATCAGGTACTCTCTCCAGACGGCAGGAATGCTCGAACATCAGGGTTACCATCTTCGTATTGCCAGAGATCTCGACGTGGCAAAGAGATACCTCAGGGATAGATACGCGGAATGCCCAGAGAAACGTTTCGGGATGGTCGCCTCGGCAAAAGACAAAGACCTGGTTCGTTTCGGCGTTCCAAACGACTTCCAGTCAACCAAGAGAATGAGGTTCGGGCCCTGGTATGGTGACCCCGAGGATAGCCCCAACTCCTGCCGGCGATTAGCGGAGGTCGTCACGGAATTCGGCGCACAGGGCCTTGAGCTTGACGCCGTGCTCCTTGCCTGGGGAACCGATCTCATGATGGAAGATGGCAGGTGGAGCAATAGGAAAGCGCGAGGCTATCAAAAGAGCGCGCATGTTGGAGATCCCTACCAGCTCAGGATTAATGCCTATCGAGTACTGATGACTAGAGGCAGGGACGCAACGGTGGTTTTCGTACCGCCCTTGAACGAGTTAGATGAAACGTACGACTACCTGGTGGCAACTGGCTTCAAGGAAATAGACACATAGATGGCGCACATTGAGCCTTCGGGCTCTGGGGGATAGAATCCCCTTCCTCTTACTGATGTATCAAAATATGCAGGAAGATAGGTCACTACTTAACAGTCCTATTGACAGGTATTCGACTTGAACATTGGGTCGACAGCGTCACTTATCGCGAATCCTCTTTGAGTTGATCTTGTTGGTCCAGTCGTTCAGGTACTTGACGACAGAATGCTTTTCCTTTCCAGGGACCGACTCGATATACAGAACTCTTACTTGGGGATGTTTGCCTGCCAGCATGCGAAGCTCGTTTTGAAACGATTCATCTGGCTGAGACCGATTGAAGACTAAAGCATACGCATTAATGCTTTGCCTTGGCCATAGATTATTAAAGGGCTCCAGTGCCCACGATAGCTTTATGATGTCATTGCCAATCTCACGGCGCATTCCCGGAGTCAGGGACGACTTAATAAATTTGAACTCAATAGCGGCGAATAGGTTGATTGGATTCCCCAAGTCAATATCGTTGAATTTTGCCATCATTATCTGAGGTATCGTGTGTACTTCCATGAATTCGGGATTAAGCACCGCAAGGTCATAGTGTCCGCGTGTTCCACCGGGATCGCGAACCATTTTCGGCTTCCTCTTGAATTTGGAAACCGTGGGATATTCCCGATGGATAAGGACGGTCTTGCCTTGTTTCTTGCATGAATGCGGAATTTTAAAGGCCCGCGTCGAATAACGGAACATGTAGTAGAAAAGAAAAGCGTGCGCATCGGTTTCTGTGAAGAAATTGTAGGGATACATTAAGAATTTCTTTCCAAGTGAGTTAATGCATGCTTCAAGCTCGTTTATATCAAGTGTGGCCATCTGATTCCTCCCCTTCTGTTTGCCTGAACCGTAGTTCCCGCACGATCAATGTCACAGCACGATGATACTATTGAGACACGACAGACTTGGAGATGCAACTCTGAAGGGGAAAACGCTGCAACTGATAGTACATAAGGGAACAAGCGAGATTGGCGGGACCTGTATCGAGCTCTACGAGAACGGCAGCAGGATACTTCTTGACCTTGGCATGCCGTTGAAAGAAGGCTCTGAGCCGGTGGATGTCCGTGACTTGAAACCCGATGCGGTTCTGGTGAGCCACTCTCACCAGGATCATTACGGGTTACTTGAGGACCTTGACGAGGGCATCCCGGTCTACATAAGCGAACTGTCTATGGACCTTATAAACGCTACTCGTGTTTTCAGGCACTTGCAGACACTCAAGAAGAACTTCCGCTTCTTCGGGCCGTGGGTGCCGTTCGAGGTCAGTCCGTTCACGGTTACGCCGTATCTTGTAGATCACTCCGCGCCCAACTCTTTCGCGTTCCTGGTGGAGGCGGGCGGGGCGCGCCTGTTCTACAGCGGCGATTTCAGGGCGCACGGGAGAAAAGGAGTGCTCTTCGAGAGGTTGATACAGGAACCTCTATCCGACATAGACGTGCTTCTCATGGAAGGAACGATGCTCCAACGTTCAGATGGCGGGTTTCCTGACGAGTCCGCCGTCGAAGAAGTAATGGTCGAGACGCTGGAGCGCGGGCGAAACGCGTCTTTCCTGGTGTGCTCATCCCAGAATATCGACCGTATCGTCTCTGCTTTCAGGGCTTGCAAGAGAACAGGCAAAACGCTTGTCGTCGACGTCTATACGGCATGGGTCCTGGAGCAGATGAAGCTGGTGTCGGAGAGCGTGCCTAACATGTTCTGGGACGAGGTTAAGGTAATCGTGCCGCACAGCCAGTACAAGGTCGTAAAGGAGAACCCGGAGTTCTTCGGAGATTTCAAGGAGGACCTGTTTAGATCGGAGCAGAGGGTGCTGCCCGAGGCGCTCAAGTCCTCCCCGGAGGAGTACCTGCAGGTGATACGGGTTTCCGGGGCAAGGTTGATTAGTAGATATATAAGCGATGAACCGGTAAACATCATCTACTCCCAGTGGCTGGGCTACCTGGAGGAAGAGGGCCAGCGAATGTACGGAGTTGAGGAGCTGAACAAGCTACGAGAAGATCCTCGTGTGAACTTCATCTACGCTCACACCAGCGGGCACGCCGTGCTGGAGGATCTCAAGCGGTTTGCCCACGCACTAGGTCCAAAGATGCTTATTCCCATACACACCGAGTATCCGGGCGAGTTCGAGCAGCACTTCGATAACGTGATTGTCCTGGAGGATGGGCAGGAACTCGTAGTCTAGTCAGAATTGATAACAGAAAGGGGTTGTGAATTGGGCTCTAACAAGAAATACGACAACAAGGCGGTCCTTGCCAGGTTGAAGACTTCTTGCAGTCCAGCTATAAGACTTCCAAGCCGGGTCCATTTCATGATGGAAGGTGACAGTTGCAGCATCTACATGTCCGCTGATCTTGCTTGCGGCAACCTTCAGACTGACTCATCGTCATTCGAGGGCTGGGCGCTTGCCCTGAAAACATGGCTCGGTTGTGAGGTATTTATATCCTGGACACCGGCGAAGGACGTCGAGGATCGGGACTACCAGAGATTCCTGTATCGGATGATTCGTTTCAATGAGGCTGTTGATTGGTTCAGTGTTGCCGACGATTGCAAGGAGTACCTTAACGATTCGCTTGTCCTTGAGCCGGGTGGGACGCCCAGGGAAGCGCCAGGATACTTTCTGGTCAATGTTCCCGGGAAGAGAAAAGAGGTCGAGGACGATGATGTCGCAAGGGAGCTTTCAGAACTAACTGAGAACGAGCTGGAGAATCATTTCTTCCTCAGGCCTCAAAGGTTGCTGGATTGCATTGGTTGGCATGCAGATATCATGAAACAGATACCGGTAGGCGTCTTCGCGGAAGAGGTTTCTAAAAGCAGCAGGGTTTTCCCGGGTGCTGGCGGGAAGGTTGACCTTGGTGCGGTAGACGAGAGCAAGGGTGTTGCGCTCTTCGAGCTTAAGAAGCCTGGGAACCGCAAGGTCGGTTCCATCTCTGAACTGCTTTTCTATGCACATGTAGTCCGCGACATCCAGTTGGGGATCTTCGGGTACGAAGAAGAGAAACAACGTGTAAATGAGCGCCGAATCAGTGGGGCAAGCAGCGTGACGGGCTTCATCCTGGCCGATCGCTTGCATCCGCTGCTGGACAACGAGGCTTTTTTCGAGACACTGAACCTGGCTTTTTCGGATCGTAACGAGACGTTCGGCTTCATCAAGTATGGTGGTATAAGCAATGAGATCGAATGTGAGAGGGTGTACCCGGTGTTCTTCAGGGCTTTTCACAGAACGATGGCTTACCCAGGGTCCATGTTTGCAAGGTGGACGGAAGATAACGCGTATCTCATTTCAGCATTGCTTCAGACGAGTTGCCCCCATTGCGGCGAGCGTGTTGTGCACAAGAGCAGGGTTTCTATGGTGTGTCCCCATTGTGGTAAAACAATTCAGTTATTACCAGGAAGACGCTCGTGACTATAGTGCAGAAGTTGCCGTCTCCCTATAAGCACATTACGACTCATGAACAACACGATAACCATCAGTTCTTGATAGGTCATACTAACCAAAGGGCGCCTTCCTCGATGAGGGCGATAATGTTGTGGACGTTACAACTGGGTGGTTGGGGTGAATGAGAGGTAGACCGCAACCGTGGTTATAGTTGGAACTCAGGGGATAGTTGACGCTGGGGTGTAGTCCTAGCTGCCTATTCCAACTGTCACACACATAGGCTTACGCCGAGAACAAGGAATTAGCTTTCATGGCCGCTGGCCCCAGGTTCTCCGCGAGGAGATGAGAGTAGATGTCGAGAGTGAACGCTGCGGTTTTGAAGCTGCTTATCTTGCATCAGTAATATGCCTGGGAGACAATCCTCCGCGTTGCCGATTGTGGTTATTTGAGCGCGGCAACGTCTCTTATCGTGCGCTCAGGTGAGAAGCACGCAGGCGGCCCCTCGGGGACCGGTCCACTTGAAAAGTTTATAGTTATTGTGGATAATGTGAGTTAATAGGTAACATTATTTACATGGAGTATAAAGATATGGATCGATCCAAGTCACTTGGCAGATCAAGCTCCAGGCTGCTTATCGCGTTGGCGGAGAACGACAGGAACGTCTTTTCCTTCCAGGACGCCGTCGGGATCTTGAAGAGCAACGATGCGGCTACCCGCAAACTGATGAGTGACCTTGTCAAGAGGAAGTGGATCATCGGGTTGAGCCGGGGGCGGTACCTGGTCGTGCCGCTGTCCGCGGGCGAGAAGGCGGAGGTCTCGGAGAACTGGTACGTGATCGCCAAGTATTTGGTACAGCCCCGCCCGTACTACATCTCGCACTACAGCGCCATGGAAATCCACCGGATGACTACGCAGCCGGTATCTACCGTTTTCGTCAGCACTCCCCAGAGGAAGAAGGACACGTTGGCCCTTGGAGCCACCTTTCACTTCGTATGTCTGGGGCCATCCAGAATGTGGGGGACTACCGGCGAGTGGGCTACCGGCACCGAGAGGGTCGAAGTAAGCGATCTGGAGAGGACCATAATCGACGGCCTCAATAACCCTCGT
>JAHIKV010000192.1 GCA_018897395.1 Planctomycetota bacterium | reverse complement strand
TTGTCGAGACGATGCTGACGGTGATTGAGAGTTGTCGTCAGCAGCGTCGCAATGTATTTTCCTTCGTCACATCCGCCGTCGAAGCTCATCTCGCCCACAATTCCGCTCCTTCATTGCTCCCCGGGGTGTGAACGGTTACCCGAAACGAAGTATCTCCCGTAGAATTAACGCCTTTGGAAGAGAGAACTGCCGCCGATGAGTATCCTGTCGGAATTGAAAGAGCGTTTCCGCAAGGCGTTGCTTGGAATGGTCGACGATCCGGCCGATTTGTTGGAACTCGTCCGCCGTGGCCAAGACCCGAAGTTCGGCGATTACCAGGCCAACATGGCCATGCCGCTGAGCAAACGGTTGGGGCGTCCGCCGAGGGAAATCGCCGCCGAGATCGTCCAGCGGATCGAGGTCGCGGACATCTGCCGGGAGCCGGAAATTGCCGGGCCGGGCTTCATAAACTTGCGGCTGAAAGAGCAGTGGCTCGCCGAGGAACTCTCGGCGGCGGTCCTCGGCCCGCGGCTGGGCGTAGCTCCGGTCACCAAGCCGCGGACGTTCGTCGTCGACTACTCCGCCCCAAACGTGGCCAAACCGATGCACGTCGGCCACATCCGCTCGACGGTGATCGGCGACGCACTGTGCCGCGTGTTGCGGTTCCTCGGCCATCGGGCGATCAGCGACAACCACATCGGCGACTGGGGCACCCAGTTCGGCATGATCCTTTACGGCTACAAGCACTTCCTCGACGCCGAGGCGTATCGGCAAAACCCCGTCGAGGAGCTTGCCCGGCTCTATCGGAAGGTCCGTTCTTTGATGGACGAGCAGCCGAAGATAAACTTAGCCGTTCTGACCGAGACGGCAAAACTACACGCCGGCGACGTGGAAAACCGCCGGCTCTGGGAAGAGTTTCTGCCCCACTGCGAGGACGAGATCGACCGCGTCTACCGACGGCTCGACGTGAAGTTCGACCACACGCTCGGCGAGAGTTTTTATCACTCTCGGTTGGGAGAAATTGTCGATGACCTTATTAAACGTGGCGTTGCTTGTGAAAGCGAAGGTGCGGTTTGCGTTTTTCTGGATGTTGCCGCTGTTCTCGTTCCGATGATTGTGCGCAAACGCGACGGTGCATATCTCTATGCAACCACTGACTTAGCCACGCTCCGATATCGCATGGAGACCTGGCGGCCGGACGCGATCCTCTACGTGGTCGATTACCGCCAGTCGTTGCACTTCCAGCAGCTTTTCGCCGTCGCCGGGATGCTGGGCTACGACAATGTTGAACTTCAACACGTCAGCTTCGGCACCGTGTTGGGCAGCGACGGCCGGCCGTTCAAGACCCGCTCGGGCGACACCGTCGGACTGGAAGGGCTTTTGGACGAGGCCGTCCGCCGCGCGCTTCAGATCGTTTCGGCGGGCGACGACGCGAAGCCCGACGGCCCGGAACTCTCCGCCGAGCGCCGCCGACAGGTCGCCGAAACGGTCGGCATCGCCGCCTTGAAATACGCCGACCTGGCGCAAAACCGCACCAGTGATTACGTCTTCGGCTACGACAAGATGCTGGCGATGACCGGCAACACGGCGACCTACATGCAATACGCATACGCGCGGGTGCGGAGCATCTTTGCCAAGGGAAACGTGGACGTGGATGCGTTGTGCAACTCCGGTGCGCCGATCCTGCTCGACTCGCCGGCCGAACGCGCGTTGGCCTTGGAGTTGCTCCGTTTCTCCGAGGCCCTCGATCTGACGGTGGCCGACTATCGCCCCAACCAACTGACGGCGTATCTGTTTGATCTAGCCAACCGCTACTCGACGTTTTTCGAGCAGTGCCACGTTCTCCGCGCCGAGACTGACGAGCTTCGCCAAAGCCGCCTGTTGCTTTGCGACTTGACCGCGCGGACGATCCAGAAGGGGCTGGAGCTGCTGGGGATCAGCGTGGTGGAGAGGATGTAGCGGTTCTAGCAGCCCGTTGAAAAAGGGTGCCACTGCTGGCTTGTCCAGCAGTGCAGGGAGAAACTCCCGGTAAAACACTGCTGGACAAGCCAGCAGTGGCACCCAAACTCCCGGAATCCGACTTTTTCAACGGGCTGCTAGGTGAAGCTTGTTTTTCAATTGCATATAGGGGGCAAACCAGACTTGTGCCGGGGTATCAGTTGACGCCTGACGGGTACGCTCGTAGAATGGATTATTGATGACGTAATCGCATGATTCGGCGGGGCGATAAAGGGCTGGCGAAATGGTTGTGGTTTCTTCTCTGGTCGCCCGTTTGGCCCCAAATACAGTCCGACGATTGGAACGTGCAGCAGAGAAGCGTTTTCAGGAGGGCGAGTGTCTGAAAAGACAGAACCGCTTCTTGGGCGCGCTATACTTGTATGGATATAGCGTGGAAATGTGTCTTGCCGCTGCGTATTTTCGCAGCGCTGGATTTGGTCCGAACGAAATCATCGATCCTGAGACGAGACGCCGATGCATGGCCCAGGCCAGGCAATTGCGGCATCCGGACTGTCAACCGCTGATGAGCAGCGATCCCCATCCGCTGGATGGATGGGCGCGATTCTTGGAATGGCATCGGCGGCTTAGGGCTCTTCCGGTTCGGGAGGCGCAACGGTTGAGAGAGGCCGTGCGGAAAGCACAAAAAGTGTACAGACATTGGCGGCCCGAGTTGCGTTATAAGACAATTGACGTTGCAGCAAACCAATTTGACGAAGTACGTCAGTGCGTCCGTTGGTTTATCGATCATCGAGGGCGCATATAGGAGGATTCAACATGCCTGTTATTCGCGTAGACGACAAGATTGCACTTCCCGCTTCCGTGCATGATTCACTCTTGGAAAGACTAAAAAACGAAATTGAAGGTCAATCCACGGAGAATGGACCGGTTATCTTCGAGATACCGCTCGAACGCCACGAGGGGGAAGGGCACGAAATTATCGATGTCCTCGTTGTTTGGGAGGAATGGCGAGGAGTGCCATCGGAGGATCGCAGCAATCTGATTCTCGAAGCCTATGGAGACGAACGAAAAAAGATTGCCCAGCCGCTGGGCGTAACCTATGAAGAGGTAGTCCAGCAACAACTTCTCCCCTACACGATAGTATCCATGTTCGAGGAAGATAAAAAGTTCCTGTCGTTGGTGTGCCAGAGTCCCACGGGAAAAGCTGATAAAATCCTAAGTGACGTTCGCGAAGCAAAGCGTTCTATAGGAGGCATTGTTTTACCGAACGGTAACCTCGAACTTCGCTTCCCTACTTGGGCTATGGCGGAAAGCGTTTGCAATGCATTGCTTGGGAACGAGAAGTATCGCGACCTATATTGGAGGATCTTACCTGGCAGCACTTCCTCGGGTTCCTGAAAATCCCATGTCACTTCGTTTACTTATAGAATGAACAAGAAAATCCTTGGCCGAATTCGTCGTAGCGGGCCGGAAAGCCGGAAGGAGCAACAGCGGCTGCAAGAGATTCGGGAGAAGGTGCGACTGGAATTCCCGCCGCGCGATCCGCCTCGGCTTCGGCCGGCCACGGAAGGTATCGCGGCGAGAATTCGCGCCGCCCGCGAGGCCCAGGGGCTTACCTGGTACGCCGTGGCGAAACGGGCGGGGATTCCCAACCCCAGCACCGTCCGCGACATCGAATACGGCCGCGACACCAAACTCTCCAGCGTTCAGGCGGTTGCCCGCTCGCTCGGCTTGCGGCTGGAACTGGTCGAAGTCTGAGCGCTCTCGAGGGGCGTCGCCGGCGGCTGTCGCTGACCTGTTCGTTAGGCACCGAAGGAGAACGAGTGTGCGACTCCTAAGGCTGTTTGCCGTGGACGCGTAACACTGTAACACTATACTTACGGAAATGGTTGACTACGTCGAAATCCGACCGAGCGGCCCGCTAAAGGCGTCGATCCGCCCGCCGGGATCGAAAAGCATCACCAATCGGGCGTTGGTTTGTGCCGCGCTGGCCGAGGGAGAATCGGTGCTGACCGGGGCATTGGACTGCGACGACACCCGGGCAATGATCGAGGCCTTGCTTCGGTTGGGCATCGCGGTCGAACACGACAGGGCCGCGGCGGCCGTCCGCGTTACCGGCCGCGGCGGCGAACTGCCCTCCGGCGACGTGAAATTGTACGCAGCCGACAGCGGCACGACGGCGAGGTTTCTCACGGCCGTCGCGGCACTGGGCCACGGAACCTACCGGATTGACGGCTCGCCGCGCTTGCGCCGGCGACCGATCGGAGACCTGCTGGACGCCCTCGGTCAACTCGGCGCCGAGGCGGTTTCGGAATCCGGCAACGGCTGTCCGCCGGTGGTGGTCCGCGGCCGGGGGTTGCGAGGCGGCCGGGCTACCCTGGCCGGCGACGTTTCCAGCCAGTTCCTCAGCGGCCTGCTGATGGCCGCGCCGTACGCCGAGACCGACGTGGAACTCGCGGTCGTCGGAAACCTGGTCTCCCGGCCCTTCGTCGATATGACGTTGGCCGTGATGGCGTCGTTCGGCGTCGTCACGAATGAGCCGGACGCCCGGCGTTTCATTGTCTCCGCCCATCAGCGTTACCGAGCCGGACGATATGAGATCGAGCCGGACGCGACTGCCGCCGGCTATTTTCTCGCCGCCGCGGCGATCACCCAAGGAGAAGTGACCGTCGAGGGCCTCTCGCGCGGCAGTCAGCAAGGCGACCTGGCGTTCTGCGAATGTCTGCGGCGGATGGGCTGCGAAGTGCGGTATGACTCGGACCGGGTGACCGTGGCCGGCCGGCCGTTGCACGGCATTGAGATCGACATGGGCGCGATCAGCGACGTGGTTCCGACGCTGGCCGCCGCGGCGTTGTTCGCCGCCGGGCCGACGACGATCCGCGGCGTTGCCCATATTCGCCGCAAGGAATCCGACCGGATCGGCGATTTGGCGGCGGAGTTGCGGAAGTTCGGCGCGGAGGTTGAGGAGCACCGCGACGGTCTGACGATTACGCCCCGCCCCCTACGCGGCGCCGAGGTCGATCCGCACGACGACCATCGTCTGGCGATGAGCCTGGCGTTGGTCGGGCTGGTCGTTCCGGGGGTGATCGTGCGAAACCCCGGCTGCGTGGCGAAGACTTATCCGAGTTTTTTCCGCAATTTGAAAGAACTATCAGCCCGTTGAAAGAGCCACATGTTGGGGTGGCAGTTGTACTGCCACCCCAACAATCTGACGCCAATTGCGAATAACCGGTTACCCACACCGATGTTATACTATTAGTTTTTAGGATTGAGGAAACGTCCTCAAAGTATTTCGAGACGCATGAAACCACCACGGTCTGTATCCCTTGACGGCAGTGCCGGAAACATTATTCGAGGGGGATGAGGGCGAACCACGATCCTTTTTTCCCATTTGGCCCCCTTAAGGGGGCCTGACGAAAAAGATGGGAATGGTCGCTCCCTTGTCCCCAGGCGTAAACGCCTGGGCTAGAGAAAAACATTCTGCCCCGCGAGATTTTGGTTGCGGCTATGCCGCGCTATGCTAAAGCATAAACCAACGGAATTGCCTCGCGCTTGCCCGTGACGAGTCTACTACGGGTATTGTCGCAGCTCAGATTTCCGGTGCGCGACGGTTTCGAGCAATTCATCCGCTCGGTGAAGCAATACGTTGTTCGATTCCGCACAATCCCAGCGTAGGTTCGTCGGATCGGCGGCGATCATCTGCCCCTGGCAGTGCTGGCAGACGAGCTTTCTGCCGAGATACTCCACGCGAATCTGGAGGCGACGACCGCACGTGGGACACTCTTGGACGAAAAAAGTGGGGTTCGACATTGTGGAACCTCCTGTTGCCTGACGGCAATCCCAATGTGCCGGAAATCGATTATCGCACGGCATTGGATTTTGTCAACTGCAGCAGCTTGGGCGGGAGGCCTGGATTACATTTTGCTGGTTGGGGGGGTATGGGTGACTTGTGCAACCTGCCTATTATGCAAGGCCGTGGAGACGCGGGGCAACCATCAAAGCCGCTCCCCATTGATCGGCATCGGCAGATGCCTCCTGTAGGGTATACTTTATTGGATCGTTTATCGCGATTGTACTATGGGGTGGCTTCTTGCCGAAAAACATCACCATGAACCGTACATTCTTACCCGTGCGCCTATTTTCGTCTGTTTTGTTGGGCATCGTCGCGGCGGCTGCCGGATCGACCGAGGGCCGGGCCGAAGGCAAGCCCATTCCCCCCTTCTTCGCGGAAATCCGGCAAACCGTGCTCGGCTATTTCAAGGACCAGCCCAACTATCGTCCAGGCGATCTGATTACGCGAAAGAAAGTCGAGCCGTTGTTGGTCCGCCTCCAGGAAATGGGTTTGCCGCTGCCGGAGAAAAAGGAGATTCTCGATGCTGTTCCGGTCGAGGGCGAGTTTCTGGCCGGCCAACTGAGCACTCCGGCCGGTTGGAAGTTCATGCGCCAGATTTCCCGATACCCGGACGCGTACGACCGGCTCGACCGCCTCAGCCGCCTGCCTCGCGGACGGCAAACCGTCCGCGACCTGATCCGCGGTCCCGACGGCTACAAGATGATCGAATACATGACGACCGCGGCGGGCGGAAAAGAGTTGGGCAAGATGCTCTCCAACTCGCCGAACGGTAAAAAGTTCAACGCCCCGACCGGCCGCGTCTACACGGCCGAGATTCTGCTGGAGCGGTTGGAACAGAGCCGCGCCGCGTCGGTGAAGGCCGCCCGGAAACAGCCGGGCCGTTAGCTTGCACGGACGCGATAGTTTTCTAGCGAATCCGCCGGATCGAGTTGATCACGATGGGTTTCACCGGCGTCCGCTCGAAGTCGGACGTGTCTTGGACCGGAGTGTCGTTGATTTGATCGACGATTTCCATTCCTTCGACGACCTCGCCGAACACGGAGTAGCCGTATCCCTCGGGCGTGCGGTCCTTGTGGTCCAGCGCCGGGTTGTCGGATACGTTGATAAAGAATTGACAAGTCGCGCTGTCGATGGCGTCGGGAAACCGGACCATGGAAATCGAGCCGCGGCGGTTCTTCAACCCGTTGTGCGCTTCGTTGCGGATCGGCGTGCGGGCCGGCTTCTCGATCAGGTTCGTGCCGTAACCGCCGGCGACGAATCCCTGGCCTTTATAGATCTGGTGAATAATGGTTTGGTCGAAGTGCGAGGCGTCCACGTAATCGAGGAAGTTATCCACCGTAAGTGGGGAATTCTCTCCGTCCAGTTGGATCGTGATGTTCCCCAGCGAGGTCTCGATCAACACCAGGGGGTGCTTCGGGGCGACCGTTGGTTTTTTGATTGCGGGACCGCTAACCCCATCCGCGGGAGAGGCATTCTCGCTCTGCCCGCCGATCGAGGCCTCCGGAGGCCGGCCCCCCTCGCCTCCCCGATTGCAGCCGACCAGGGCCGAACACAGCAATAAACACGTCAGACAAGCTATACGGTGAACGGCCGGAAGTGCAACAATCTTTTCCATTCGAGAAGAATGTTCCACTATTTTCCGTACAACATATAATATGGGTTTCCAGCGATCAATCACCGTTATTGTCTCCGTACAGAAGGCCGGTTGCTCAACGATCCGTGTACGGCCCTCTATCATCCGCGGAATAAGTAATTGGTGCAACGTCGATTCTGATGGATTTTTCGAGGCGGGAGAAACTAGGGGGCCTGGGGGAGTTTCCCTTCCTGCAAGGTATGATAGAATGGCGGGCGCGGGTCTTCCACGTACAGTACCATGTATAGCCGTTGGTTCAACGTAACCGTCGTGGTCCTTTGGCTGGCAACGATGAGTTGGCTGGTCATGGCCAAGGTATTGCCGCTTCTGGCGATTGGTGAACCGCCGAGTCTTCCCGAGATCGTCGAGTCGCAGGTTGACAATCCGCCGGTGGGTTGGGTGATTCTGATCGACAACCAGCGGCTCGGCTGGGCATTGACCGAGACGAAGTTGCAAGAATCCGGGATGCGCGACATGCGCGGCCGGGTCCATTTCGACAAGTTGCCGCTGGGAAAGATAATGCCCGGCTGGCTAAAGCCCCTTTCCCAACTGGTCGGCCGATCGGTCAACGAGTTGCGGATCGACGCGCGGAGCGTTTTGACCGTCGACGCGCTGGGACACTTGCTCTGCTTTGAGTCCGCAATGCGATTGGACCCGCCCGACGAAGTGATCGGCATGAGCGGGTTTATGGAGGGCGGGCAGTTGCGGTTGGTGATTCGCACCGGCTATGCGTCGTTCACCAAGGAGCTTCGATTGCCCTCGAAAGCGCTGCCGAGCGACTTTTTTTCGCCGCAGACAACATTGCCCGGTTTGTACGAGGGCCGGACCTGGACCGCTCCGGTCTACAGCCCGCTTTGGCCCTCGAAGAATCCGTTGAAGATAATTCGCGCCGCCGTCGAAGGGATGGAACCGATTTTATGGAACGGAGCGATGGAGAACGTCTGGATGGTGGTCTATCGCAACGATACGGGAAGCGCCTCGGACGGCGACCGGACGCAACAGGGAAAAGTGTGGGTCCGCCGCGACGGCGCCGTGTTGCGGCAACAAGCGCGGTTCTCCAATTCAACCATTACCTTCGTCCGCATGACCGAACGACAGGCCGCTGAACTGGTGGAATCGGCTGGTAAGCGGTGGTGGACGCCGGAGAGCGGGGCGTGGATGGAATACCATGATTGAGTTCGACAACGTCACTCGCAACTACGCCCACAAGGTCGCCGTGGACGGGCTGACGCTGAAGGTCCCGCCGGGAGAGTTGTACGCCCTCTTGGGGCCGAACGGCGCCGGAAAAACCACCACCATCAAGATGCTCACGGGGCTTCTGCGGCCCACGACGGGCAGCGTACGGGTCTGCGGATATGATCTGGCCTCGGACGTCCGCCTCGCCACACACGCCATCGGATACGTGCCCGAAGAACCTTTCCTCTACGACAAGCTATCGGGCCGAGAGTTCCTCGAGTTCGCCGCTGAAATGCGCGGGCTGGACGGATCGGCCGTCAACGATCGCATCCGGCGCGAATGCCGATACTTCGAACTCGACGATTTTATCGACGATCTGGCCGAGACCTACTCCCACGGCATGAAGCAACGACTCGTCTTCGCCTCCGCCATGTTGCACGATCCTCCGGTGCTGGTGATCGACGAGCCGATGGTCGGGCTCGATCCGCGGAGCGTGCGGATGGTAAAGGACCGGCTGCGTGAACTGGCCGCAGCCGGAACGATCGTCTTCATGTCCACGCACACCCTGGCCATCGCCGAGGAGATCGCGCAGCGAATCGGGATCATGGACCACGGCCGATTGCACTTCCTGGGAACGGTGGGCCAGTTACAGTCCGAATTGGCATCCAGCCACACGTCCTTGGAGCCGCTGTTCCTTGAACTGACCGCCGGCAACAACGGACGCCTGCGAAAGGGGATGGATTGCAAATTGAAAATTGAGTGACGTTATCTCGTTCCCATGCTCCGCATGGGAACGCACAACGGACGACGCTCCGCACCGGGGGTTCGAGTTTTCCATCGACGCGGAGCGTCGAAAACGCGGGTTCCCACGCGGAGCATGGGAACCAGGTGTTCCCATGCTCCGCGTGGGAACAAGGTGAATTCGCACTATACAATCATGCGTCCTCCCGTCATTTTTTCAACTCCGTCTTGCGATTTCCTCTCGCCCCAACAGGAGGCCCGGGCGTTTGGACGGGCGCGCAAGCGCATCTTCGCCACATTGCTGCGGCAGACGTTCGCCCACTCCCGCTTCCGCGTGACGCTGATCGTGGTCTTGACCAGCCTGCTTTGGGGCGGAATGTTCTGGATGTTCGCCGACGGGTTCTGGTTCCTCGAATCGACGATCACGCAACCCGACACGCACGCCCGCGCCGTGGGCGGAGTGTTCGGCGCGTTCTTCGCCGCTTTGATGCTGATGCTGGTGTTTTCCTCGGGCATCATTCTCTACGGCTCCCTTTTCCGCTCGAGGGAGATCACTTTCCTGCTGACGATCCCCGCGCGCACCGAGCGGGTGTTCTTGCACAAGTTTCAGGAAGCGATCGTCTTGAGCAGTTGGGGATTCGTGCTCCTGGGAAGTCCCGTCCTGCTGGCATACGGCGTGGTGTCCGCCGCGCCGTGGTATTACTACGCGCTGCTGCTGCCGTTCATCGTGGCCTTCGTCTATATCCCCGTTTCCATCGGAGCGATTATCTGCCTGTGGGTGGTGCATCGCGTCCCCGGCAACCGTTTGGCGGTGTTGGTCGGCGGATTGGTTCTGTTGGCGGTTGGCGGCGCGTGGATCGCGTGGGGGTTGCTGACAGGCCCTAGAAACGACCTGCTCACGCCGGATTGGTTCCAGGAGATCCTCGGCCGGCTGCGGTTTTCGGACTATCGGCTGCTGCCCAGTTGGTGGCTCAGCACCGGGTTGCTCGACGCGGCCTCCGGCGCCTGGTCGGAAAGCATTCTGTTCTTTTCGCTGATGATCTCCAACGCCTTGTTCTTCCGCCAGTTGGCCTTGTGGCAGGCGGGCAGGACGTATCGCTCGGCCTATAGCGGGCTGTGCGGCAAGACGATGCGTCGCAAACGCCCCCGCCCGATGCGATTTGATCGGCTGCTGTCTTGGCTCCTCGGTCCGCTTCCCGCGGCCATGCGTTTGATGGTGATTAAGGACCTGCGACTGTTCCGACGCGACCCATTGCAGTGGTCTCAGTTCTTCATCTTCACGGGCTTCCTGGTGATCTACTTTTTCCACATCCCCCGCTTCACGTATGGCGTTTCCTCGATCGCCTGGGTGAACATGGTCAGTTTCTTGAACCTCTCGGTCGTGGGGCTGCTGCTCTCTACGTTCACCACCCGGTTCATCTACCCGATGATCAGCCTCGAAGGACGCCGGTTCTGGATACTCGGCCTGTTGGGCGTGCCACGCCGGACAATCCTCTGGGGCAAGTTTTTCTTCGCCGCCGGCGGGGCGATCGTGCCATGCTCGGGCCTGGTGCTGGTCAGCGATCTGATGCTCGGCGTCTCGAATCTGATCGTCCTCAGCCATCAATTGACCTGCCTGGTGCTTTGTCTGGGGCTGGCGGGAATAGCCGTGGGGCTGGGCGCCTGGTTGCCCAACTTCCGCGATGAATCTCCCGCGCGGATCGCCGCCGGATTCGGCGGGACACTTACCCTGGTAGTCAGCACGCTGTATATCTTGATCGTGGTGCTGCTGACCGCCCTGCCCACCCACTTCTATCTGGCCGCGGAATACGCCAACCTCGGTGGGGACGTTCAGGGCCAAACCGGCGTGCAGTGGTGGCTCGGTTTTTGGCTGGCGGCGGGAACCGCCGCCAGTCTGATTCTGGGCGCAATCACTACGCTGGTCCCACTGCGGATCGGATTCCACGCGCTCCAGCGGATGGAGTTCTAGCCCGCGGTTCTCACCACACGGGGACAATCTGGCACGGAGTAGGGTGCGTCCGCGACGCACCTCACCCATAAATATTGGTGCGTCGCGGACGCACCCTACTCTCTTTCCCCAATTCCCGTCGCAATCGAACGACCGCCTCGACCAGTTTGTCCGGGCCGTGTCGGAGCGGGTCGCAGGCGGGCAGGCCCAACCGGCTTGCCACACGGTCGCATTCGGCCGCCACGGCGGCGTCGGAAAAACCGTCGCCGTTGACCGCCGCTCCCACCACTCGGCACGGGTGCATCACGCGGGCCGCCGACTCGTAGAACTCGACCACCTTCTCCAGCGAAGGCAACGGGATGTTTTCCATACCGAAGAACGTCCGCCGCCCCATCGTGTAGCAGAGGACCAATCCGTCGGGCATCACGCCGTGAAGCAAACCGAGCGCGACGCACGAATAGCGGGGATGGAACAGGCTCCCTTGCCCTTCGACCACGATCACGTCATGATGCTGGTTGGCCAGGACCAGCTTCTCGGCCGCGCCGCCGAGGAAATCGGCGATCACCCGATCCACCGGGCAGCCGGCGCCGGCGACGAGTATTCCGGTCTGGCCGGTGGCGACGAAGGCCGCGTCCACGCCCGCCCGGCCCAAACCCCGGGCAAGCTCGACGCCGCAGACCATCTTTCCGCAGCAGCAATCGTTGCCGATCGTGTGGATCCGCAAGCAGCGCCGGCGGATCCCCTCGCGGCGGGCAACGTCCCGCTCGTCGTTGTCGCGCAAATCGACCAGCCGCGCGCCGTGCCGTTCGGCCGCGCGGAGATACTCCGCGTCGTCGCGCAGAAAATCGTGCAGGCCCGAGACGACCGACATCCGTCTGGCAATGGCCTCCAAGATGATCGGCCGCCAGTGGGGCGGGATTCTTCCGCCCGGCGGCGCGATGCCCACAACCAACGTGTCGGCTTCGGGCGCCTCGGCCAGCGAACCGATCAAAGGGATCGCTCCGCCGACGCCGAAAACTTCCCGGCATGTCTTGCCGGCCGACTGTCGGTCGAACACGGCGACCACCTCGTCCGCGCAATAGCGGAGCAGACAGATGGCGGTCTTGGCCGTGTCCGTGTCGCGGTGCCCGTCGGTGACGATCACCATGCGGCGAGGGGAGGTCATTAGCGTAAGGATCTGAAAATGAATAACGTGTGCAATTCTGTAGGACGGATTTCCCAATCCGTCCCCGAAAACTGGACGGATTAGGAAATCCGTCCTACGTGTAAATCACCCACTTATTCTTTTACAGGCCCTAAGCATAGCGGCCGCGAGGTGTTGCCACAAGCTTCGTAGGCCGGGTTGCAACCCGGTACTCATTCATAATCATCCGCAAACATCATCCACCTTGCCGAGTCTTGACCCGGCCTACTTGGGGAAGTTCTCGTCGAGAAAGAATCTCATGGCGCGAACGCCTCGTAGGGGGCCTCTTGAAAACGCGAGAGTTCTCCGCCAAACGCAAGAGCGGCGAACACATCCTCGCGCGTGATGTTGGGATAATCGTCCAGCACCGTCTCGATCGAGTCGCCGCCGGACAGGGCGCCTAAGATATTGGCCACCAAGACCCGCGTCCCCTTGATGACCGGGCGGCCGTGGCAAATCTCCGGCTTGATCTGAATTCTGTCGTGCATAAAAATCCTCCTCGCCGATTCAGCACAAGGACATTCTACCTCACTGATCCTCGAAACGCCATCTCTCCCCCATTTTTACTCTATTAGAATTCCGCCAGTCCCGCGCCTTCCACGGCGACGCAAGGCAGGGCGGCGGGTTCCAGGCCGCGGGGGCGATAGTAATCTTGGGTCAAGGCCCTCCGCAGCGCCGGAACGCTCTCGTGCCGGGCAAGGACCATGATGCATCCGCCCAGTCCGGCGCCGGCGATCTGCGCCCCGGCCACGCCCGGCACGCGGCAGGCAATATCGACCATCCGGTCGATCTCCGGCGTGCTGCATAGATACGCGCCGGGCTATTAACTGTGCGTATTGCGAGCCGAAATCGAGAACCAGAACCTTTTCGTCGGCCAGCCTCTTCATGGTCCACCCTCCGGGAGAAACCCCGAATTATAGAACTTCCAAAGAGGATTGGCCGGGGGGGGCTCACCCGAAGAATCGCTCATATTCTTCATGTTTGCCGACCCAAAACCACGTAACCGTATTTCCGTCGGCCACATTTTTTCCAGCCACGCCGACGGCCCTATAACCGCGGCTCACTCGGACCGACCAAATGTCCTCTTGAGTATTAATGCACTTGAATCGCAGTGAGGGATGAAAAGGGTTGTTGAGCCAAAGCTCATACGCTTTCCTGACCCTGGACCGGAGCGACGGATCAAGGCTCGCGTATGCTTCCCAGAAGGACGGAAGAACATATGACTTCATAAATCATCGGGATTAAGTGGCGTCGCCATTCCCTGAGAGATTTCCGCCCGCGCCTTTCCGGCTGCCTCGACGAGCTTATCCTGGGAGCGCGCGAACGACTGATTCCAATTCATTTCATCGCGCATGTCTTCGATGTAGTCCTGCAAATGCTCCAAAACCCGCTCTTGGACGGGTTCCGGGAGCGATTCCATCATTTGCAACACAGTGGCGGTAGCAGCCGACACAATAGTCTCCTCCTCTGCAAGGTACCCCTCAATTGTATGGCCGTCGACGTCAACTGTCAAGTAAAACGACGCTTGACGATCGCATCCATTGCCACATTTTCAGGGGGTGGGTATGATGCAGAGTAAACCAATCACAACATAAGAGAGCATGTTAATCCTACTGACCAACGACGACGGCATCTACGCGCCCGGACTGGCGGCGCTCGAACGGGAACTACGCACACTTGGCGAGGTGGTGGTCGTCGCCCCGGCCACCGAACAGAGCGGCGTCGGACACGCGATCACGTACCTCTCTCCGCTGATCGTCAAGGAGGTGTTCCGCAACGACAATGGCCCCGGCGACGACCGGCGCTGGGGTTGGGCCGTCGAGGGCAGCCCGGCCGACTGCGTGAAGATCGGCGTCCAGCAGTTCTGCCCCCGCCCGCCGGATATGGTCGTCAGCGGCATC
>JAHIKV010000191.1 GCA_018897395.1 Planctomycetota bacterium | reverse complement strand
GGGGACGGAAAAGGTTCAAGGTCCAAGGTTCAAGGTTCAATGTCTACTTCACTAACCACTAGCCACCAACCACTAGCCACTAATTCTAATCCCCAATCCCTAATCCCTAATCCCTTGTTTTCCATCCGTACTCCCACCGCCGTCGTCACCGACCTGGGCACCGAGTTCGGCGTCGAAGTAAGTGAGGAGGGAGACACCACCTCGCACGTCTTCCGCGGTTCGGTCGTTCTGGTAGCGCTAGGCGATGATGGCAAGGGACGGGGCCGAGAAGTCACCCTTGGCGAGAACGAGTCGGCGCGGGTCGAGAAACCGACCGGCGGAGGCAATCCGGTCATCGTCGTGCGTCCGGACCTTGTGAAGCCCGAGAGTTCGGCCTTTGTGCGGCGGATGGTCGAGCCGCTGAGGGTGCTCGACCTGCTGGACGTCGTCGCCGGCGGCAATGGCATGGGCTGGGGCCGCGAGCGCGGCATCGACCCGATGACCGGCATGGAAGAACCGGTGTTCTGGAGGCTCCAGAGTGACGGCGACGGCCAATATCGGCCGGTCGCCTGGCACAAACTGATCGACGGCGTGTTTGTCCCGGGCAGCAAGGCGGGCCCGGTGCAACTCGATTCCGCCGGCCACGTCTTCGACGGATTCCCCGGCACCGATGATGGCAGAGTGGGTGGCAGCATCTGGGCGCGGGCAGCGACGGTCAGACCGGCCGATGAACGCGAGGCAAAAGTGTCGCCATATTGGGTCTACGAAATGGGACGCGGCGAACAATTCATGCCGGATCGTCGCGGACTGTTGGGTCTGCCTTCAAACGTGGGCATCACCTTCAATCTGGAAGCGATGCGCCAGGCCCACCAGGACACCGCGCCGAGCAGCTTTCACGCCGTGGCCGGCATGAGCTACGGGGATCGCATAGCTCCGTGGGTAAACGGCAAGACCGACCTGTGGGTGTTCGTCGACGGCCGGCTGAAATTCAAACGGATCGGCTTCCGCCGTCGAGACGGCGCGGTCAAGGTGAACGTGGAGCTAAGCCCGAGCGACCGGTTCCTTACGCTGGCGGTCACCGATGGCGGCGACGGGATTGAGGCGGACTGGTTCGTCTTTGGCGACCCGGTGCTGAGACTGGCTTCCATTGAGGCAGAGAATTCAGGCGATCAAGGATCGAAGTCAACCGCGCAGAAAGGAGATGAGACAATGAATGGTCCATAGCGAATGGTGCCTCTCGTTCCCACGCTCCGCGTGGGAACAATGTACTCCTGGAACAATGTAGTCCGCACACTCCGTGTGCGGAAACGTGTGTCGTGCGTTGCGTTTTGTTTTTAACCACTTAGTTTTTCGTTTCTTTCTTGGAGAATTACCATGAATCGCAAGAGTATTTTGATCGCGTTGGTTGTCTGCTCGTTCGCCCTGACTGCGGTCGTGGCCCAGGCAACCCCCATTAACCTTACAGCCGCTCCAGCCTCTGCAAGCGCTGAGTTTGACGCAAGTCCATGGGGCTACCCATATCCCGGTTATTACAATGCGGCCCAGGCGTTTGACGGGAATCTCGGGCCAGATGGGCCAAAAGATGGGACTAATTGTGGACACCGGTGGGTTCCTGGTGGGACTCCCGCATGGATCATGGTTGATCTTGGAGCGGACTATAGCCTGAACAACGTCAAGATTTCCTGGGAGAGTGGATATAGCACTAACTACACGCTCGGCATCCGGAGCAGTTTGGACGGCCCGAGCGGCGCCTATGCCACAATCGCCACGATCGTCACCAGGTCGGGTACTGTCGGCCACGGCAACACCAGCGGCACGTGGACGTACGACGAGACGTTCGACTTTACGACCGGATCGGTAACCCTTACCACCGGAGCCGCCGCGTCGAAGTCCGCGAACCTGGGTGCTACAGGACGCTACTTGATGCTCAATTCCACCTCCGGTGGAAGCGTTGTTTGGGAAATTCAGGTTGACGGCACGGTCATTCCCGAGCCTTCGACGCTGGTGCTGCTGGCGGCGGGGCTGGTCGGCTTGCTCTGCTACGCATGGAGGAAGCGGAGGTAACAAGAACTCCCCTCTCCCTTTGGGAGAGGGGCCGGGGGTGAGGGCGGTTGGCGTGAGTGGGGTTTCGGCCATACTCACCGCAGCCCTCACCCTAACCCTCTCCCACGGGGAGAGGGGACATCAAGGTTGGGATGGCAGTTGAACTGCCGCCCCAACAAGAAAAAACCGTTTAGCCGGCGAACTTGTTCGCCGCGTGTGGTGTGGCACGCGGCGTGCAAGCACGCCGGCTAAACGGGGTTATTGAATGGCGCATGACAGTGCCGCAGGAATTACAGTTACCAACCACAGAAAGAGACGGATTATGAAACTTGACAACCTCTTGGGCAACGCTCGAGGAACATTGCTGGCAGCGTTGGCGGTCTTGCTGTCGGTCGCCTGCGGGGCTTCTGCGAACGCCGGGCAAATCAATGAGCCGGCCGTCAAAGGCAGCTACTACGAGGCGGAGGTGCCCGACACCCTCGATTTGGCCGAACGTGGCCGGTGGGGGCTGGATCACTTTCTGGCGATCATGCGCGACGACCGGAACTACGAGATGCCTCTTATCATCGCCTTCCGGCCGGAAGAAGTGCCGATGGCCGGAAGCACGATGGACGGGCCGATGGTGCAGATGCACGGCAATTCGCTGGGGGCCTGCCAACCCAAGGCGATGGAAGCCATGGCCTTCCTGAGATTGATGACCGGAAGCACGAAGGGATTGGATCGGGAAGCCAAGATGGCGGACATGATGCTCTCGATGTTCGGCAAGGACGGCCTGCACTGGGTGCCTGGATCGTCGGACAAACGCTGGATCCCCGAGCCCTTTGTGATGGTGCATGGCCAGGGTCGGATATTAAGGGCCATGAACGCCTGGTATCAATACACGGGGAATCGCGTGTGGTTGGACCGGATCAATGGACTCATCGACGGGATCGACAAGATCGTGGAGCACAAAGGCGACTACGCCTACTTTCCGGTCCACGGGCGTTATGAGGGCGAGTATCTCCGCTCCTGCTACGTCAGGGAGGGTTGGAAGGACACGGTCGAGCCACCCAACGAGAAGTTCGGCGAGGAAGGCTCCTTGTTCAATCATCAAGGGCACGTTCCCGGCGGCATGGCTGCTTCCTACTCTCTGAGCAACAACGATAAGGCCCTGCGGCTTTCGGGCGAACTCGTCCGTTTTCTGACCAAGCCGAAGCTGTGGGCCGACTGGGAGAAAGGAGACTACCCGATGGTGGCGGGCCCCGACCACGCCCACTGGCATGGACATTGGCACGGGCATATCAATACGTTGCGGGCGATCCTGGATTATGCGGTCGCGGTGAACGATCCCCGGCTGATGCTCTTCGCCCGGGAAGGATACGAATGGGCCCGCCAGAAAAACCTCGGGCGCATCGGTTTCTTTGAAGACCAGGGCTGCGCCGCGGGGCGGACCATCGGCTTGGCCGTCAAACTGAGCTATTACGGGATCGGCGATTACTGGGAAGACGTCGATCTGTACATCCGCAACCACGGCATTGAAATGCAGATTGTGCCGGAGGACATGCCCTACCTGCGCAAGCTGGCCGGAAAGAATCTCAATGAAGAGACTGAAAAGGTCCTTGCGAAGTGCGTCGGCGCATACGCCGGCAGAGCCAGTAAGAACTGCACGTTTCTCTGTTGTTCTCCCCACGGAAACATGGGGGTTTTTTATGCCTGGGACGGCACGCTTCGCTATCGCGACGGCGTCGCCCAGGTCAACCTGCTGCTGAACCGGGCCTCGCCGTGGATGGACGTGGACAGCTACCTGCCGTATGAAGGCAAAGTGGTGCTCAAGAACAAAGAAGCCCGCGAAGCTCTTGTGCGAATCCCGCTTTGGGTCGACAAGAAGTCCGTTCGTTGCCGGGTGGATCAACGAGAGGCGAAGAATACCTGGTTCGGCCAATACCTTCGCTTCACGAATCTTGAAGAAAAGGACATCATCACCATCGAATTCCCGATGGTCGAGAGAACCGAACTATGGACCATGGAGACTCATGGCAGGGTTCGCACCTGCCGGTTCAAGGGCAACACGTTGATCGAAATCTCTCCAATGTCTCCACAGCTCCATCCGGCGGCGCTTTACGGCCGTCGGCAAGATTTCCTCAAGGACAAAGCGCCGATGCGGAAGGTGACCCGATACGTCACGCCGCTCGTGCTTAAGTGGTAATGTCGTGTTTCAAGACACAAGTTGAAATGAGGAGTGACAAAATGAAGCGAGCGTCGTGCAGGGCCGCTTTTACATTGGTTGAGTTGCTCGTGGTGATCACGATCATCGGCATTTTGATCGCTCTGTTGTTGCCTGCGGTGCAGGCGGCGCGGGAAGCGGCGAGGATGCTTCAATGCCAAAACAACCTCAAGCAGATCAGCCTGGCGGCGCTGGACCACGAGCACATCCACGGCTGGCTGCCGACCGGCGGCTGGGGAAACTGTTTCGTCGGCGACCCGAACAGCGGTTTCGGCCCGCTCCAGCCCGGCGGCTTCTTCTACAATTGCCTCCCCTACATGGAGCAACAAGCCTTGCACGACTTGGCGCTGGGCACAGCCAGAGGCAGCCCCCAGTACGGGCAGTTGTCGATGCAGATGGTGCAAACGCCGTTGGTGATGCTCACCTGCCCGAGCCGCCGCCCGCCGGCGCTCCATCCCGTTCAATACGGCCAGCAAGGCGGCCGGATGGCCGCCCTTTACGGCGGCTACGTGCCGCAGGCTTGGTTCGCGGCCGACTACGCGGCCAACGCCGGATCGGTGATCAACACGTGGTTCCCACCACCCAGTTCCTGGTCGGACGCGGCGAACCCGAACTCCTCCGGCTGGCTTTCAAAGGCCGACCTGAAACTGGTCAACGGCATCGTTACCCAGCGGAGTCAGATCAGGATGGCCGACATCACCGACGGCGCCAGCAACACCTACCTGGTGGGCGAGAAATACATCTGCCCCGATCACTACTTCACCGGCCTCGATGGGGGCGACGACCAATCGGCCTACCACGGCGACAGCGACGACCAGTGCCGTTGGACGGGCCAAGACACGGCGACGACGATCGCCACCAACCCGCCGCTGCCGGACACGCCCGGTATGCTCAATAGTTACATCTTCGGCAGTGCCCATCCGAGTGGCTTCAACATGGCCCTGTGCGACGGCTCGGTGCATAAGATGAACTACTCGATCGACCCCGAAACCCACCGCCGCCTGGGCAACCGTAAGGACGGCATGGCGATCGACGGCAAGAAGTTCTAGCAGTCTAGTAGGCCGAGGGAGCAGGCATTCGATTTGCCCCCGATTTGTGCCGGTCGCCACTCGAAGTAGTCGAACGGAAGTGCGGAACAAGAATCTCGCGGTGTTCCGCGGGTGTTATACGTTGCACGGAAAATAATGCAACATTCTTATCGGATGGAAAAGAATGTTACACTTCAAGCCGCTCACTGTATAGCCCGCAAGGATCGAGTGCGGACCATATCCAACCGTCCGGCCGAGAGTGGCCGATACCCCCCCATCTAGGCAACCGAAGGTGCTCCTGAACACTTTCCCAAGCCCTTGACAGCCTTCGGCGGGGTATGCAAAATAACAGGCTTTATTGCCCCGTATTGCCCCGTAGGACGGATTTCCTAATCCGTCTCGTTATCCGTCTCGTTGCGTGGGCGGATTGTGAAATCCGTTCGACGGCACCACCTGATTTTCCCCGAGGAGTCCCCAATGATGCGATTCGGTAATTTCGGCAAAGGAGATCGATTGTCCAGACGGCGGCTGAAGAATTGGCTGCACGTGGCATGTTTGGCAGTGGTGGCCGCCGGTTTCTTGGGCGCCGCCGTTTGGAACAACTCGGCCGTCGGTCAGGCGGAAGGCCAAACGGCCGCCGATACGCAGGCGGTCACTTCGTCCGATGCGCCGGCCGAACACGGAAAGGTACATCTCCTCGAGCCGTTGTTGAATAGCGAGAAATATCCCCTCGGCGAGCAGATCGCGCTGATCGCCGTGCTGCTGACCGCGGTGGCGGGGCTCGTCTACGCCGGAATGTTGGTCAGACAGGTCAAGGAGGCCGACCAGGGCACGCCCAAGATGCAGGAGATCGCCAAGGCCATCCGCGAAGGGGCCAACGCATATCTGGGCGCACAATTCAAGAAGATCGGGCCGCTGATTATCGTTATCACAGTTGCACTATATTTCACCAAGGCTGAGGAACCGGCGTTCGCCTTCGGTCGCGCGGGCGCGTTTCTGGTCGGCTCGCTGTTTAGCTGGACGGTCGGGTTCGTCGGCATGAGGCTGGCCACCATAGGCAACTTGCGCGTCGCCGCCGCCGCCAAGCGGAGCTACGGCGAGGCCATGCAGCTCGGATACCGCACCGGCACGATCACCGGCATGTTGACCGACGGACTGGGGCTGTTGGGCGGAACCTGCATCTTCATGATCTACGGCGAGCAGGCCTACGAGGCACTGTTGGGATTCGGTTTCGGCGGCACGCTGTTGGCCTTGTTCATGCGGGTCGGCGGCGGAATCTACACCAAGGCGGCCGACGTCGGCGCCGACCTGGTCGGCAAGGTCGAGGCCGGAATACCCGAGGACGATCCCCGCAACGCCGCCACGATCGCCGACAACGTGGGCGACAACGTGGGCGACTGCGCCGGAATGGCCGCCGACATCTTCGAGAGCTACGAAGTAACCATGGTGGCCGCGATGATCCTCGGCCTGGCCAGCTTCGGACACAAGGGCGTGATCTTCCCCTTGCTGGTCCGCGGCATCGGCGTGCTCGGGTCGATCATCAGCACCTACGCAGTGAAGGCCGGAGCGGACGACACATCCGACACCGCGCTGAAGAGCGTCCATCGCGGCTTCTGGATCGGCTCGCTGATCTCGATCATCGGTTTCTTCGTCATCGGCGGGATGTATCTGTACTTCCCGTTGGATTACTTGAAGGAATATGCGATGGCCGCGGCCGGCTTCCCCGGAGGAGACGCCGCCAACCTGGCCCCCTGGTTCAACTTCGGCATCGCCAACCTGGACATGCGGCCGGCTTTTACCTGCTTGGTCGGCGTGTTCCTGGCCATCTCGCTTAACAAGGTGACCAGCTACTACACGCACACCTCGCATCCCCCGGTAAAATCGTTGGTGCGAAGTTGCCAGACGGGCGACGCCACGAACATCATCCAAGGCTTCGCCGTCGGTTACGAGAGCACGGTGGCCGCCTTGCTGGTGCTCGCCGGGGCGATCATCCTCTCGGTCCTCTGCTACTGGGGCACGCCGCCGATCTTCGTCGCCTACGGCGTGGCCATGACCGGCATCGGAATGTTGACCCTTACGGGCAACACCATCTCGATGGACGTCTTCGGACCCGTGGCCGACAACGCCAACGGCATCGGAGAGATGGCCTACGACCGCCGGGAAATGGGCGAGGAGAACTACAAACGGGCACGGCAAATACTGGCCGACCTCGACGCGGTGGGCAACACCACCAAGGCCGAAACCAAGGGCATCGCCATCGGTTCGGCGGTGATCGCCGCCGTATCGCTCTTCGCCAGCTTCATCGCCGTGATTGCCGTCGGCAGCGAGGACAAGCTCGCTCAAATGACCACCGAGCAGTACGAATACTTCTCGGGTTTCCTTACCGTGGCCGACCCGATGGTGCTGATCGGATTGCTGATCGGCGGCGCCGTGCCGTTCCTGTTCAGTTCGATGTTGATTCGGGCGGTGGGCCGGGCGGCCTTCTTCATCGTCAAGGAATGCCGCGTGCAGTTCAAGGACCCGGACATCATGGCCGGCAAGAAGCTGCCCGACTACGGGCGGGTGGTAAACATCTGCACCAACACCGCCCAAAAAGAGTTGATCGGCCCCGCCCTGTTGGCCATTACCGCCCCGTTTGCCGTGGGCTTCCTGCTCGGCCCTTACGCGCTCGGCGGGTTCCTCGCCGGCATGATCCTGGTCGGCCAACTGCTGGCCGTCTTCATGGCCAACGCCGGCGGCGCTTGGGACAACGCGAAGAAGCTGATCGAGGACGAACCGAAGACCGAAACCACGGGCAAGGGGAGCGCCAAGCACAAGGCCGCGGTGACCGGCGATACCGTGGGCGACCCCTTGAAGGACACCGCCGGGCCGGCCATCAATCCGATGGTCAAGGTGATGAACATGGTCAGCCTGTTGGGACTCGGTCTGGTTCTGTCCTACAACGTGGCGGGAGTCCGGCCGGACGTAAGCAAGTTTGATCCCAACATGCCCGTCTCCAGCAAGTTGGATAATCTGCCGACCGACTGGCCCGTCGGAATTATCGTCGTCGCGGTCTGCGTCCTGTTGACCATTTGGGCGGTCTGGCGCAGCAAGCACGAGACCTCCGAAATGAAGGAAATCGTCGGCGGCTTGGATGACGCTTCCTAAAGCATCGCGGTATTTACTGGAAATCTCCCTTAAGCCCACGGGTTGCACCCCGTGGGCTTTTTTTTCGGCCGCTCTCGGTCAATTTATTTTCTATCCGATCCTCGGATTCGGCAGCGCCGTATATCGTCCCGTTGCCCGCACTTGACGAGTCTCGGTGCGACGGCCGCAACGCCGCGTGCGCATTCGAGCAGCCGTTTGTTCTTGAAGGCGCTGATGAACTCGCGGTCGCGCGCAAGCCATATGACCGGCATGGCCGCCTCCGTCGCGTTTCAGACAATTTGCCTTCGAGGACGGAGGACGGTATAATATCGCAACGCCGAACCATTGTGAACCTGAGTTTTGGATAAGAAAATAGCCGGGGCTAACAGCCCCCCGTTGAAAAAGCCACATGTTGGGGTGGCAGTTGTACTGCCACCCCGGGAAACGCGGCAAAAACAGGGGTGGCAGTACAACTGCCACCCCAACAATCCGCGCTGCTGTTTTGATGTCTTGCGACGTTCTCCGGGGGCTGTTAGCCCCCGGCTATTTCGATGATGTGACCCTATCCAAAACTCAGGTCGGGAGGGAAACGGCGGTTGTAGAGTATCATCTTGTCGTGCCGTATTCCCGCGTTTCTCGTCTGGACGCTACTCGATCTCGGCCTCGGGATGGAAAACGGCGTGGCAGTCGTTGCAGCTTTGGGCGAGTTTTTTCATCGCTTCGGCCGCGGCTGGTTCGTCGCCCTTGTGGATGGCGGCGTTCAGAGCGCCGGCAGAGTCCCGCATCGCCACGGAGAACTCGAACCACTGCTTCACTTGCCCGGCGTCTTTCGCCTCGGAAGTGTCGGCCATCGAGCCTTGGGCAATCGCGGCGATAACGGCCGTGTAGCCGGCGGTGAGCTTGGCCTTCGACTTGAACCGCTCGCCTTTGACGTGCCGCTTCAGTTTGGTGTTGACCAGCGGCACCTGCTTCATCAACTCGGGCAAGGAGGCGGCCCGCCCCCACTTCAGCTCCATATTGGATTTCCGCTTTCCGTCGGCGGCCTCCCGGACGGCGGCGACGGCCTTCTTCGCCGCCTCCAGGTCCTCGACGGCGGCCAACAGGGCGGCGGCCTGCATCAACGCGCCCGCGCGGTCCTTGTACTTGTTCGGCTCGTCGTGCAAACCCAGGGCCAGGGTGATGATGATAAGAGTGTTCGCCTCCTTGGCAATCTTCTCTTGGATGTATTGGAACTCATCGTCGTCGACGATGGTCTTCTCTAAATTCTTTATGTACTTGTCAGCCTGAATCGCAAGGTCTTCGGCCGGCGCGAACGTCGATACTTTCGGCGCCGGCGGCATGCCCTCGGGCGAGTCGGGAATCGACTTCAATACGGTTTCGACGGGGCCCGCAGGTTGCGCCGCCGGCCGCTCGGTTTTCTCCGTCTCGGCTACGGCGGCCGGTTCCGATTTCTCGGCCGGCTTACTCGGTCTTTGCTCGGCCGCGCGAGTGCAACCTAAGAAGGTCAACGCCGAAATGGACGCACACGATACGACCAGGAATGCCATCGCCGAGAGAAGACCGTTTGCCAACCGCATTCCACACCTCCTTGCTTGAAAAACCGTTGTAATAGTCGCGGATAATAGCCGGGGGCTAACAGCCCCCGGAATGTGCGCCGGTTGCGGGAGTTTTCCTCCGGGGGCTGTTAGCCCCCGGCTATTGTTCGCATCATTGTTTTCCTGACGCTCATTACCCGCAAGCCGCCGTGCCGGCGGCTGCTAAACATGCGATAGTTCGTCCCAACTTGCCAGCCCCACGGCCGCTTGTCAATGGGCGATGATAACGGCTACAATGCGACAATCTCGGCGAAGGACACGCAACCGCAATGGCCAAAGCGACATACAAAGACGCAGGCGTCGATCTG
Organism: Planctomycetota bacterium; assembly: GCA_018897395.1. Classification (GTDB taxonomy): domain Bacteria; phylum Planctomycetota; class Planctomycetia; order Pirellulales; family Thermoguttaceae; genus JAHIKV01. The sequence goes on along the minus strand of JAHIKV010000191.1, from coordinate 7,524 downwards.
GAAGTTTACCGACAGGCCATGAGCCGGTTGCCGCGGCTGCTGGCGCGGACCCACACGCCGCGGGTAATCCCCCTCGACGGCGGGTTTGCCGGGCTGTTCCAGCTCGATTTCCCCAACCGGCTCTTCGCCCGCCGCTACAAAACCCCCGTGCTCGTATCCTGCACCGACGGCGTGGGCACGAAGCTGAAGGTGGCCGTCGAGACGGGCAAACACGACACGGTCGGCATCGACCTGGTGGCGATGAGCGTCAACGACGCCCTCTGTTGCGGGGCCGAGCCGCTCTTCTTCCTCGACTACGTCGCCATGCCCAAGGACGACCCGGAACTGTTGGAGCAACTCGTCGAGGGAATCGCCGCCGGATGCATCGAGGCCGACAGCGCCCTGCTCGGCGGCGAGACCGCCATCCTGCCAGACCTCTACGCGCCGGGCGATTACGACCTGGTCGGCTTCTGTGTCGGTGTGGTGGAGAAATCGCGGCTGATCGACGGTCGGGCCATCCAGCCGGACGACCTGGCGATCGGCGTCGCCTCGACCGGGCTGCACTCGAACGGATACAGTCTGGCGCGGAAGATCGCCTTCGACATCGCCGGCCACAAGGTCTCGGACCACGTCGAGGAGCTTGGTCAAACCGTCGGCGAGGCGCTGCTGACGCCCACGCGGATTTACGTCCGGCCGGTGCGAAAGGTGCTGTCCTACTACCGCGTGAAGAACGTGGTGGGCGGCATTGCCCACGTCACCGGCGGCGGACTGTTCGAGAATCTCGAACGCATCCTGCCCGAGGGCGTTCAGGTGGTGATCGAGCGCGGCAGTTGGCCCGTCCCGCCGGTCTTCTCCTGGTTGCAACGTCTCGGCGAGGTCGATCAGGAGGAGATGGAGCAGGTGTTCAACATGGGCGTCGGGCTGGTGTTGATCGTCTCGCCCTATTACGCCGAAAGCATCCGCCGCATGTTGAAGCGCGACGGCTTGCAATCTTGGCTCATCGGGCGAGTGCGGAAGGGGAAGCGGGGAGTGGTGTGGGGGAAATAATCGTAGGGTGCGTCCGCGACGCACCGATAATATTGATTGTGGTGCGTCGAGGACGCACCCTACTTACTGGGGCGTTTTTTGCCCTCGTTCAAGCTGCTCGACCCGCGCTTCCAACTCGGCGATTTTCGCCAGCAACAGTCGGATAACGGCCTGTGCTTCCGGTGTCTGGCGAGCGATGATTTCTTCCGTAATTTCAAGCGACATGCCACTTATGTCGCCGAAATCGCTCCGTGTGTCCAGATCAATTTATCAAAAAACGCCCCCAGGGTGTGAACGGTTACGTTTACTCCAATAGCGGGCCAGTGAAGTGATCGAAAGAGTGCGTAGTCAATCCCTATAGGTCGGGAAACCGCCTAGAAAAAGTAAGGCAATAGGATCTCGGAAGTGAATATAGCCTATCTGGTGGCCGGTGAGATGTCAAGTATTTTGCCAAACTTAAGACCCTAACGGGGTGATCCCAGGGTTGAAAACCGGTCTACGGCGGCACTCCTCAACCGTTCACCAGAATCCCCTCTCGGCGGGCGATTTCGAGGATCGGGCGGCTGTCGTCGGTTTCCCACTCGCGCTCGCCGCAGGGGATCGGCTCGACGCGGGAATCGGTCGTCGCCCGCAATTCCCAAAGCTTGTTGACAAGACGACGGCCGGCCGGCGGCTCCAATTCCGGCGCGATGACCACCAGGTCGATGTCGCTCCACTCGTCCGCCGTGCCCTTGGCGTGCGAACCGAACAGAACGGCGCGTCGCGCGTGGATGCCCGCTTCGGCCAAGGCGCGAAGGTATTGCCGTACTACGGCATCAATTGCTTGACTAACCATGCTCTCGTTTCCCGCGCTTCGTCAAGTTCTGCCCGAGCTTCGTCCAACTCGGGCGTTTCGATAGGAAAATCCGGATAGCGGCCTTCCAGGCAGTACCGCTGCAACCTCGCCAGGAACATGCGGCGTGGAGGCTCAAGTGAAATTCCCGCCAGTTCCGCCAGCCGAAGAAGGTCATGCGTTCGTGGTGGTACTGTTTCAGTGGCTTTCGACACGTGGGCCTTGAGAGCCTTCTCTACGGCCAAGTGGGCAAAAAAAAGACTTTGGCGAATCTTGGGTTTTTCCAGCAAGACCGCAGCCGCCTCAATGTCGTCCTGCGATCCGTCTAACCAGTACTCAATCTGCCGTCGAATATCCATCGGCGCTGGCTCCGAAACTTCTCGGGGACCGATTCTGAACTTTTTCCATTCTACTTGGCGCCGGTCACTCCGCCAAGTAGGTAGGCCGGATCGAGACCCGGCAGCAGAAGGTCCGCCGGGTTGCAACCCGGGCCTACGCGAACTCAGCGGACGCGGAGCGTCCTGGGCAGTGTGTTCCCATGCGGAGCATGGGAACAAGGAAATATCAGCGCGGCTTCGACGGTCCCGCTTCTTTCAACGCCTTGAGCACCTGATTCTCGGAGATCAAGTCCGGCAGCAAAATCACCTCTTTCTCGGCCGGCTGGGCGGGCCAGATAGCCAATAGCGGGATGGAATTGTACCCCAGATCGTTCAGTGCCTTCTTAATCACCGGCGACTTGTCGGTCCAGTCGGCAATCAGCGGCGCCACGCCGTTGGCGCGGACCAACTCCAACACGGCCTCCTTCTCGATCGCCAGCCGCGAGTTGGTCTTGCAATTCGGACACCAGTCGGCGGTGAAATCGACCATTACGGTCTTGCCCTCGGCGCGGGCTTGCTGGAGCGCCTTGGGCGAGAAAGGCTGCCAGGGGATGATCGGCTCCCAAAACAACACGGTGAAGGCTAACCGGCCCACAAGGACCGCCACGATAATAGCGCCCAACCAGGCCGTCGCTTTGACTTGCGGCGTGGCCGTGGCGGGCGTCCGGCCGATCCACCAGCAAGCGATCCATAAGCCCAACAGCAGCGTCATCGTGGGCAGAAAATACGGCATGGTCAGCGTGCTGAAAAGATATATCACCGTGGCTAGCAGGAGAAAGCCCATCAGTTGCTTGAACGTCTCCATCCAGCCGCCGGGCTTGGGCAGGTATCGGATCAGCTTTGGAAATGCACCGATAATCAGATACGGCGAGGCCATGCCCAAGCCGACTGCCGCGAATATCCCGTAGACCAGGAAGGGAGGCTTCCCGAGCAGGAAGCCGAACACTGGTCCGAGGAACGGCCCGCTGCAAGGCGTGGCTAGGATCGTGGTGAAGACGCCCTTGAAGAACGCCCCGGCGGGTCCTTCGCGGGTTTGCAGTTGGCCGGCCTTGCCCGCCCCGACGAAGCCGGGAATCGGAATCTCCCACACCCCGAGAAAGCTCAACGCCATGACGAAGACCAGGCCCGTCATGGCGACCTTGAACCAAGGCAGCGTGAATTGCTCGCCCCAGGCCAATCCGGCGGTGGCGGCCAACGCGGCAAGGACCATGAACACCGAGATCAGTCCTATCGAGTACCACACGTTAAGCGCGAACACGCGGCCGCGGCTTTCGCCCGCCTGTTGCATGAAGGCAAGCAGCTTGAGACTGATGACCGGCAAAACGCACGGCATAATGTTTAGAATCAATCCACCGAGAAACGCGAAGAGGAGTTGCGAAAGAACCGTATGCAACGACAATCTTTCGGCGGCCCCCTCCGGCGCGGCCCGCGAAGCCGCAAGCGGCGCCGGCCCGAGCATCGCCGTGAAAGGCAATTCTCGCGGCGGCAGACATGAATTCGCGTCGCACGGCTGAACGGTCACCGCCCCCTCGATACGCAAAGTCGACGGATCGACGCCCGCGGCGAACTCGAGCGGAGCGCGCCAGACAACCGTGCCGTGATGCGTTTCGACCATGATGTTGTCGAACACGGGCTCCAGCTTTTTGTCCGGCGCGACCGACGGACGAAACTCGTTGGTCAGTCGGACGCCCGGCGGCAGATCGACCGTGATCCGCGTGGCGATCGGACCGCCCGACGGCTGCGCGATCGAGTAGATGTGCCATCCCGGCTCGATCTTGGCGGTGACGAACAGTTCGCCCGGTTTTCCCTCCGTGGGCGCGGTAAACGTACCTTGCACTGAAACGACGCTTTTCTCGCGGCTCGGGGCCGAGTCGAACAAACCGCCGCTCGGATTTGCTTCATCGAGGCTGAACTGTCCGACCGCGGGCAACGCCGCCGCGAGAACGGCGGACAGGAAAATCAATATACGTAATCTATGCAATGGAGACTCCGCGTGTGATTGGTTAAACATCTCGTTCCCATGCTCTGCGTGGGAACAAGGTGTGAAAGCATCGAAAACACTGAATCTTACGCATAATCCTAATCTTCGGCAATGGACTGGTAATCGGTGGGAACCTTGTTAAACTGGGATATATCTAACGATATTTTCCGGCTACTGGAAAAACACCTCCCTCCCCCACCATCCGGTGGGCCTGTTGGTTTGATTACCAAACTCCATAACGTTGTCTAGGAACGCAACCATGAGAAACCGCCTGTTTTCGCTTCGATTTTTTGCGGCCTTTGGTCTTTGCCTGATCGTTCTTTCCCAAGCCTTGGCCGAGGAAGCCAAGAAACCCACCCAACCGCAACCACCGCCGTATGAACAACTGACGTCCGGCGCCCGGACCATCGACGGCTTCATCAAGATGCACCAAAAGGGGACGAAGCTGTTGGGCGAGATTTCGCCGGACAATCTAAACAAAGACATGATGGTGCTGATCGCCATCGCCCGCGGCATCGGTGAAATGCCGCTGTTGGGCGGAATGACGTGGGACCGCGGCGACGACTGGATTTGGCAGTTCCGCAAGGTAGACGAACGAATCCAAATCGTCCGCCGCAACGTACGGTTTCGCGCGGCTAAAGGCTCTCCGCAGGAGAAGGCCGTCCACCTCTCGTACACCGACAGCATTCTATACAGCCTGCCGATCCTCACGAAGAGCCCGAAAGGCGGCTTCATGGTCGATCTGACGCCCGTCTTCATGGGCGACCTGCCGCAGATTTCCAAGGTGCTGAAGGGATTCACGTTCGCTCCCGACCGGTCGAGTTGGAGCGAGTTGAAGGGTTTCAAGGACAACGTCGAGATTGAAGTGGCGGCCACCTACGCCTCCGGCGGCGCGAAACCGTCGGATACCGTACCCGATACCCGCGGCGTGACGATCCACATCCACTACTCGATCAGCCGGCTGAAACAGACCGGCTACAAACCCCGATTGGCCGACGACCGGGTTGGACACTTCCTGACGGTAATCAAGGACTTTTCCAAGTCCGGCGAGAACGATCGGTTCGTCCGCTACATCAACCGCTGGGACCTCCGCAAGGCCGACCCGTCGGCCAAGGTTTCGCCGCCGGCGACGCCGATCATCTTCTGGATCGACAAGACCGTTCCGTATGAGTTCCGGGCCGCGGTCCGCGAAGGGATTTTGGAGTGGAACATAACGTTCGAGAAGGTCGGATTCTCCAATGCAATCGAGGTCCGTCAGCAGCCGGACAACGCCCAGTGGGACGCCGAGGACATCAACTACAACACCTTCCGCTGGATCACCACCAGCATGGGTTTCGCCCGAGGCCCCTGCCGAGTGAATCCGACGACCGGCCAAATTCTCGACGCCGACATCATCTTCGACGCCGATTTCGTCGAGTTCTGGGCGAGTTATTTGGGGTGGAGCGACACGGGCAAAGCGGTATCCGCATCGGCTGACCCCCTGGATATTAGCGGACTGCCGGGCGCCAATGCGCAGGCCCCGTTCCGCTTGGGGCGCGACTGCCTCGCCGACGGCGAATACACCCGCGGCATGGCCCAACAGATGGCTTTCGGCACTATGGCCCTGGCCGCCGCCGGAAAAGGCAAGGGCAAGCTCGACAAGGAGGAGATCGAAAAGCTGCTGTTCCAGGGTGTCCGATCCATCGCCACTCATGAAGTAGGCCACACGCTCGGCTTGCGGCACAACTTCAAGGCCAGCACCATGTTGACCATGGACGAATTGAACGATCTTGAGAAGACCCGCAAAATCGGCATGGCAAGCTCCGTGATGGACTACCTGCCGGCGAACGTCTCGCCCCAGGGCAAGAAGCAGGGCGATTATTTCAATCTGGTCTGCGGCCCTTATGATTATTGGGTCATCGAGTACGCCTACAAGCCGCTGCCCGGCGGCACGGAAAAAGAGGTCGCCGAGCTGAGAAAGATCGCCTCGCGCTGTACCCAACCAGAGTTGCAGTACGCAACCGACGAGGACGCACGTGGGCTGGCCTCCGATCCGCTGGTCAATCCGTTCGATCTGAGCAAGGATCCGATCGAGTTCGCCGGCCGAAGGGTCGAGTTGATCAATCAGGTCCTGCCGGAATTGGTCGATCGGGTTACCGAACCGGGCGACAGCTACGAGCGGGTGCGGCAAGCGTTCTCCATTATCCTGCGGGAACACGGCCGGGCGATGCACTTCGTCGCTCGTTTCATCGGCGGCGTGCATGTATACCGCGACCACAAGGGCGACACAGACGCCCGGCCGCCGTTCGTGCCGACCGATCCGAAGAAACAACGGGAGGCCCTGACGTTCCTCGAAAAGAATGTTCTTGGCCCCGAGGCGCTCCGGATTCCGCCGAAACTTTACGATTTCCTCGCTCCGCACCACTGGTATCAGTGGGGAAAAAACATCCCCAAGCGGCCGGATATCGCCGTGCATGATACGGTGCTGTCCATGCAGGACATGGTACTCGCCCAAGTGATGTCTCCAGTCACGCTCTCGCGTGTGCTGGACACTGAGTTAAAAGTGCCGGCCGATCAGGACGCCTTCACGGCCGCCGAGTTGCTCGATCGGCTCACGGCAACCGTTTTCAAGGAGACCGAGAACCTGAAGGAAGGCAAGTTCACCAACCGCAAGCCGGCCATCGACAGTTTGCGGCGAAACTTGCAGCAGCGCTATTTCCGCCGGCTGGCCGATCTGGCGTTGGGCAAGGCCCCGGCGCCGACCGATTGCCAAACCCTAGCCGCCGCCGAACTGGATCAACTGGAGGTCCGCTTGCGGGAGGTACTCGGCGGCAAGGCCCAATTGGACGACTACACCCGCGCGCACCTGAGCGAGTTGGCCGCGCGGATCCGCAAGGTGCTCGACGCCCGATTGGACCTGGGACGGCCCTGATGTTGGGGTTCGCCGTCTTTTGAGCGATATTTTTGTCGCAAGATTATTCCTCTCTGATAAATCTCGCGATAGCCGGGGGCTAACAGCCCCCGGAATGTGCTTGGATTTCAGGTTTTCCCTCCGGGGGCCGTTAGCCCGCATTTCTCACCAGTCGAACACTAGCCCGAAGCGCAAGCGAGGGTTGGACACCGGGTTGCCCTCGCTTGCGCTTCGGGCTAGTGTTGAGCGCTCCGTGCCAGATTCGCCCCGACTGGGTAGAGTCGAGAGGTGGCGCGGCGGGGTAGGCTTCGGCATAATTCCGTGTCGGGGTTTCCCCGTCCGTGTCTCAATAGCCGCATGCCATGCTCCGTTTCCACCTCCCGCTCATCGAACCGGACGTGCGGATTTCCCGCATCCGGCTCTCCGACGGGCTTCTCCG